>JAFZXI010000116.1 GCA_017616855.1 Clostridia bacterium | reverse complement strand
TATCGGTTAACCTTTTTCCAACCACGCGACTATCGCGTGGTTTTCCTTTACAACAAAAAGCCCGCCCGAAAGGGCGGGCTTTTATACCGGTTCAGGTCCGGTTATCAGCCGTTGTTGGACGCCAGCAGCGCGGAGTAGTAGGAGTTGTAATACGCTATCTGCGCGGAGACGTTGGAGGCGATGCTGTTGTCCTCGTAAATATCGGAGGGGCTGTAACGGCGGATCGCGCCGCTGCTTCTCTTGACCTCCGCTTCGGAGATCCACTTATCCTCGACCTCGGTGTATTTCTCGTTCTCGTAGTCGCTGATGAAATCGGCGAGCGTGTCGTTCATGTATTCTTCTTTTTCGTATTTGTCATACGCCTTGATGATGTGCCAGCCGTAAGTGGATTCGCAGGTCGCGATCTCGCCGACGGCGAGATCCCAGGCGGCCTCTTCGAACGCGGTGACCATATCGCCCTTCTTGAAGATATAGCCCTTATCCTTATCCATGCTGTCGTCGCTGTATTCCTCGATCAGCGCCTCGAAGTCCTCGCCCGCCTGCGCTCTCTTGAGGACCGCTTCGTAGGTGGCTTTTATCTCGGCCTTCTTCTCGTCGACAGACTTGGTGACGTTGCCGTCCTCGTCGGTGTCGTCCTTCAGGTCGTTGGTCTTGAAGAGGATGTGCTTGACGCGGCGGTAATTCTCGTCATACTCCGCCTTCTTGGCGTCCTCGCTGATGGCGTCCTTGCTTTCGGAGCCGAAGAGCAGCTCCTTGAGGTGCGTCTGAATGAGCCCCGCCTTGACGATGCGCTCGTAGGTGGAGAAGGAAACGCCCATCGCGTTGAGGTTTTCCTCAAGCTCGAGCTTGCCGCCGTTGTTGGAGTAGGTGGTCTCCATGGAGGCCTTGTCCTCGTCGGTCAGCTCGATGCCGTATTCGGCGGCCTTCTTTTCCATGACGATGACCCAGGCGCAGTTCTCATACGCCTTGTCGATGACGTAATCCTTCGCGGTCTTGTTCTCGACGATAGCGTCCCAGATGGTCGCGGGATTGGTGTCGACGCTCTCCTCGCTGGAGGACTCGGCCTCGGCGGCGGAGGAGGACTCTTCCTCAGCGGAGGAGGAATCGACGTCGGCTTCCTCGGAGGACTCGTCGGCGGGCTCTTCGGAGGATTCTGCCGAAGACGCGTCGGAGCTTTCGTCCTCGCTCGAATACTCGCTGGAGAGCTGACCGTACTGGTACTGCTGCTCAAGCGAATACAGCGCGGAGTGCAGGAAGTATATGTACATTCCCGCGGGAATATCCTCGCCGTCCACCGTTCCGGCGGTACGGGTGGTGAGTCCGCAGCCGCTCAGCGAAAAGGTGAGCGCGCCTATCATGCAGGCGATAACGATGAGGGAAACGATTTTCTTTAAGGTTTTCATTTAACTTGACAGTCCTTTCATGCCGGAGAGCCGGAGGCGTTTTCGCCGTCGCTCGGCTCGTTCGGTACATATTGAGCCATTCTGTATTTATCTAATACTTCTTCAATTATACTCAAAGTTTGCCGCTTGTCAACATTTTTTATATAAAGATAGGGTTTTGCTCCGATTTTGACCGAAGCGGCGGAGCCGATGATAAGCGCCGCGCGCCCGAGCACGCGCTCGTCCGGCTCGGTCGGAATAACGCACAGGCCGCCCTGGCGGTAGGAGATCTCGTCGAGCTTCAGGCGGTTGCCCTCGCTGCGGAGCAGGGCGATGCCGACGAGGTCGGAAACGCACTTCGGCGGCTCTCCGAAGCGGTCGCGCAGCTCGGAAAGGACCGCGTCCGCGTCCTCGCGGGAGGCGACGGCGGCGACGTCGCGGTAAAGCTCGATGCGCGTCAGCTCGGAGGCGACGTAGCTTTCGGGAATGAACGCCGAGACGGGCAGGTTGACGAAGCAGTCGGCGTCGCGTATCTCCGGCGCCTCGCCCTTTTCGGCGCGCACGGCGTCGGCGAGGAGCTTCATGTAGAGGTCGTAGCCGACGGCGTCCATGTGTCCGCTCTGCTGCGAGCCGATGAGGTTGCCCGCGCCGCGTATCTCGAGGTCGCGCATCGCGATACGGATACCGCTGCCGAACTCGGTGAACTCGCGCAGCGCCGCGAGGCGCTTTTCGGAGACCTCGCTGATGGCCTTGTCCTTGCGGAAGGTGAAGTAGGCGTAGGCGCGGCGCGCGCTCCTGCCGACCCTGCCTCGGAGCTGGTGGAGCTGCGAAAGCCCCATCATATCGGCGTTTTCGACGATAAGGGTGTTGACGTTCGGGACGTCGATTCCGGTCTCGATTATCGTCGTGCAGACGAGTATCTGTATCTCGCCGTCGACGACCGCGGACCATATATCCGAAAGCTCGTCCTCGTCCATCTGCCCGTGGGCGACGGCGACGGCGGCGTCGGGGAAGCGCTCGGCGATGCGCGCCGCGACGCGCTCGATGCCTTCGACGCGGTTGTAGAGGTAATAGACCTGCCCGCCGCGCGAAAGCTCGCGCTCGATCGCGCCGTAAACGAGCTTCGGCGAATACTCGGCGACGAAGGTCATGACGGGCTGGCGGTCGACCGGCGGCTCCTCGAGCATCGAAAGGTCGCGTATGCCGGAGAGCGCCATATTCAGCGTGCGCGGTATCGGAGTCGCGGAGAGCATCAGCGTGTCGACGCCCTTGCAGAGCTGCCTCAGCTTCTCCTTGCTCGCGACGCCGAAGCGCTGTTCCTCGTCGATGACGAGCAGCCCGAGGTTTTTGAAGCGTATATCCTTTGAAAGTATGCGGTGGGTGCCGATGACGAGGTCGCATCTGCCGTCGGCGAGGCGTTTGACTATATCGTTCTGCTCCTTCTTCGTCTTGAAGCGGGAGAGGAACTCGATCTCCACCGGCATGCGCTCGAAGCGGCGCACCGCGGTGTTGTAATGCTGGAGCGCGAGCAGCGTCGTCGGGACGAGGATCGCCGCCTGCATGCCGTCGGCGATGCACTTGAAGACGGCACGGAGCGCGACCTCCGTCTTGCCGTAGCCGACGTCGCCGCAGAGTATGCGGTCCATCGGGACGGTGCTTTCCATATCCGCCTTGACCTCCTCGGCGCAGCGGAGCTGGTCGTCGGTCTCCTCGAACGGGAACGCCGCCTCAAACTCCTTCTGCCATTCGCCGTCGGGGGAGAAGGCGTGACCGGGACGGCTCGTGCGCTCGGCGTAGAGCTTTATCAGCTCTTTGGCGAGGTCCTTCGCCGCGGCCTTGGCGCGCTTCGTGGCGTTCTTCCAGGCGGCGCCGCCCATCTTCGAGAGCTGCACCGCGCCTTCGCCTCTGCAGCCGATGTATTTGGAGACCAGGTCGAGCTGGTTTACCGGCACGAAAAGCGAGTCGGTGCCGGCGTATTTGATTTTGATATATTCCTTCGTGACGCCCTCGAACGTGAGCTGCTCGACGCCCTCGTAAAGCCCGATGCCGTAGTAGGAATGGACGACGTAGTCGCCCTCGTGCAGGTCGGCGAGGGAGTTTATCGCGGCGCCTTTTTTGTGCAGCTTCGCGCGCTTTTTGCGGACGTAGGGGAGCTCGCCGCAGGTGACTATCGCGGCGTTTTCGCTTTCGTATTCGACGCCGGAGGAGAAGAAGCCGTCGGTGACGGTGACGACGCCGGGGTCGACGCTTTCCGGCTCGTGCAGGAAGCGGGCGTTGAAGCCGTTTTCGCGCAGGTATCCGGCGATGTATTCGGCGTTCTTTTCGCTTCCGGCGAAGAGCAGCACGCTGCTGCCCTTGCGCTTGTAGGAGGCCAGCAGCTCGTCGAGCTGTGCGAGCCCGCCCTGCCACGCGCCGGTGGTGCGGACGGGGATACGCTCCTCGAAGTCGCGTTTGAACTCTCCGCTCCCGCGGCGCAGGTCTTCGAGCAGGAAGGAGGCGCGCGCGCCGTAAACGGAGACGAACTCGGAGTATTTCAGCCGCAGTCCGTTCTCGCCGCCCGCTATGGAGCCGCTTTCGATGAGCGCGGTCTGCTCCTCGCGCCAGACGGAGGCGGATTCGCGCGCGCGCTCGGCGCAGGCGTGCGGCTCGGCGATGAAGACGAGCGCGTCCGCGCAGTAGTCCGCGAGCGTAGCCGCGTCGGGCATTATCAGCTTCTGGTATTTGTCGGAGGAGGGGAGACGCCCGAAGGCGCGGAGCCGTTCAAGGTCCGCGGCGGCGCCTTCGTCCCTTTTCGCGAGGGAGGCGAGGGCGGTTTCAAACGCCGCGGCGTCGTCGGGCGCGCATTCGGCGCAGGGGGTTATCTCGCAGGCGCCGAGCTTTTCGCCGCGGCGCTGGGTATAGACGTCGAAACGGTTGACGCTTTCGAGCGCGCGGTCGAAAAAGTCGAGGCGCAGCGGACTGTCGGACGGCGGGTAGAAATCGATGATGTCGCCGCGTACGGCGAACTGCCCGACGCCTTCGACGGTGTCGACGCGGGTGTAGCCGCCGCCGAGCAGCGCCGAAACGACGGAGTCGCGGTCGTATTCGCCGCCGGCGCGGAGCGGGAAGGTGCGTTTCTTCAGCGTTTCCGGCGGCAGGGTGGTGTCCATACATGCGGCGGCGGGCGCGACGATCGCGGTCGCCCTGCCGTCGAGCAGCGCTCCG
>JAFZXI010000010.1 GCA_017616855.1 Clostridia bacterium | reverse complement strand
GGATCCTCCGCGTCGCGGCGAAACTCGTGAGCGAAGAAGAGCTCTGATTCGCAACGTCATCCCGAGCGCAGCGGGTGCTCCCGCACCCGCTGCATAATAAAACGACCAAAGCCGCATCCCGACGGGGTGCGGCTTTGAACGTACTCAAAAACGTTCTTTACTTTTTCGCGATTATCATTTATAATAAAAGAACGATTTATAACTAAAAGGTGATAACGACATGGCGGAAATGTACGACTATGTTAAGAATAACGAGAGCAAGCGCAAGGGCAAGCTCCGCAAGGAGTGGAAGGTCGCGGCGCTTATCGTCGCCGTTGTGATTGTCCTCGGAACAATCGGCGGTCTGCTCTGGCGGAAGATAAGCGCGGGCAACCGCTTCAGCGATTTCTGCGCGGAGCTGTCCGCGGCTACGACCTACGCCTATAAGCACGATTCCGCAACCGTGAATAACGGGACGGAGACTTACAGACTTACCGGCGAAAACACCTACGAAGTGTACCAGTGCGTATGCGTCTACGGCCCGGGCGACGAGCGCAGGAGCGTGCCGGAAGGCGACAGCATCACGATAGATTACGGCAACGGCGCGACGCTGACCTTCGTGAAGATGGACGATGAGGACGGCTCGAAGCTCTGTTTCTGCTTCTCCGACGGTGACGGCTACAAGCACAATTTCGTCGCGTCGGGAATAAGTCTCCAATACCTGAACGGACGCTATCTCAAGCGCGAAAAGAACGAATAATTTGAAAGCGTGGTAAACCATGGATAACGTGAACGAAATCGAAAACGCGGCCGAAACGGAACTCGAAGAAACGCCGGAAACCGACCTTTACAAGCCGATTCGGGAGAACGGGAAAAAGCGCCGCCGCCGCAGAGACAAGACGCTTCTGACGATCGGAATCGTCGCGCTTTTCTTTGCCGGCATGATCTTCTCGTTCTGGTGGAATATGTCGTATTGGAAGCGCTTCTCGAAGCTCTGCTCATCGCTTTCCGAGGCGACGAACTACGCTTACAAGCACGATTCCGCCTACGTTGTCGACGGCTCCGGCCGCTACAAGCTCGACGCCCTGAACGGATACGAAGTCTATCAGTGCATCTGCGTTTACGGCCCCGGCAGAGAACGCTTCAGCGTCCCGGAGGGCGAAGGCGAGAGCGTAACGATAACCTACGGCAACGGCGCGTCGCTGCGGCTTCTGGAGCTGGGCGAGGGCGACTCCGCGCGGCTTTACTTCTGCTTTTTCGAGAAGAACGACAAGTCGTATATTTTCAGCACGAACGAGATTAAGCTCGACTATATTTACACGCGATACCTCGCGCCGAAGCAGCAATCGCAGTCATAGCGCGAACGCCTTGACCGGCTCCCCTGAATCGGGGGAGCCGTTTTGTTACACAGCATTGCGGCAGGGACGAGCATCGCTCGTCCGCTTGCCTCCCTTCTCAGAGGGAGCCAAGGCGCGGATCGTAGGGGCGATTATCAATCGCCCGCGCAATTAAGCGGAAACGTTTCGTTCCTGTCATCCTGAGCGGAGCGGCTAAAAGCCGCGAAGTCGAAGGATCTTAAAGAAAACGTCATTGTAAAAGAAAAAGTGTGTATTCGGAGCAGACGGCGACTCCAAAACTCTGAATACGCGCCTTTTTCAATATATCCCCGCCGCGCCCGTCCCGTCATAACCCAGCGCCCGCCCGCATATATTTGACCGAAAGGCAGGTCGGTCATATATGAACGGAGCGCATGAGCGCCGCGCCGTTGAGGTCGGCGAATACATAATCGAAAGCGGCGCGACGGTCCGCGCCGCGGCGAAACGGTTCGGTATAAGCAAGAGCACCGTCCACAAGGACGTTTCGGAGCGGCTCGCGGAGATAAGTCCGTCGCTTTACCGGCAGGTGAGGGAAGTGCTCGAGCTGAATAAATCCGAGCGCCATATCCGCGGCGGGGAAGCGACGCGCCGCAAATATCTTAATATGAAGTGATTTTTCGGGCAAAAGCGGATTTCTCTGCGTGAAAACAGCGGCTGAAAACGGCAAAAAATCATATTTTTCATAAAAAATACTATTGACAAACGCCGAATGATGTTGTAAACTATTAGCGTATGGTATGGGAAGCCATAAAGTGCAATCAATCTTAACAAAAGAAAGGAATGCAGTTATGAAGAAATTCAAGAAACTCATGTCTGCCCTCCTCGCCTGCGCTATGCTGCTTGCTATAGCGATTCCCGTGGCGAGTGTTGCGGCGGATGACCCGATCGAAATCACGATCGAGACCGTCGAGTCTACTGCCGGCGCGAAGAATGTCGGAGTCAAGGTATTTATGCCCACCGGTTGGTCCGGCGTTGGTTTTACCTTCCACTTCGATCCTGCGAAGCTGACCTTCAAGAGATTCGAACAGAACCTTGCCGTTCAGCATCAGGCGAGAGACGGCGAGCCCAACACTTATGTTCTTAACAAAGAAAACGCCGCTACCGGCGAAGTCATCGTTGCGTTCGCGTCCGCTGTCGTTTATAACGGCGTTGAGGGTTACTGCAATGTCGACGTTGACGACGATGCCGTATACGATTATTTCGGAATTCTCGTATTCGACGTTGCCGAAGGTGCGGAAGGCCTCCAGGAAGTTACCGCGGTCGTTGACAAGTTCATCGATCCCGAAGGCGATATCGCTTATAATCTCACCAACGGCGGCATCCAGCTGCCCGGCGGCGAAGAGCCCCCGGTCGCCTGCGAGCACGAGTGGGGCGAGTGGGAAGTAACCACTCCCGCGACCTGCGTTGCTGAAGGCGAACAGAAGCGCGTCTGCTCTAAGTGCGGCGCTGAAGAGACCGAAGTTATTCCGGTCGATGAAAACGCTCACGACTGGGGCGAATGGGCTGACTCCCCCGATAAGGAAGGCTACGAGCAGAGAGTCTGCAAGAACGATCCTTCTCACGTCGAAGAGAGAGAGAAGGAAGGCGGAGAAGAGCCTCCGGTTAATCCCGATGCGATCAAGATAGTCATCGAGACCGTCGAGTCTACTGCCGGCGCGAAGAATGTTGGAGTCAAGGTATTTATGCCCACCGGTTGGTCCGGCGTTGGCTTTACCTTCCACTTCGATCCTGCGAAGCTGACCTTCAAGAGATTCGAACAGAACCTTGCCGTTCAGCATCAGGCGAGAGACGGCGAGCCCAACACTTACGTTCTTAACAAAGAAAACGCTGCTACCGGCGAAGTCATCGTTGCGTTCGCGTCCGCTGTCGTTTATAACGGCGTTGAGGGTTACTGCAATGTCGACGTTGACGACGATGCCGTATACGATTATTTCGGAATTCTCGTATTTGACGTTGCCGAAGGCATTGAAGATGGCCTCTATGAGGTCACCGCGGTCGTTGACAAGTTCATCGATCCCGAAGGCGATGTTGAGTATGCCCTCACCAACGGCGGTATCAAGCTCGGCGCTGACGAGTGCGAGCACGAGTGGGAAGAGACCTCCAGAACTCCCGCGACTTGCTCCGAGAAGGGCTCCATCACCTACACTTGCTCCAAGTGCGGCGAAACCAAGACCGAAGATATCGACATCGATGAAGAAGCCCACGACTGGGTCGAGATAGGCAGAACGCCCGCGACCTGCACCGAGAAGGGCTCCATCCAGTATGCCTGCTCCATCAACCCCGATCATACCAAGGAAGAAGAAATCGACATCGATCCCGACGCTCATGACTGGGGCGAATGGGAAGATTGCGCCGATCAGGAAGGCTGGGAGCAGAGAGTCTGCAAGAACAATCCTGAGCACGTCGAAAAGAGAGAGAAGAGCGTCGAGCCTCCGGTACACGAGCACACCTTCGGTGAGCCCACCTACACTTGGGCTGAAGATAACAGCACCTGCACCGCGACCCGCACCTGCACCGCTGATGATTGTGACGAGACCGAGACTGAGACCGTGACCGCCACTTCCGAGACCACGCCTGCGACCACTGAAGCGGAAGGCAAGACTGTTTACAATGCCACCTTCACGAACAGTGCGTTCGAGACTCAGACCAAGGAAGTTACCATTCCGAAGCTGACTCCCAGTGATCCTGAAGAGCCCGAGAAGACCGAGCCCGAAGTGACCGGCGTCGAAGACGGCAAGACCTATGACGTCGGCAAGGGCGAGAAGCCCGCTCCGACTTGGGAGCCCGCTGACGCTGAAGGCACTCTGAACGGCAAGCCCTACACGCCCGGCACCGAGATTACCGAGCCCGGCGAGTATGAACTGGTTGTCAAGAACGGCGACAAGACCACCACGATCAAGTTCACCGTTACCGACTCCACCGCTTCCGGCAACAATGACCAGCCCAACACCTCCGATATCGCTGTCGCCGGCATCGCGATCGTTGCTCTGATCGCTTCCGCCGCCGTCGTCGTTATCGCCCGCAAAAAGAGATTTGCGAGATAATCGACCTCAAGCGAATCGTTGATTGATTAGCACATTTTGGTGTTGAAGCAGCCCCTGTTCCTTCGGGAACAGGGGCTGTCCTTATGTTGCGGCGGTTGTGCCGCCGCAGTGATATATCACGCAATGCGTGATGTGATATACGCCTCCGGCGTATGATATATCGCTGACGCGATATGATATATTCGCTGCGCGAATATTGATGAAAAAACGGCTCCCTCTCGGGAGCCGTTTTGAATTATTCAAACTGCGCCAAAGGCGCGGTTTGGTCCTTAATACTCGCAACGCGAGTATATCATATTTGCCTGCAAATATATCATACGCTGAAAGCGTATATCATATCGGCGCAGCCGATATATCATAGTTCACGAAGTTAACTACTTTACCGCGTCTATCCAGCTCTTTGCGATAAGCTTATGTCCCGTCTCGTTCGGGTGCACGCCGTCGCCGGAGAGGTAATAAATATCCTCGTGCCTGTCGAACTCCGCCTTGAATATCTCGTCGAGCGGGATATACACGTCGGCGTAGTCCTTCGCGATGCGGCGTACCGCGTCCTGTTTGAAGCAGAGGTCCTCGGTTATCCAGTGCTTCTTATCAGGCACCTCGAGAACGAACGGCGCCATTATGACGATCGGCACGCCCGGCAGCCGCTCCTTGACTTCGTCGAGCAGCCCGCGGTAGATCGTCTCGAACTCCTCCGCTGTGCGCGGATTGTTCTCGTCGTATCTGCGCCAGGTGTCGTTGACGCCGATGAGAATGCTGAAAATGTCGGGCTTGACCTCGAAAATATCCTTCTCTCTGCGGGCGTAGACGTCGCTGACGCGCTCGCCGCTGACCGCGCGGTTGACGAAAGTCAGCTCCATATCCTTCAGCTCCGCGGCGACGTAAGAGGGGTAGCCGTAGCCGAGATAATCGTCGTTTTCGCGGCTTCTGTCGCAGTCGGTGACGCTGTCGCCCTGGAACAGGATCTTCATTTTCGGTTTCAGCAGCATATAATCATTCCTTTCATTTGATAAATAAATTATAACACCTTCTCCGGATATTGTAAACAATATATTGAAAAAATCCTTGCGTAAAATCGAATATATGGTATAATTATATTAGAAAGATATGCGGTCGGAGTCCGGCCGTGTCAAGGGAGCTGCTGATGGAAGGCAAGACCAAAAAGAAAAAAGGCGGTCTCATTGCGTTCATCGCCGTCATACTCGTCGTCGCGGGAGCGTCCGTCGCCGTTTTCTTCAACGGCTACGCCCGCAGCTTTGCTGCGTCCGTTTACGAAAAGTTCATGAACTTCGTCAACTATGACGACACCGTGATACGCCGCGACGAAGATAACCTTTTCGCCGCCGAATACTCCGCGACGCCGGGCGAAACGGCGGATATGCGCGCGATGGAAATCACCGTTCCGGAGCGCGACCTGCGCGAGACGAAGCAGGGGAGCTACGAAGAGTACGCGACTCCGCTGCTGAACGTGCAGCTCGACTACGCGGTGTCCAACGGCTTCACTCACGTTCTGTTCAAAACCTCGATATATTCCGATAAGGATTTCGACGTCGCCGGCTACCTGCGCGAGCGCGTCGAAGGGCTCGGGCTCAAGCTGATTCTCGAGACCGACGTCCTGCTGATAAACAACGCGAGCGACGAAGCCGCCTTCGCCGCAACCCGCTTCACGCCGGAGTACAAGACGGTGCGCGGCAGCTTTTGGAAGCGCCTGCTTTACCCGTCGAGCTCGTCGCGGCAGGTCGTTTCCTACGGCATAGACCCGTCCTGGATTTACATAGCGGATAACGGCGCGCGGCGCCTCAATCCGTCTTACGACGGCGCGCGCGATTTCGTTCTCGGCGAGGTGCGGAGCTTGATTGAAAAGTACACGCCGGACGTCTTCCTGCTCGACGCGCCTATCTATTACGTCCGCAACCTTGCGGAGCCGGACGCCTTCACGCTCTTCCCGGGCATGACCGCGTCGGAGCTTCACCGCCGCTGCACAGGCCTGCTCGTCGCTTCCGTGTCGAAGCTGATGGGCGAATCGTTTGACGATATCGGATTCGGTATCCGCGCGAACAGGGTCTGGCAGACGGTAACGTCCGACCCGCGCGGCGTAGATATAAACCAGAGCTATACCGATCTCGGCAAGGGCTGCGCGGATACGCTCTCCTGGTGCGAGAAGGGATATATGGACTTCGCAGTCGTCGATAACCGCGCCTCGATGGCAGAAAACGACGAGTTCCTTATCGCGCTCGACTGGTGGCGCAGCGTGGAGCAGCGGACGGGCGTCCGCCTCGTCTGCGGCTACGACGCGGAAAAGATCGGCTCCTCGCCCGAGTGGAGCGGATACTACGAACTCGCGAACCAGTATGACGCCGCGAGCATCGCGGGAAGCGTCAGCGGCATATTCTCGGATTACGACGCGCTCGTCGAGCATTCCGAGGAAGCCGAGCTTCTCTATATGGTTTTCAACAATACGATCGATTTCGGCATCGCGGACGAGGAGCTGAAACTCACTTCGCCCGCCGACGGAATAACCGTCGATTTACCGACTATCGCCGTCAGCGGCACCTGCGACAATAACTTCGATATCCGCATTAACGGCAAGAAGGTCGAGCCGACCGAGCGCGGCTTCTTCGCTTCCGATATCGAGCTGTCGCCCGGCAAAAACACGATAACCGTCGAGCACAAGGGACAGACGATTACGCGCACCGTGAATTACAACCTCGTTGTTATCAAGGATATCGCGCCGACCGGCCAGATTTCCGTCATGGGCGGCAGCAAGGTCGAATTCTCCGTCGTCGCCCGCAAGGGAGCGAAGGTTACCGGCTCGCTCAACGGCGAAACGGTCAGATTCACCGAGCAGTCGCTTCCTTACGAAGCGGTCGGCTCCGCGAACGTTTTCTCGACCTTCGTCGGCGAGTTCACCGTGCCCGAATCGCAGGAGGAACCGTACTCCATCGGCTCCGCCCGCGTCACCGCGTCGTTTGAGGGATTTGCCAAGAGCTTGACCGGCGCGAGCGTCACCGTCGAGCCGATACCGAACAGCGTCGGCAACATCGCCGTCGTAAAGGCGGAAACCGCGGAAAGCTTCCGCGGCGAGCCGGTCAACAGCGATACGAGTCTGCCTCAGTATTTCTGGCTGCCGAAGGGCACCAGGGACTACATCGTCGGCGAGTCGACCTATAACGGCGACGGTGTGACGAAGAAGTATTATATCCTCAGATGCGGCCTGCGCGTTTACCAGGACGACGTCGAGGTCGAAGAAGGCGAGATCCCCGTCAACAAGGTCTCCGGCGTGACTCTGACCGATTCCGGCAGGTATACGTATCTGACCTTCAATACCTCGCAGAAGGTGCCGTATACGCTCACGATGCGCGGGCTTTACCCGTCGGGCGACACCACCGCGACGACGGCGACGTCAGGCAGTTTCAGCCGCGTCGACTTCACGCTCTGCAATACCGAGGGCAAAGCGAAGGTCGCCGGCTCTTCGCCGCTGATGAGCTTCACCTCCTCGTCCGAGGACGAAGAGGCCGGCACAGTGACCTACTCTTTCACGCTGAGCAAAAACGGCGGATTCTACGGCTTCACCAGCTACTTCGACGATAACGGCAAGCTCGTCGTCCGCCTGCGCAACCCGATCCGCTCGAGCGGCGGGCGGCTCGACGGCATACGCATCTGCCTCGACCCCGGTCACGGCGGCGTCGACGCCGGCGCGAAGGGCCTCAACAAGAATATATATGAAGCGAACGAAAACCTCAAGGTCGCGCTCGCGCTCCGCTCGGAGCTCGAATCCCTCGGCGCCACCGTCTTCATGACGCGCACGAACAACCAGTCCTACGTCGACGGAACGCCGATAACCTCCTCCACGCTGCGCCCGAAGCGCCTTGAGCTGATTTCCTCCTTCAACGTGGATATTCTGATAAGCGTACATCATAACTACAGTCCGTCCGCCTCCGGCAACGGCACCGAAGCGCTTTACTTCTACGGCTTCAACCAAAAGCTCGCGCAGACCGTTGCCGATAAGATGTCGGACGTCAGCGGAATGAACAACCGCGGCGGAAAATATCAGAACGTGTTTGTCTACCGCAATCACGAGTTCATGTCAATCCTGCTCGAATGCGGCTTCCTCTCCAACGTCAAGGATTCCGAATGGCTGATGACGGAGGGAAGCACCGCCAAGCTCGCCAAGGCGATCGCCGACGGCGTGGTCGAGTATTTCTCCAAATAACACAGAAACGGGGTAATCAAAATGAGTGAAACCTTCAGAATCGGATGTCTTGCAGACGGATTCCGTACCGACGTGCGTTCCGCAATCAAAAAGGCGAAGGCGCTGGGGCTTCAGGGCGTACAGGTCTATGCTACCGGCGGCGAAGTTTCGCCGGATATGACGAGCGCGCAGCGCCGCGAATTCGTCGATTTTATCGAGTCTAACGGGCTTATCCTGTCCGCGCTCTGCGGCGAGATAGGCAGTTTCGCCGAGGGACAGGATCGTGCGCAGAAGATAGAGTTTTCCAGGCGCATACTCGACCTCGCCGTCGAGCTCGGCACCAATATCGTTACTACCCACGTCGGCAATATCCCCGAGGATAAGAACAACAAAGACTACGAGATGATACAGTCCGCCTGCTACGAGCTCGCGCAGTACGCAGACAGTATGAACGCCCACTTCGCGCTTGAGACCGGCAAGGAGACCTGCGTAGTGCTCAAGGAGTTTCTCGATACGCTCGGCTCCACCGGCGTCGCGGTCAACTTCGACCCCGCGAACCTCTGGATGTGCATACAGGACGACCCCGTCGCCGGCGTCTACACGCTGAAAGACTACATCGTCCACACCCACGCCAAGGACGGCGTGCCGGATCCGACGGCGCGCTGGGGCTGGCGCGAACTCCCGCTCGGCGAAGGCGGAGTCGACTTCCCGAACTATCTGAAAGCGCTGAAGGAAATCGGCTACCGCGGCTTCCTGACGATCGAGCGCGAGGTAGGGGAGAAGCCGGAGGAGGATATCGCCCACGCCGCGAACTTCCTGCGCCGCACGATTTCCGAAAACGCGCTGTAAACCGGTTGCATAGCGTTTTCCGTTATGATATAATCAAATCAAAGACAAAAATATGGGGGAAGAATCATGAATGAAGTAATGAGACAACACGTCTTCGGTTTCAACATCGCGGCAGAATTCATTCGCAAGCAGCTCGGCTGCGTTCCGGATTGCGCCGTGGTACTCGGCTCAGGCCTCGCGCCGCTTGCCGAGGGCGAAGCCATCAAGGTCATCGACTACGCGGATATCCCCGCGTTCAGGCAGTCAACCGCTCCGGGTCACAGCGGCAAGCTCGTGCTCAAGGAGATCGGCGGCAAAAAGGTGCTTCTCATGAAGGGACGCCTCCACTGCTACGAGGGCTACGACGTGCTCGACACCGTGCTTCCGATCCGCGCGTTCGCCAAGCTCGGCATAAAGAAGCTTATTCTCACAAACGCCGCCGGCGGAATAAACCTCGATTTCGCCGAGGGCGCGCTGATGATGATAACCGACCACCTGGGCTTCAACGCTCCGCCCGTGCTCTGGGGCGCGAACGTCGAGGAGCTCGGCCCCCGTTTCCCCGATATGACGTTTGCGTATTCGCGCGACATGATGGAAAAAGCGCGCGAGGCCGCGAAGGAGCAGGGCGTGCGGCTTTGCGAAGGCGTTTACGCCTACACCAAGGGCGCGCAGTACGAGACTCCCGCCGAGATTCGTATGTATAAGCTGCTCGGCGCCGACGCCGTCGGAATGTCCACCGTTCCCGAGGTCATCGCCGCTCGCCACGCCGGTATGGAAACCCTCGCTATATCCTGCATCACGAACATGGCCGCCGGCATCACCGGCAAGGAGCTTACGCACCAGGAGGTGCTCGACACCGCGAATCGCGTGATGGGCGACTTCATCAAGCTCGTCACCGCAGTAATCGAGAAACTGTAAAGCAGGGAGGAAGAATATGTCAATTATCAGAGATATCGAACTCAAAGACAGCGGACTCCGCAAAATCGACTGGGTGCGCAGCAACATGCCGCTGCTCCGTTCCATCGAGGAACGCTTTATAAAAGAACGCCCCTTCGCCGGCACAAAGGTCACGCTTTCGGTGCATCTTGAAGCCAAGACCGCCTACCTCGTGACCGTGCTCGCCGCGGGCGGCGCGGACATCCGCGCGACCGGCAGCAACCCGCTTTCGACGCAGGACGACGTCGCCGCCGCGCTCGTTTCAAAGGGCATCGAGACCTTCGCCTTCTACAATGCCACGCCCGAGGAGTACGCCACCCACATCGAAGCGGCGCTCGACCACGGTCCGAATATCATTATCGACGACGGCGGAGACCTCGTGCACATGGTGCATACAAAGCGCACCGACCTGCTTCCGAACGTCTACGGCGGCTGTGAGGAGACCACCACCGGCATCGTCCGCCTCAAAGCGATGGCGAAGGCCGGGGAGCTCAAGTTCCCGATGATCGCCGTCAACAACGCGCAGTGCAAATACCTTTTCGATAACCGCTACGGCACCGGCCAGTCCGTCTGGGACGGCATCAACCGCACGACGAACCTCATCGTCGCGGGCAAGACCGTCGTCGTCGCCGGCTACGGCTGGTGCGGCAAGGGCGTCGCGATGCGCGCCAAGGGCTTCGGCGCGAAGGTCGTCGTGACCGAGGTCGATCCGATAAAGGCGATCGAGGCGTATATGGACGGCTTCGAGGTCATGCCGATGGCGAAGGCCGCCAAGGTCGGCGACTTCTTCGTCACCGTCACCGGCTGCCGCGACGTCATCAGCGCGGAGCATTTCGCGCTTATGAAGGACGGCGCGATTATGTGCAACGCGGGCCACTTCGACGTCGAAGTCGCGGTCGCGGAGCTCGAAAAGATTGCGGTCAAGAAGGAGCTGCGCCGCAACAATATCATGGGCTACACGCTGAAGAACGGCAGGACCGTCAACGTCATCGCCGAAGGCCGCCTCGTCAACCTCGCCGCGGGCGACGGACACCCCGCCGAGATAATGGACCTGAGCTTCGCGCTGCAGGCGCTTTCCGCCGAGTACGTACTGAAGCACAAGGATGAGCTGAAGCCCGGCGTCATCGGCGTCCCCGCTGAGATCGACGTCGCGGTCGCCAACGCCAAGCTGAAGGCGCTCGGCATCGAATACGACCGCCTGACCGACGCTCAGAAGGCGTATCTCGACAGCTGGGAAGGATAAAAAACGGCGGCGGGCATTCGTTTGTCCGCCGCTTTTGAATACCGAGGAGATACTTATGCGAATTATCGACCTTAACGGCGAATGGCGCCTCTATATGAGCGACGCACCGCTTGATGTCAAAACAGAAGCGGAGCTTTCCGCCATAAAACCGCTGACCGCGCTGATACCGGAAACGCTGGAGGCGACACTCGAGCGCATCGGCGTGCTGCCGGAGCTTTTCGTCGGCGATAACGTGCTGAAGGCGCAGGCGTACGAGCGCAAGCACCTGTGGTACGCGCGCACTTTCGACTACACGCCCGCGGAGGGTGTCCCGACGCTGCGCTTCGACGGCGTCGACACCGTCGCCGAAGTCTTCCTCAACGGCGTGAAGCTCGGCGAAACGGATAACGCTTTTATTCCGCACGAGTTCGCCGCCGAAGGCGTCCGCGAGGGCAAAAACGAGCTGCTCGTGCACATCCTGCCATCGGCGGTGCTCGAGGACGCCGCCCCCGCCGCGTGGGAATACGGCCTGCCGTATTACCGCGACGGCGCCGTGACCCTCCGCAAGCCGCCGTTCACACACGGCTGGGACATCTTCCCGCGGCTGATGTGCGGCGCGATTTTTAAAGGCGTTTCGCTCGTGAATAAAACGCCCGAACTGATAAAGAGCGTGTATTTCTACACGAAAGAGGTCGTCTGGCGCAAGGCGGTCGTCCGCGTCGAATACGAGACCGAAGAAGGCGGCGAAGTCGTCGTCTCCGGCGCCTGCGGCAGAAGCGCCTTCCGCGCTTCCGCGCCCGCCGGCGCAGGCGGAGTCGATATCGACGTCCCAGACCCGATGCTCTGGGCGCCGAAGGGCATGGGCAAGCCCAATCTTTATGACGTGAAGGTCGAGCTCGTCCGCGGCGGCGAAACCGTCGAAACGAAGACGCTGAAAGCCGGCATCCGCACAGCGACGCTCGACCGCACCTCCGTAACGGACGCGCAGGGGAGCGGCGAGTTCTGCTTTAAGATAAACGGCAACAAAATGTTCTGCCTCGGCACGAACCACGTCCCCGCGCACGCGGTGCTTTCGCGCTGTTCGGAGCGGCTTCCGGTCGCGCTCGACCTGCTCGAAGACCTGAACTGCAACACCGTCCGCGTCTGGGGCGGCGGCATATACGAAGACGACGCGTTTTACGATTTCTGCGACGAGCACGGCATCGCCGTCTGGCAGGATTTCATGATGGCGTGCGCCGTCTATCCCGAAACGGATGAGTTCAAAGCGAACCTCCGGCGCGAAGCGGAATACCAGGTCCGCCGCCTCCGCAACCACCCCTGCCTGATCGTCTGGGCGGGCGATAACGAGGGCGACGCGATCCGCCGCGAATGGTACGACGGTCAGCTCGACCCCGAAGACAACGCCCTGACGCGCGGAGTGCTTCCCGACGTCATCGCGCGGCTTGACCGTTCGCGCGTTTATATCCCGTCCTCGCCGTATTTCGACCGCGAATGCGTCGAAAAGGGCACGCATCTCTGCCCCGAAAACCACCTCTGGGGTCCGCGCGACTACTATCGCTCGGAGTTTTACAAAAACGCCGTCGCGAACTTCGTCAGCGAGATCGGATACTACGGCAGCCCGTCGGCGGAGTCCGTGCGCCGTTTCATCACTCCCGACGCGATAGACGACAGAACGGGCAGCCAGTGGATAACCCACTCGACGGATACGTGGCGCGAGCCCGATCCGCTTTGCAATCAACGCCTGAACGCGCAGGCGAACTACATCTTCGGCAGAACGCCTGAAACGCTCGAGGACTTCGTCTTCGCGAGCCAGGTCTCGCAGGCGGAGGCGATGAAGCATTTCATCGAGGTCTTCCTCGCGCAGAAGTGGCGCCGCACCGGCATCCTCTGGTGGAACCTGCTCGACGGCTGGCCGCAGTTCGATAACGCCGTCGTCGGCTACGACCTCGACAGGCGCCTCGCCTACGACTTCATCAAGCGCCTGCAGCAGCCGCTCTGCCTGCTTATTGACGACGAAATGACCCTGCGCGTGATAAACAATACCGAGAACGAATCCTACGCCGAATACCGCGTCAGCGACGTAGGCAGCGGCAGAACGCTGACCGAGGGACGCATCGCGGTCGCCTACAATTCGAGCATTCCCGTCTGCAAGCTCCCCGCCGCCGAAAAGGGCGAGGTCTACCTGCTCGAATGGGACTACCGCTCGAGCGGACTGACGTCCGGCAGACATGGCGTCAATCACTACCTCCACGGCGATCCGCCGTTCGATCCCGAAAAATACGCCTCGCTGATGCGCAAGGCGGGCCTGATACCGGAGAAATGATATGAGATACGCGGGAATTGATATCGGCGGCACGAAATGCGCCGTCACATTGGGGGAAGTGAACGGAGAAAGCGTCAGATTTCTTTCTAAGGAACGCTTTGAAACGGACGTAAACGAACCCCCGGAAAACGTAATAGAGCGATTCTGCGCGATTCTGGACGGTCTGGGCGCGTTCGACGGCATAGGCGTCTCCTGCGGAGGCCCGCTCTCGTCGAAAACGGGCAGGATACTCGCTCCGCCGAACCTGCCGCTGTGGACCGACGTGCCGATCGTCGAAATGCTTGAGAAGCGTTACGGCGTGCCTGTGCGCCTGCAGAACGACGCGAACGCCTGCGCGCTCGCCGAATGGCGTTACGGCGCGGGGCGCGGCTGCGAAAACATGATCTTCCTGACCTGCGGCACCGGCTTCGGCGCGGGGCTGATCCTCGACGGGCGGCTCTACTCCGGCACTAACGATATGGCGGGCGAGATCGGGCACGTACGGCTCGAACACGAAGGTCCGGTCGGCTTCGGCAAAGCCGGCTCATGCGAGGGCTTCTGCAGCGGCGGCGGGATAAAACAGCTCGCCGCGTCCGTCGCGGAAAGCGCCTCCGTCAAACCCGCGTGGTATCCGGATAACTGCGACGCGAAAAGCGTCGCCGCCGCGGCGTTCGCCGGCGACGAAACGGCGCTCGAGGTCTGGCGCGTCAGCGGAGAAAAGCTCGGCGCGGCGCTCGCGATGCTCGTCGACCTGTTCAATCCCGAGCGCATCGTCCTCGGCTCGATTTTCGCGCGCAGCGGAGAGTTGCTCCTTCCCGCTATGGAGCGCGTCCTGCGCCGCGAGGCGATCCCGCGCTCGCTCGAGGTCGTTCGGATTCTTCCCGCCGCGCTCGGCGAACAGCTCGGAGACTACGCGGCGATCTGCGTCGCGATGGGGGATAAGATATGAAACACGTTGAAGAACTGATAAAAAGATACCCCGCGCTCGCGGGAATAGAGGGCGCGCTGAACGCCGCCGCCGATATGCTCATCGGCGTGTTTGAGCACGGCGGCAAGCTCCTGTTATGCGGCAACGGCGGCTCCGCCGCAGACTGCGATCACATCGCTGGCGAGCTCTGCAAGGGTTTCCTTTCGCGCCGTCCGCTTTCGCAGGAGGAGCGCGGGATAATGAAAAACGCTTGCCCGGAGATACCGGACGCGCTGCTCGATTCGCTCCAGCAGGGGCTTCCGGCGATCTCGCTGCCGGCGGCTTCCGCGCTTATGACCGCGACGGCGAACGACTGCGCCGCGGATAACGTCTTCGCGCAGCAGGTGATGGCGCTCGGCAACATCGGCGACGCGCTCGTCTGCATCTCAACGAGCGGAAACGCCGCGAACGTCTGCGCCGCAGCGCAGGTCGCGCGCGCCCGCGGACTTTTCGTCCTCGCGCTGACCGGCGCGGACGGGGGAAAGCTCGCTTCGCTCGCCGACCTCTGCGTGAAAGCGCCGGAGACCGAGACCTACAAGGTGCAGGAGCTCCACCTGCCGATTTACCACGCTCTCTGCGCGGAAGCCGAGGCGCATTTCTTTTCGTGAGAAACGATAATTCAGCAATAAAGATGCCTTTTCTTTAGTGAAAGGGTATCTTTTGTTATCTGAGATTCACTATTTGTTATCTGTGCTTCACTTTTTTGAACAGTCGGGTTGACAAACGAAAAATCCCCGAGTATGATGTTGCTTGTAAGGTGGTGAACAGAATGAAGAGTTATTGTCCTTATTGCGGCGAAAGGTCTTTGTCGGGTAATCAAAGATTTATGTGGAAAGTATGGCGTATATGGTTGGATCGTGTAAAGAATAAGCTTTGGTTTTCCTGCCCCTGCTGCGGCAAGGAAGTGGATAAGCGCACAGAGGTAAAAGGAAACAAAGTCTATATCTTTTTAATACCGAGTTTGATTGCTACGGCTGTCGCTATTTTCATTTTTACAGTGCTGAAAATGAATGTGGCTATATATTGCGCTTGTGCTGTGGCGGCGATACTTGCGATAATGATCGGTATTGCCAATTATAAATACAGCATATTCATCAGAAGGGAAGCAAGCGCGGAAGACGACGTTATCGCGAGAGCGAATATCGACTTGAAAGTCGGATTCGAAGAAGAAAAAATCTATATCATACGTGCGAAATACAAAAACAAGGTCAACGTCGGCTCTATGTATATCGCAGCTCTGTCGAATTATTCGCGGGAAGACAATACCTGCGACGTGAGGTTCATAAAGCCGCGGGAAGCGGAGGGACTTATCGACGCCGGAAAGTTTGAGGTTTACGATGACGACAAGCTCGTCGGCAGCGGCGAGTTTATCGTTGGCTGAGCACACAACACGCACAGTTGCATATAATAGACTAGACTGATTGGCGGTAAGGACAATACGCCTGATAAGCGGTCAAATCCGGTGTTTTCCGGTTTGTTGTCCTTGCCGCCAATCAGTCCGGATAAAACCTCAATACCAATGAAGGTGATTTGTGTGTGCAACTTGACGCCGTGTAATTTCGTCAACTGTCTGCGGCGAGGAGCGCGCAACCTGCGCCGCGCGTTCGGATGCGGCTGCTGCCGCCATCCGACTCCGATACAGCCCCGCGGACGCCGCTGAATAAAATGAAGTCGCCCCTTCGGGGCTAATGAAGACGCTTCGCTAATGAAGAAATGAAGACGCCCTTCGGGCTGATGAAGTAACGGAGGCGACTTCGCTTCATCAGGCAACGCGGTTGCCATCTTCATTAGGGCAACGCCCGTCTTCATTAGTCGGCAAAGCCGACGTCTTCACTAAACGAACTGAATAAAAAAGCAGACTGTTTGTTTTCAGTCTGCTTTTTCATATTAACGAGTGGTGAAAAACGTCTTATTATGTATTCGCAAAACTATTTGAAATCGGGATAATCAACGCCGATGCGCTTCGCTTTCGTTCTGCCGAGGTCGTGGTAGGGGAGCTCCTCAACCGCGAGCAGCTTCGGGAACCGCGCGGCGAACGCGCGCCGCCGCTCGTTCGTGCCGTTGACGCCGTCGACGACCGGGCAGCGCAGGATGACCTTCGCGCCGCTGTCGAGCAGGAAGGCGAGATTTTTCACTATCAGCTCGTCGGGAACGCCGGTCAGCTTTTCGTGCAGCTCCGCCGGCGCCTTGTGGTCGTAAAGGAAAAGGTCGCAAAGCGGCAGAAGCTCCGCGAAGCGTTCCGTCGGTGCAAAGCCGCAGGTCTCGACCGCGGTGTGTATCCCTTCGCGCTTCGCGAGCGTCAGCAGTTCCTTGAGGAATCCGAACTGCATCGTCGGCTCGCCGCCGGAAACGGTCAGCCCGCCGCCGGAGGTCTCGTAATACGCCCTGTCGCGCAGAACTGTCTTCATTATCTCCTCGGCGGAGGCGTCGTATCCGTATATCTTCAGCGCGCCCGCGGGGCAGACGCCGACGCATTTTCCGCACGCGCTGCACGCGGCGAAATCGACTTTGTGTTCGTCCGCGAAGGAGTGAACTCCGCAGGGGCAGACCTCCGCGCACCTTCCGCATCCGACGCAGGCGTCGGGATTGAAAGAGAGCTGCGGGCGCGGCTTTTTCGATTCGGGGTTGTGGCACCAGAGGCAGTTAAGCGGGCAGCCCTTTAAAAATACCGTTGTGCGTATGCCCGGCCCGTCGTTGAGCGAAAATCGCTCGATGCTAATTATCGTTCCCATAAAGCGTCCTCGAAACGATCTCGCGCTGAACGTCGGGATCGAGCTCCACGAACCGCGCCGCGAAGCCGCCGACGCGGACTATCAGATCGGGGTATTTCTCCGGATGCACGAGCGCGTCCTCGAGGTCGCCCTTGTTCAGCACGTTCAGCATCGCCTGCTGTCCTTTTTTGAAATAGGCGGCGAGCAGCGCCTTCGTCTTCTCGCGGTATTTGTTGAACATCTCGGTCGTGAACTTCATGTTCTGCACCGCGCCTGCGTGGAGCGACGGATCGAGCTTCGTCAGGGAGTTCAGCATCGCGGTGGGGCCGCTCTTGTCGCGCCCGCCCATGGGGTTGTTGCCGTTCGCCATCGGATCGCAGGCGCCGCGTCCGTCGGCGGAGGCGCCGGTCAGCACGCCCATCGTCGTATTCATCGAGTTGTTGATTATGACGACCTTGTAGGTGTGCAGCCCGACCTTCTCGGTTTGCGCGTTCGCGCTGGCGCAGACCTGCTCGTGAACGCGGACAGCCATCGCGTCCGCCTCGTCGTCATCGTTGCCGTATTTCGGGCAGGCGAGAAGAACGCGGCGCAGGTCTTCGTAACCCTTGAAGTCCGCGGCGAGCGCGGCCTTCAGCTCGTCGAGCGTGGCGAGTTTGCGGTCGTAGACGACAGATTTTATCGCGGTCAGACTGTCCGCGGTGTTGATATTGCCGTAAGACTCCATCGTGCCGCCGAGGTAGCGCACGCCGCCGGAAAGCAGCGGCTTTCCGCGCTCGATGCAGTCGTCGTAAAGCATTGAATAATAGAGCAGATGCGCGTCCGCGCCCATGACGTCGTATTCAATCTTTTCCTGCAGCGCGAGCGCTTCCATCAGCATATCGACGTTCGCGGAATACGCGGTGAATAAGCTCTCGAAATCGTGAAACCCGCGTTTCGGCAGTATTTGCTTCCCGCGCCGTATGTCGCGCCCGTCGAAGAGCGTCGCTTCGAGCACTTTCAGCAGATTTATCGTGCCGCTCGGGGTGCCGAGCGAGCAGTGCTCGAGCACATATTCACCGCAGCCGAATGGCATATAATGCTCGGCGGTTTCGCGGTCGACGCCGAAGGACTTTTCGACCGCGGGGATATTCACATCGTCGGAATAGAGCATCGGATAGATGTATCCGTCGGCGAAGTTGTCGAACGCTTTTTCGAGCAGCGCGGGATCCTGCCCGTCGTAAAAGCGGAGCGTGAGCTGCGGGAGCACCTCGCGGTAACGGCGGCTCGCCTCGATAGCGAGCAGCGCGACGCGGTCGGCGGTCTTTTCGTGCTTGCGCGCGCGTCCGCCGACGACCACGCGGCCGTCCCATATCCAGCCGCGGAAAACGATAAGGCGGTAAAACCCGATCAGCAGGCGTATTATCTCCTCGTCGTCGACTCCGTAGGCGAAGGGGGCGAGAATGTCGTCCAGCCGCCCGTAGTCGAGGTTGCCGGAAAGGTGGGCGAAAAGCGTGATGAGCTGCAGCGCCTCGTGCATGTTCGCGGGCGCGTGCGCGGCGATGCCTTCGCAGGAAGCCGCCATCTCGTCCTTGCCGGCGGCGCGAGCGGCTTCGGCGCAGCTTAACGCGACTTCGGCGAGCAGATCGAGCGCGCCGAGCATTGAGCCGAAAAAGTCCGCGTCGCCGCCCTGAGCGGCGCGTGCGGTTATCTCGGCTTTCAGCCCGGGGATGCCAAGCGTGACGAGCTTTTCGTAGTCGGGGAAGGTGCCGCCGATGCGATAGAGCAGGGAAGCGGCGTCCTCGTAGTCCGCCATCGGCGGCAGCAGCGAGGTGATCTTTTCCGGGTAGGCGGCGATAGTTTTCGCGACGGTCGTCCTGTCGCGGAACCAGTCCGCCGCCTCGCGCAGCTTTTCGCGCGTTTCGGCGTCGACCTCGGCGGCGACGGCTTCGACCTTTTTATCATACATGTAATAGCCGTTGTATTCGTGCTCCTGCGGCGTGAAGCCGACGGCGAGCTCGCGGTAGCGTCCGGCGAAGATGTCCTCGTCGTCAAACGGCAGGAAAAAAGCGGAGGCGAACACGCGCAGGCAGGCAAGCTCGCGCTCGCCGCGCGGCGCGTTCTCGTGCTCGCGGTAGGTATTTATAAAGCTGATTATATAGTCAGCGTGGTCTTTTGCGGTGAACATAAAAAACACCTCCGTTCACCTCGAATTATAACGGGTATTATATTTTTGTCAAGATGTTTTTCATAAAAATAAATCGATATTTTTGTGATAAAAAAAGACGCGCCGCAGCGCGCCTGTTTTCATATAAAAATCAACCCCGTTTTCATTTCGGAAAACGGGGCTTTCATTACTATTCGTTGCGTATCGCTTTGCGGTTTATCTTGCCGGTGACGGTTTTGGGGAGCGCGTCCATATAGCAGACGATTCGCGGGTATTTATAAGGCGCGGTCATCTTCTTGACGTAGGTCTGGAGTTCCTTCGTCAGCTCGTCGGTGCCTTCGTAGCCCTTGTGGAGCACGATGGACGCCTTGACGACCTGCCCGCGCAGCGGATCGGGAGCGCCGGTGATTGCGCATTCCTTGACCGCAGGGTGCGAAAGCAGCACGCTTTCGATCTCAAAGGGTCCGATGCGGTAGCCGGAGCATTTTATCATATCGTCGTTGCGCCCGACGAACCAGATGTGCCCGTCCTCGTCCTTCCAGGCG
Source organism: Clostridia bacterium (assembly GCA_017616855.1). Lineage (GTDB taxonomy): Bacteria > Bacillota > Clostridia > Oscillospirales > RGIG8002 > RGIG8002. The sequence continues at coordinate 53,998 of JAFZXI010000010.1, read as the reverse complement.
AGGTCGCCGGTGTGGTAGCGGCCGTTTTCGTCGCAGTGGTCGATTATCTTTTCGCCGTCGTAGTAGCCGCAGAGCAGACCGAAGGGGTTGTCCTTCTTCGCGTTGCGGACGACCAGCTCGCCGACTTCGCCGACGCCGCATTCCGAGCCGTCGTCGTTGCATATCGCAAGGTCGTAGACGGGGGAGGGCTTGCCGGTCGAGCCGTATTTCGGCTTGAACCATTGGAAATTCGCAATCAGCACGCTGCTTTCGGACTGTCCGAAGCCCTCGTGTATCTCAAGACCGGTTTCCTGCTTGAATTCGGTGATAATTTCCGGAGCGAGCGGCTCGCCCGCGGTGCAGCAGTGGACGACGGAGGCGAAATCTTCTTTTTTCAATCCCTCGACGATGAGGAAGCGGTATATCGTGCCCGGCACGCAGACGGTGGTGGGCTTGAAGGTGCGTATGACGTCGAGGAACTTCGCGGCGGAGAACTTGTTGCCCTGATCGTAGCCGAGCAGTGCGGTGCCGGAGATCCACTGGCCGTAGATAAGGCCCCAGGCGAACTTCGCCCAGCCGGAGTCGGCGTTCGTCAGGTGCAGACCGCCGTCGACGACCTGCTGCCAGTATTTCGCTGTCACGATATGGCCGAGCGGGTAGCGGTAGTTATGCACGACCATCTTCGGCATGCCGGAGGTGCCGCTCGTGAAATAGAGCAGCATCGGGTCGGTCAGCTTTATGTCGGGGTTGACGACATAATCGGGCTTCGCGTTCGCGATGCCTTCGCGGTAGTCGAGCCAGCCCTCGCGTTTGCCGCCGACGAGCAGAAGGTTTTTGACCGACGGGCACTGCGCCGCGGCGTCTTCGACCTGCTTGATTATCCATTCGTCCTCGGCGGCGATGACCATCTTCGCGTGCGCGGAGTTGAAACGATATATAAGGTCCTTGGCGGCGAGCTGGTAGTTGGCGGGGATAAGCACCGCGCCTATGCGGTGGAGCGCGACGGCGGTTATCCACATTTCGGGACGGCGGCGAAGAATCGTAACGACCATGTCGCCTTTGCCGATGCCGAGCGAGACGAGGTAGGACGCCGCCTTTTTGGAAAGCTCGGAGATCTCGCCGAAGGTGAACTCGCGGCTCTCGCCTTCGTCGTTGCACCAGACGAGCGCGCGGCGGTTCGGTTCGGTGCGCGCCCATTCGTCGATGACGTGCGTCGCGAAGTTGAAATCCTCGGAGCAGGTGACGGCGTAATTCGTCTTGAAGTCCTCGTAGGAGTCGTACTCGATTCTGTTGATGAATTTTTCCAGCATAGCTGCCTCCGAAAAAGAAATGACAATAAAAAAGCCCGGCCATACAGCCGGGACGCATCAGCGCGGTACCACCCGAATTCGTGCCGAAGCACGCACTCATCCGGAGCAAAAACTCCGTGCCCTTTGGTAATGCGGCGGCGGTCCGCAGCGGAGACTAATGAGCGCTTTGCGCCGTTCGATCCGCGGCTCCGAGGCTACTTCACCCGCTTCCGAACGCGGCGCTTCCACCGTCCGCCGCTCTCTATGCTCCGAAGGTGCGGGGTACTACTCCTCTTCGTTGCCTTTGAATATGTTGGGATTTTAGCACAGAAAAGCGGGGTTGTCAATAGTTTTTTATAAATTATCTTCCGTTTTTCGCTGACGTATGGTATAATATCCGCGAAAGGCGGGAATTAAAACTATGGTTGCAGGAATAATTATACTTTGCGTCGTCACGCTGCTGTTTATCGCGGCGTTCATCACGATAAGGATGTTCAACAAGCTGAGCATCAGAAAGATCGTATCCGAAGGCAAATACGTCAACCTGGACGAAGCGTTCATTCGCCGCTACGAAGCGCTGCCGGAGCTGCTCGAGCTCTGCGGCGGAGGCGAAGCCGTTTCCGACGAGCGCGAGAAGGCAATCCACGCCGAGCGCGCCGAGGAGCGCGTCGAACACGACAAGCTCATGTGCGAAGCGCTATCCGCGTACCGCGCTGAGCACGCCGCCGAGCTTTCCGAGGGCAGGGGAGCGGAGATTTGCGAAAAGCTCGACGCTCTCGAGGCGGAAATAGCGGAAAAATACGCCGATTACAACTCCGCGACGGAGGAGTATGAAAGACTCCGTAATAAGCCGGTTTTCAAGCCCGTAGTGAAGTTTTTCTCGTTTGAGGAAAAGCCGTTGTTCTGACGCGGTTCAAGCCAATTCGCAAAAATATATTGACAAAACCGCTATAAAGGTTTATCATTTTATCAAAGCAAACAGCAATTGAAACGGAGGAAGAAACGTGGTATTCGAAAAGCTCAGAGACATGATCTGCGATCAGCTCGATCTTGATCCCGAAAACGTGACCGAGGAATCCCTCATCATTGAGGATCTCGGCGCCGATTCCCTCGACATCGTGGACCTCGTGATGACTATCGAGGAAGAGTTCGGCGTTGAAGTGCCGGACGAGGAGATTGAAAACATCAGAACCGTCGGCGATGTCGTAAAGTTCATCGAGGCAAGACAGTAATAAACCGTTAAACAACGAAAGGGAGCACGCATAAGCGCGCTCCCTTTCCTGTTTTCTGGCACGCCGCCGGAGGAAGAGGGCGGCGTCCGTCCCTTCGGACGGTGTTATTTCATGCCGTTTTCGTACGCCTGGATCATCTTCTTGACCATCTGGCCGCCGACGCTGCCCGCCTGGCGGGAGGTCAGGTCGCCGTTATAGCCCTGCTTGAGGTTGACGCCGACTTCGCTGGCGGCTTCCATCTTGAAGCGGTTCAGAGCATCCTTGGCCTGGGGAACGAGCGTTCCGTTTCTACTCACAAATACCTCTCCTTTTTCGTCAGATTAGCGTTTGCAAGTTTATTATTCGCGTTTTCGCGCGCGATATGACCGGAAGTTTTTGTTAAAAAACTACTTAGCGTCGCCGCCGGAAATGACGGAGCAGGTTATATCGAAGCTTATCGGGGACGAGGCGAAGACCTCGTCCCATTTTTCACGGTTTTCCTCCCACCAGTCCGGACAGGAATCCTCGGCGGCTTTTCCGAAGCCGATGAAATCCGCGCGCAGCCGCTTCTGCGCGATGAAAGCGAGCGCTTCGCACCTGCGTTTCACTTCGCGGCGGAGCGCGTCCTCGGCGGCGGGGTAGAAACCGCGGTCAAGCGCGGTGCGCGCGTCGCCCTGCGGCTGTTCGCTCAGCGTGAAGCTCGCTTCGGTCACAGCGCGGAGCGCGAAGCCGCAGTCCGTCTGCTCGGCGAAAAGCCGGCAGCGGCTCGAAATGCAGCGAAAGCCCATATTGCTGCCGTATCCGGCGACGTCGCAGTTGACGTTGAACTCCGTATCACGCTTTTCAAAAAGCCGGAAATACTCCCATTCGTCAGCGGAAATCTCTCCGACGAATCCGCCGTTTGAAAAGACTCCGACTCCGTCGGTCAGGATAGTTTCGGCATCCTCATCATAGCGTATTTTGTTAAGAAAAAACGCGTGGCCGTCCTTTTCGGCGCGGCAGGCGACGAGCAGGGAGGAGCCGCCGATCAGCCGCGATTCCGACGGGATATCCGAGGCGAGCAGGCCGGTAACGTATTCGTAAAACGCTTCGCCCGCCGGCTTTATCTCAAACATCGCTGCGGGATCGTCTCCGCTTATCACGACGTCGACGGTCTTCTGCACGTCGGCGGAGCGCAGGAAATACGCCATGCATTCCGAAGCGTATTCTTTATAGAGCGATTTGTCGATAACAATGAGCTGAAGGTGCTCGTAGGTTATCGTTTTGCTCGAATTGCGGGTCGCTTCCGCGAGCGCCGCGGAGATGTTGCCGCCGCATCCGGCGACGTCGATTGTGTTGGCGGTCCCGTCGCCGTCCGCGGATGCCACGGGGTCGCAGCATTGAACGAGGCAGTCGATGCCGTTTTCGTCCGCGCCGAGCCAGAGCGACATCGCGTAGTTTTGCCTGCTGATGTCGACGTTGTCCCAGCAGCCGCAAAGGAGGAACGGTAAAGCGGCGAACGCCGCGATCAGACCGCGTATCCGCATCTTGCAGCCCTCCTTTTCTTTACAGTCCGTATAAGCAATAGCAGCAGCGCGACGGGCAGGAATCCGACCTGCGCGAGATCGCAAAGGTGCCCGGCGGCGATCATCTGCGCGTCGTTCATCGGCATGAGCAGAAACGCGTACGCGGCGGCTGAAGCGACGGCTCCCGCAACGGAGATCTTCAGCTTCGGGAAGAAGGATACCAGTCCGAGCGCCGCTATCCAGAGCGCCGCGGCGCAGTTGACAAAACGCGGCAGAAGCCGATACAATACCATGAAAATAATATTCGAGCGCTCCGGCATCAAACCGGAATCGCTGCCTATCAGTTTCGATAATTCAAGCAGCGGCGAGAACATCTCCGTAGAGAGTGCGGAGCCGAAAACCGACTCCACGACCGCCGCCATAAACAGAAAAACCGCGCCCGCCGACGCCACGGTTAGCGCAAGCGGCGTAAACAGCCGTTTTCTCCGCGAAAACGGCGCGAAGAAAGTCAACGCCCACAGCGGGAAAAAGCCGGAGAAAATGGAAAATGACGCCTCAAACGCGCGTTCCGCTCCCGCGAAGCGCAGGTGGCGCGAAAAGTAGGTGAAATCGAGGTACGGCGCCGCCATCGCGATAACTACCGCGAGGCATACCGCCGCGATAACGAAGAAGACTTCGCCGCATCTCGCGATAGAGTTTACCCCTCCGCGGACGGCGTAGCACGCCGCGGCAATCATAAGCGCCGTCGTTACCGCGACCGGCGTGTGCGGAAGCAGGTACGAGCGCAGTATATTCATCGTCGGGCGTATCTCGCTCGCCGCGGTCCATATCGCGAGCAGGACGATGAGTGCGTTCAGCGCGGCTCCGCCCGCCTTTCCGAGCAGCACCGGAGAGTATTCGTAAAGCGTACGCCCCGGGTACGCTTTCACGAGCAGTACTACCGGCACGAGCGCGACAAGCGTGAAGCATATCGCTATCGCGCAGTTGGTTATAAACCCCTGTCCGTAGGGCGACATATAAGTTACGTTGGCGTTCGGTATGCCCATGCCGAGCCCCATCGCCGTCAGCACGCAAAGCTGGGTCACCGAAACTCCGTCGTTGCGAGTCAGACCTTTCATCGCTTCACCCCCGTGTCCAGCGCAGCGGGAGCCGCAGAACGTCGCGCTTCCACAACTTCGGGCGCAGCGGAGCGACGGGGAAGAGGTATTCGCGCCCCAGACTCTTCAGCGACGCCATGTGAACTATCATGAATATAAGCGACATTATCAGCCCGTAAAAACCGAATACGCTTGCCAGCAGCAGCGAGAAAAAACGCACAGTCCGCAGCGAAATAACCATAGAATAGACGGGTATCGTGAACGAAGTTATCGCGGATATCGCGATTATCACGACGAGCAGCGGACTCGCGAGCCCCGCGGAAATCGCGGCTTCGCCTATCACGATGCCGCCTACGATGCTTATCGTGGAGCCGACGTTGGACGGCATGGAGGTCGACGCTTCGCGCAGCAGCTCGATAAATATCTCCATTATCACCACCTCCGCTATCGCGGGGAGGGGCACCGCGGCGCGCCCGCTCGCCGCCGAAAGCATGAGCTTGACCGGCAGCATGCGCGGATGGAACGACATCACCGCGACGTAGAGAGCCGGAGTGATTATCGTTATCGCGACGCTTATAAAGCGCAGCAGGCGTATCAGACTCGCGTATATCCACGGTGAATGTGCGTCTTCCGGACTTTTAAGGAAGTCCGCGAAGCTGACAGGCGCGAGTATCGCCCAGGGCGAGCTGTCCGGTATCACGGCGACACAGCCGCGAAGGAGCGCCTCTGTCACGCGGTCGGGACGCTCGGACGTCACGTACTGCGGGAACGGGCTGAGGCGGTCCTCTTTGAAAAGCTCGATGAACTCCGTCACGCTTCCGACGCCGGATGCGGCGCAGGAAAATACGCGCTTCTTCGCGGCTTCGACGGCGCCGCCGTCCGCGACGCCTTCAACGTAGCAGAGGACGACCTTCGTCAGCGTCCCGTTCTGCAGCGAAAACTCCGCCGAAGCGAGCGCGGGCGTGCGTATGCAGTCGCGCAGGAGCGCGACGTTGCGCTTGCAGGAGTTGCCGAAGCGGGCGTGCGGCCCGAGGATTATGTTTTCCGGCGAGGATTCCTTTCCTGTTTCGTCGGCGGGCTTTTTCAGCGCGAGCGCCTGCGCTTCGCCGCCGTAAAACAGCAGGGCGCTGCCCGCGCAAAGCAGCTCCGCGGCCTCTTCGGGCGAGGAGGGAAACTTCACTTCCGCGGCGGCGTGAAGCGAATCGGGCGGCGTTTCCGCCGTCGAAGCCGCGAGCGGCGGTATGACGAAGCGCTGCAGCGCGTCCTTGTCTGCGAAGCAGTCGAGGAAAAGCAGCAGATACTCTGTCCCGTCGACGCCGCAAACGCTTCGCTCCGCGAGGTCGATATTCTCGGCGAAAAGCGCTTTGACCGCGTCCGCGTTTTCCCTCGCGCCGCGCTTGAAAACCGTTTTTGCCGTCATTCCGCCACCTCCCGCAATGATTCACGGTATATTCTGCCCGCGGCGGACGTAAATAAACGCAAAAAAAGAAGACCGAAGCGCTTGCTTCGGTCTTCGCGTTATCAAAGTATTGTTTTACGGCAGCGTGATTACCGTCACGCCGGCGTAGTCTATCGAGTTGTATTGGAACGCCGCGGCGTTTCCGCAGAAAACGTAGCCGTTGCAGAAATCGGGGTCTCTGTGCTCGCAGACCTTTTTGAAGGTTTGGAAATCATAAGCGGCGAAAACCATACCGTTGTCCGGCGTTTCGCCGAGCACACCGAGATACTTGCCGCCCGCTACGCTCTCGGCGGTGAAGTAGTAGGAGTCGCCGAATACCGCGCGGAACGGCTCGTCGCCGTCAAAGGGGTTCTGCGTGTCAAAGAGCGGTATCTGTTTTCCGGGGTCGGAAAGCTCGATGTAGCCGAAGCCGTCGTGATCGAGGTTGTAAGGGACGCGATTCGTCTTGTGATGCTTCGCGGGGGAAACGTATACGCCGTATTGCTGGTCGAAGAGCTGCGTTTCGCCCGTCTTCATGTTATAAACGCCGTAGCCGTAGGGCCATTCGTAGCCGATGACGTTGAAGATGAAATAATCGTCGGTGAAGCCCGCGGGAGCCGAGGCGGTGTTGTTTTCGAAATCTTCGGGGTCGTGGAAACCGACGTAAGGGGTGAAGTCTTCGTTGCTTTCGACGTTGACGACAACCGCGTCTTCCTCGCGGCAGGCGTACCATTCACCGTCGACGGTGTAGAGGAGGTTATCGTCGGAATCGTATCTGAAGAGGAAATCGCTCTGCTCGACATTGAGATTGCCGTGCGGATCGCCGCTGATGGCGACGGAGTTTTCCTCAAAGCATATATAATGCAGGTTGCCGCGGTCGACAGTCGCGATGAAGCCGGCGCCGCCGACGACGTATTCGTCGGTCAGCAGTGTGCCGTAGTTCGTGTCGATGAAGCGCAGGACGGTCTGCTGTTCGTCGTCGACGGTCTTCGTGATGACGGCGCCGAGGAGTCCGTTGCCGTAGTCGAAGATCTCATCGAGACTTTCCGCGCCGGCGAGCTCACCGAGATCGAGCTTAACGATCAGCGGCTCCGCGCCTGACGACGACGGATCCGGCTGCGAGGAATACGCGGACGAGTTGGTTTCGGAGCCGTCGCCCGAGGAGGCGTCCTGTTCGCGCTTGCTGCATGCCGCGCAGGTAAGGCATAACGCCGCAAAAAGTATGAGCGCAATGATTCTCTTCAAGTCGATCACCTCTTTGATTTCTGCGTCTATTATAACAAATGACGGCGGATAAATCAAGACGCTGAGGCCGCTTTCGGAAAAAAAGAAAAAAATCGCCCGTTTGGGCGTAGTTTTTCTTGACATAGGCGCTCTTTGGTGTTAAAATACAACTTGCCTGCGGAAACGCGGAGAATATGCGTCTGTAGCTCAGGTGGATAGAGCAACTGCCTTCTAAGCAGTGGGTCGGGGGTTCGAGTCCCTCCAGGCGTGCCAGCGGCCTATTATCAGGGCCGAAACTCTGTGAAGCGGTCAATATCGTGGGACACGGTGGATGTAGCTCAGCTGGTTAGAGTACCAGGTTGTGGCCCTGGGGGTCGTCGGTTCGAATCCGATCATCCACCCCAACCGGCAAAAGAGCATCGCACGTGCGATGCTCTTTTGCAATAAAGACGCCTTGCCGATGCCGATACGGCAACAACGGGCGGCTTTATAAAAACTCAATATTGGGGCGTGGCCTAATGGTAAGGCAACGGACTTTGACTCCGTTGATGCAGGTTCAATTCCTGCCGCTCCAACCATGTGAAACATCCTTTGGAATCTGAACCCCCTGGGTTTGGACAACAAAGGGTGTTTCTTTATTGTTCCTGTTTTTCTGCGGGTTTACAGCTTTATAATCTAAAGCTTCAAATTGGACATGAAAAACAAAAAAGCACAAAATGAGAATCGGAAACGAAAAATCTTTACAATCCGAACCCCCTTGTCTAGTTTAATAATTGCTCCAAAGCGGCTTGTTTATTGAGAAAATCCAGTTCTTTACTTAGCGGCGTCTTGTATCCATTCTTTGCGTGGGGACGTCGCTCGTTATAAAAAGTCATATACTTGTCTACCGATGTGCGGAATTCGTTTTCAGAGCGGTATTTTGTTCGGTATAATTCCTCTCTCTTTAAGTTGGAGAAAAATGATTCCATAACCGAATTGTCGTACGGGATATGGGCTCTTGAAAAAGACTGAGTGATGCCGAGCGAACGCAAAAGAGAACAGAATGATTTTGCCCGAAAGTTAGTACCGCGGTCGGTGTGGAAGATAAGCTGTTCGGTTGGGCGTCGTTGCTCATATGCCATCTGAAAAGTGCTTCTGATAAGCTGAGTGCTGTTAGCTTTCCCTATGCGGTATCCCACGGCAAGTCTGGAGAAAAGATCCAAGATCACGCAGACATAGTAGTTCTTGTTTTTATAACGGAAACACGTTACGTCGCTTACCCAAACTTCATTAGGACGTGTAACGGTGAATTGCTGATTCAGATAGTTTTTGAAGCGCCTTTGTTCCTTGTCATATAAGTCCTTGGCGTTTTGTCGAATACTTACAAGGCCCATATCACGCATGAGTTCAGATACCATTTCTTTTGATACGCGTATGCCGTTTTCTTTCATAATGGCGCAGATTTTGCCGGAGCCGAATATTTGATGACTGTCGTCATAAATGCGTTGTATCTCCAGTCTGAGCTCTTCCCGACGCTTTGCATACCAGGTGTGCGTTCGTTTGTTTCGCAGAATGAAATTGTAATAAGTTCCTCTTGGAACTTCAAGCGCTTCACAGAGCATATGCACACTGTATTGATCTTGTAATGCTTCCATAGCGGCGAGCTTTGTACTGAGAGGATCAAGAGCGGAGCAACCAACTCTTTTCAGTATTTCAATGATGCCTTGCAGTCGTTTGACTTTTTTCTCGAGAAAGCGGTAGTTTTTCAAGGAAACGGTCGGTTTGGCAGAGGCCTCATCGGCGGTATGTTTAATCCAGGTGTATATGGTACTGCGAGGGATGCCGGTATCCGACACAATGCTTGAAACGGACTCGCCTATGCGATAGCGCTCAACTGCGGCTTGCTTTTCAAAAGCGCTGTATTTTTTATTCATACTAATCATCTCCCTTTGAAGACAATTGTAACATAAACGCTTTCAGAGAAACAGAATAAGATGTGTTGAGCGCAAAGAGCCGGCTAAAGTCCGGAAGTCAAACTTGAATATGTGAAACAAAATAATTGAATAGACGTTTGTATTGAGCTGATTATCGGTACAGAATAGCAAAGCACATCGAGTGAGGAAAAATTATTTGCAAACTACACACTTTGCTGTTGTATTTTACGATGAATTGTGATACAATAATAACAGCAAATATGAAAGGGGATAAGATTATGCCTAATATTAAGCCTGTATCCGATTTGCGGAACTATAACGAAGTACTGCGTGACATTGCAGTAGGTGAGCCCGTCTTTCTTACGAAAAACGGGAGAGGACGCTATGCTATCGTTGATATGGACGAATACGAAAAGACACGAGCTGTATTAAAACTAATGAGCGAACTGGCAAAAGGTGAGCGTAGCGGAAATGAGGACGGTTGGTTTGCAATTGACGATGTAGAAAAGGAGTTGGGCGTAGTAAATGGCTAAAATCAATTTTTCGCCTGATGCAATCGCCGATCTCAAGCAGACAAGAAAATACATTACCGAGGAGCTTTGCAGTGAACAAGCGGCAACAAATACGATTTCAAAGATCATGAAGCATATCCGTATGCTTGAAGATTTCCCTGAATCAGGAGCGTTGCTTTCAACTGTTGTAAACATTGCGAACGATTACCGCTTTCTTGTTTGCGGAAACTACATTGCGTTTTACCGTTATGAGCATGATGTAGTATATGTTGTGAGAGTGCTGTATGGCAGACGCGACTATATGAGGATGCTTTTCGGAGAGGTTCCGGACGAATTAAACTGAATTAATGATATAAAAACCGCCGTCTGAAAGGATGGCGATTTTTCATTATCGCCAATCACATACTCCCAAAATATGCAAAAATCGTCATTTTGATACTCGAATTTGATGCATATTTTGACAAAATGATGACTAAAACTTAGAACTTAGGGGTATTTTCACTCTGCTTCAAAGTTAGCAGAGGTTTTGGACAATTCCGCAAATCAGCACTGAAAGACTACGCGCAGCAGAGGATTTAGCTATTTCGAGCGTTTAAGAGTAGGCAAATGAATAAGCGACCTTGTAAGATGATAATAAGTAGTTTTTACTATTATTGACCATTGTGCTATTCCACCCGATAATCACAGAAAAGCCTCGCGAAAGCGAGGCTTTTCAACTAAATCCGTCCTTACGGACGGGTTAAATCCGCTCTCGCGGATGAAATCGCTGCGCGATGAAATCCGGCTTCGCCGGGTTAAAGAGGACGGATTTAATTTCATCATGAGGCGCAGCCGAATGATTTCATCCGGGCGTGCTCGGATTTCACCGCGGCATGCCGCGATTTCATTTTTTGTTACTAAGCGTTCCGCTGGCGTGCGAGAAATGTGCTTCACACAACGGCGTTGCGCATCAGACATGGATACTTATTCGTGAATTTGCGCACTTATCACAAAAAAACGGTTGCGTAATATCGTTATAAATGGTATAGTAAATATATTAGTCAAACAGGAGGTATTTTTATGAAAAAAGCATTATCTCTGATACTTGCGTTCGCTCTGCTGCTGTGCGCGTTTCCGTTTGCGGCGAGCGCGAACGAAGCCCCCGCGGAGGCGCCTGTCGAACTGATCGAAGGCACCTACGTTCCCGGGCAGGTCGTCGTTCTGTTTAAGAACGGCGCGATAGACTCCGGCGCTTCTCCGAAGAAGGGCGGCCTTTCCGCGCTTGGCGCGGACTTCGGCAGGATCATGGACGCGTCCTGTTCCGAAGATAAGGCGTATTCCGCCGCTTACGACGAGATTGCCATCATCGGCGCCAACCTCGGCGACGGGTTCGTCCTGGAGGATACTCTGGTGTTCAACGACGGCGCCGCCAAACGCGGCAGCAAAAAGGGAACCCCGTCTTACGCTGCGTCCGGCAAGGATTTCAGCATAGCGCTCGTATCGTCCGATAAATACGATACCGCGACTATGATCGCGATGCTGAGCAAGGACGAGAACGTCCTCGCCGTCGAGCCGAACTACCGCGTCAAGAAGGAGTCTTACGCCGACTATTCGCTCAACGATCCGCTCAACAGCTACCTTTTCAACGTCAACTCTCCCGCGGCGCAGAACGTCGACGGCAAAAACACTGACGGCCGCGGAGCCGAAGCCGAAGCGGCATTTTCCATAAACGCGGCGTCCGGCTGGGCGAAACTGACCGGCGAGGAGGACGAAGTCGTCGTCGCCGTCATCGACTCGGGCGTTTTCTGCGACCATGAAGATTTGGCGGATATGATGTGGACGAATCCCGGCAACATCGGTCTCAAGGGCGAGCACGGATTCGACTTCTGCAATAACGACGACGATCCCGTGGATGATGACGACCACGGCAGCCATTGTTCCGGTACAATAGCGGCTCAGGCGAATAACGCCAAAGGCGTCGCGGGCGTCGCCTCAAAGGCGAACGTCAAGATCATGGCGATAAAAATATTGGGCGGCGACGGATACAGCGGCGGCTCTCTTTTTGACACATACGGCGCCTACAATTACGTCTACAAGGCCGTATTGGGCGGCGTCAACGTCGTCGCTATCAACGATTCGTGGGGCGGTTCTTATTACGGCACGATTTATGATTACCTGATTGACCTTCTGGGTGAAGAAGGAGTTATCTCCTACATTGCCGCGGGTAACGAGGGCGTCGACAACGACCGTCTGTATGATTACCCCTCAAACTCCAACAGCGAATACGCGGTCTCTGTGGGAGCCGCGGACATTAACGGAACGCCTACTCCCTTCTCTTGCTACGGCAAGAAATCAGTCGACGTTTTCGGACCGGGGCAGAATATTCTTTCCTCCGTCGCGGCCGACGTTTATTTCCCCGATCTGTACGACGAAGAGCTTTTCAACGACACCACGGAGTATTACGGTGTGTTCAACGCCGATACCGTTGTGAAGGACGGCACGATCACTCCCTCCGTCGGGTCAAAAGCGGGCGACGGCGTCAAGGCGTTCGGCGACCTGGTATTCGTCAAGCAGAGATTCAGATCCCTTGACGACGACTACGAAATCTCCGACGACGCTTATCTTGAGCTTTCCGTTGAGAGCGGAAGATATTTCAACGCCGACAATCCATACAGTCTGAAGATCACCGTCAAAAACGCCCAGCCCGGCGAAGGATATTACATTTACTTCCCTTATGAAAAGAACTCGCTTACTACGGGCGGAGACAACACCTACTTCTCCATTACCACCGAATGTATCGCTTCCGAAGACGGATACGTAGGATGCTATCTCGGCGGTGACGTTCACAGAGCTGACGACGGCTTGCTGTCCATTGACTGCGGATTTTACGTCTCAAAAACGGGAGAGGATTACGACGGTATGGTGTGGCATACTTCCAGCTACGGTCAAGGAGACGCGTTCTTACTGAGCGCGGACGCTACCGCCGAAACGGAATACGGTTTCGGTTTTTATACGTATGGCGAAGACGTCGATGATGAAACGGAAGGCGAAGCGCACGATATCAGCATGTATGTTCATTCCTTCGCTATCAGCAAGCCCGATATCGAGCTTGTGCCCGGCACTTCGTATGACCTTATGTCCGGCACGTCCCAGGCGACGCCCGCCGTCTGCGGCGCGGGCGCGCTGCTCGCGGCGCTCAATCCGAGGCAGGAAGGCGAGTCCGGCGGCGATTACGCGAGGCGTATCCGCTCGAAGCTGTTCTCCTGCGTCAGACGCACCGACGAACTGAAGGACCTTTGCTCCACCGGCGGTTACGTCGATCTTTCCCTGATTGACGAGGCGGTTCCCGCAATCTCCGACGCTTACTGCGACCTTGATAACGAAACCCTCACCCTGATTGGCGCGAACCTGTTCGAGGGCTGCGCGGTCACCTATAAGAGGATCGCGGTCGACGGCGCGGAAGAGACTGCTCTTCCCGAAGATATGCCCGTCGAATACTTCGAAGACGGCTCGAAGCTTGTGATAAGCAACGCAAAGAGCTTCTTCTCGACCCTTACCGAGTTTGTTGTAACCGGAGCTAACGGTCTCAGCGGCGAGGCGAGCTTCTTCCTCGTAAGAGGGCAGAAGGAGTTTGAACTTGTCGGTACTGATATCACAATTAAGGGGGAACCTATTCCTTACCTGCTGACCGACGCCGATGGCGAAAACCTTTACGGTTATTACCTATACACGGACGAGGTCGGTTATTTCAACGGCGAATATTTCATAACCTACAAAAGAACTGTAATGGTAGATGAATTTAAGGAATGGCTCATCGCTAACGGCGCCGACAGATTCAGCGTTTATAACGATTATGAAATATACGCCGCCAAACGCGACATTCCGCTCTGCGAAAACGGAGTGATCTACGTTATCGTCGACGCGTGCTATGAAGAATATGACGAGGAAGAAGACGAATACTACTACCCCGATCATATGTATCTTGCGACCTTTGATTTGAATTCGGAAACGCACCGCTGGAACTTCGCTCCGATGGCGGATCTGCCCGATGCGTTCTACGATGAGGTTTCCTTTAGTTTTACTCCCGGAATCTATAACGGAAAACTCTACTGCATCGCCACCGATACCAGCGAGGAAGCGACCGAAGACAGTCTTCCGATGTACAGTTACGATCCCGCGGCGGATACCTGGACGAAGGAAGCAGACCTGCCCGCCTCGATCTATGAATTCACCTTCATGCAGTCTAACGGGAAGCTCTACGCGATGTTCGGATTCTATACCGACGATTCGCTCTCGATGGAAGAGAGCGTCGCAAGCGGCGTTTACTGCTTCGACGGCGAGAAGTGGGAGCAGAAGCGCGACGATCTGAAGTACGTCGGCAGACTCAACGACTTCGATGGTTATCTCTACCATTCCGACGCCAAAACGTGCGTGAAGAACGGACTGCTCTTTATCAACGCGTCCGTTGACGGCGGCGGCAACGCCTTCGTGTACAACACCGAGACGGATGAGATCGAACCGCTTTACTATACCGGATTCAACGGTATATCAGACAGCTACGACCAGGATAACTCCTGCGTCGCCACTCGCGACGGCGTCTATTATATAAGACGTTGCATCGAGGATTCTCTTGAAGGATGGAAGCTCTTTATGCTGCCCGCCGACAGCGGCGTTTACGAGGATCCGTATAAAGAAGACGTCATCCTCGGCGACCTCGACGGCGACGGAGAAATAACCGTTTCGGACGCGCTCGCCGCGCTCCGCATCGCCGCGAAGCTCGCTCCCGAAACGCCCGAAGCGCTCGCGGCCGGCGACGTTGACGGCGACGGAACGATAACCGTCGGCGACGCTCTGCAGATCCTCCGCGTCGCGGCGAAGCTTGCGGATTCGCTCTGATTCGCACAAACGCATAAACCGAAAAACGGCTCCCCGAAAGGGGAGCCGTTTTTGAATGCTTTTACGCTCTCGATATTGTTTTCTTATATCCCGGTGCTGTCAAGTTATTTATGTTATAATAAAAAAGTGTGACTTTGGCGCCGCATTTTACGGGTATAGAAGTGAAAGGACATTTTCAGACAAGAGGGGAGGAAAAGCTTGACCGACTCGGAAATAATCAAGCTGTTTCTCAAAAGGGACGGATCCGCACTTGCGGAAGCGGAAAAGCAATACCGCGACTACTGTCTTTATATAGCGCAAAACGTGCTGCAGGACGAACGCGACGCTGAGGAATGCCTCAACGACGCGCTGTATGCGGCCTGGAAAAGTATACCCTCTCAGCGCCCTGAGAACCTGAAAACCTACCTTGGAAAGCTTGTGCGCGAGTTTGCTGTCGACCGGTGGCGGAGCAATAACGCGCAGAAACGCCGACCGAGATCACTCTCTTCGCTCGACGAGCTCGAGGAATTGATCGCCGACTGCGGCGCGGATACGGCGCTCGGTGAGATCGAGCTGGGGCAGATCATCCACGATTTCCTGCTCACCGAAGGCGCGACCGAGCGCAATGTCTTTATCAGACGATACTGGTATTATGATCCGATAGATGCAATAGCCGAGCGTTACGGCATCGGCAGGAGCAAGGTCAAAATGATACTGAAGCGCGTGAGAGAACGCCTCTCGGCATACTTGAAAAGGGAAGGCTACAATGAGTATTGATACGATAAAAAATGCAATAGGTTTTATCGGCTCTGACCTTATCGAGGCGGCGGACGAAATGCCCGCGCGCGCGAAAACGACGCGTCTGTCCGTATTCGCGAAAAAGCCTTGGCTGAAATGGGCGGCTGTGATTTCCGCGGTCGTGATCTCTGCCGCCGCGCTTGCCGTTATATTCGCACAGCCGTCAGCGACGCCTGGCGATGATTACTCGCATATCATTTACGATCCGGAAACGGAGCGCCGATTGCAGCCTCTCGACGAGAGCTTGATAGAAAAGCTCGTCGAAATGGGAGTCGACAAAGAAACCGCGAGCAAAATGACCGTCGGTGAATACGAGGATTATATGAGCAGTCTGCAGGCGGATAATGAACATAGCTCACAACCTGAAGACTATAGCTCGTCGTCCGACGGATCCTCCGACCGGACAAATCAAGGCGCGGAAGATAATACCGCTCATACCGGAGAAAAGCATTACACCGCCGCGCAGCTTGAAAAGATAAACGCGCTGGGCTTGACGCTTGACGACGTCAAAACCCTTAATGATAAGGGGTTCACAATCGACGATATTGTGGGAATGACTAAAGAGAAGGCGGGCAACCTTTTAACAACAAATGCTGCGGAATGGGATTGCTGCCTCACGTTCTCATACAGCGGCTACGATTATCATAAGCCTGCCGAAAACGTATCGGCGTGTTTCGCCGATACCGACTGGAGCTGGGCGTTCGACGGTATATCAGCGTATCTCGAAGAGAACGGCAAGCCGGTTACCGGACTGATAAACGACGGGATAAAGTATAAGCTCGTCATAAAGCTAAAGCTTGATCATAAGCTCGACAAGTATTACGGATTTTCGTATGTACCCAAAAAGCAGGTCAAGATGAATACCAAAAATCAGACATCGCTGCCTGCAAAGGAGTATTATTCCGACGGGGACTATCTGATCGCGAAGTTTGAGCTTGCGCCGTACGAATCGGAATATGACACTGTAGGTTTCACTATCAACGGCTATTCAATCGGTACAAATATTGACGACATTACAGTTATTGCAAATATGGACGGCTTTGGTATACATAAGTTTACGCAGTTGTATTGCAGGGAAAACTCGAACGGTGAATATGTTGCCGCAACCGGTGAGATCAAAGCCGGCTGGGAGTATAGTTTGGTGATAATGTATACCGTTCCGGAAGGAACCGAGGTATACTTCGGCGCGGATGCGATACTTTACGGAGCGAGTAAATCGCCCATCGTCACGAATAATGGACAAAACCAGATCATGACACACGAAGGAATACCTGTGTATATGACGATTTTCTATCTTCCGATTCTCAAGTAAACGTTTGCCCGCCGCATAACAGCGGAATAATACAGATTATAGGAGGAAACAACTATGAAAAAGGCATTATCATTTGTTCTGGCGCTCGTATTATTGTTGAGTGTGTTCGCGGGTATGACCGTGTTCGCGGACGCTCCTGAATGGAATCATATTCTCGTGTTCACTTATAGTGGTTATGACTATCATAAATCTGCCGAGAATATCACCGCCGAGTTCCGCGATACCGATTGGAGTTGGGCGTTCGACGGCATATCGGCGTATCTGGAAGTCGACGGAGAGCGGGCGACGGGTATAATAGAAGCCGGCGTAAACTATACGCTTGTCATAAAACTGAAGATAATACCGCGGATCGATGAATACTACGGCTTCTCGTCCATTCCGAAAGAGCAGATCCGGCTTTATAGTCGTTCCGCGAACGAGTATTATTCAGACGGCGAATATCTGATCGCGAAGTTCGCGTTGACTCCGTATCAATCGGCATATGATACTGTCAGTTTCCGAATAGACGGTTACGCCGTCGGCGCGGACGCAGATGATGTAGTAATAACGGCGGATATGGACGGATTCGGTATCCATAAGTCTACGGAACTGCTTTGCAGGGAAAGCGCAGAAAGTACGTTTCATAAAGCAACAGGTGAAATCAAAGCCGGGTGGGAGTATTCTCTGGTGATAATGTATACCATTCCGGAAGGGACCGAAGTCTATTTCGGCGCTGATGCTGTTCTTTATGGGGCGAGTGATTTGCCTATTGTTACCAGCAGTGGGCAAAACCAGATAATCACACACGAAGGGCCGGCGTATATGACGCGCTTTACTCTGCCCGTTCTCGAGGAAGAGCAGCTTGCCGGCGACGTTGACGGCGACGGGGAAGTCACCGTTGCGGATGCGCTGCTCGTGCTGCGCGTTGCCGCGAAACTCGCGCAGCCGACTAAGAGTACCGGCTCAGCGTTCGATTTCGACGGTGACGGAGAGGTCACGGTCGCAGACGCGCTTTCAGTCCTTAGAATTGCCGCGAAGCTTGCGTAAGATCGCTCTGATCTGCGGGACAACGGCGACCTTTGCGCACGAATACGAAATGCACCATTGACAAAAGGCACGGAAAAATGATAAAATAATACAAAGGTCGGCGATACGTATACGGATAGCCGGCCTTTGCATTAATAATATCAAACGAGGTATAAACGATGTTTATTTTCAAAAAGATACTCAAGATCGTGCTGTCGATTCTCCTGGTGCTGCTCGTCGTCGTCGGAGGATACTTCGCCTACGTGTTCATTTCATACCACCGCATCGGCGATATGGAGCTCGAGCCGACGAAGCTGACGGCGGATCCGATATCCGTTTCGCAGGAATACACGATCCTTTCCTACAACATCGGCTTCGGCGCGTACGAGCCCGACTACGGCTTCTTTATGGACGGCGGCACGGAATCCCGCGCCTGGTCGAAGGAACGGCTCGAAGCCAATCTCGCGAAGATAAAAGCATTCGTCGAAGGGCGCGGCGACGACATCTGTCTGCTCCAGGAGGTCGATATCGATTCCACCCGCACTTACGGAGTGGACGAGCGCGCATATTTTGAATTCGCCGGCAAGGCGAGCGTTTTCGCGCAGAACTACGATTCGCCGTACCTCTTTTACCCGATCTTCTGCCCGCACGGAGCTTCCGAAAGCGGCATACTCACGCTTTCCTCATTCCCGGTAACGAGCGCGCAGCGCGTCGAGTTGCCCATAGAGAGCGGCCTCAGGAAGCTTCTCGACCTCGACAGATGCTATTCGAAGTCCCGCGTCCCCGCGTCGGACGGCAAAGAGCTCGTGCTATATAATTTCCACCTCTCGGCGTACACGTCCGACGGCACGATAGCGACGGAACAGCTCAAGCTCATTCTCGACGACATAGACGCAGAATACGCGAAAGGCAACTATTGCGTCGCCGGCGGCGATTTCAACAAGGATATCCTCGGCGACAGCTCCGTCTACTTCGGCAAGAGCGAGATTGAATACAGCTGGGCGCAGCCAATACCGGAGGGTACCTTCAACGGCAGAAGCGCGCGCCTCGTCGCGCCGCTTGACACCGCGTCGCCCGTCCCGAGCTGCCGCAACGCCGACGGACCTTACAAGCCGGGGCAGTACGTTCTCACGATTGACGGCTTCCTCGTCACTCCGAACGTAACCGTCGTCGCCTCCGAGGTTATCGACACCGGATTCGCTTATTCCGATCACAACCCCGTCAGCATGACCTTCATCCTCGGCGCCTGATCGCCGCGAAGCTCGAGGATTCGTTCTGATCAGCGTTCGCAGCTAATAACGTGCAAAACGGTTCCTTACGGGGAACCGTTTTGAATACAGCGGATTAATGAATCGAAATTGACAAAACACGTTATCCGTGTTACAATTACTGTAATCAACAGAAGGGGGCAGACTATGGATAACAAAACCATCTACAGAAAAACACTCGGTTTTTCGCTAAGACGTCTGTTTTGGGACTTTTTCTCAATCGTCCTGGTGCTCGGTATATCAACGCTCGGCTTCTTCATAGCCGAAAAGGTATGGAGCAAAGGTCTTATCGGTCTTGCTATCGGCGCCGTCGTCGGACTTATCATCGCTTTGATCGTGCTGCGCTTCGTATCCTATAAGCTGAAGGCGGGGCAGATTGCGATGATGACGCGCGGAATAACCGAAGGCGAGCTTCCCGATGACGTCATCGGCGAGGGCAAGCGCGTCGTTAAGGAAAGATTCCTTACCGTCGCGGCGTACTTCGCTGTAACCGGAGCGATAAAGGGTATCTTCAGACAGATCGGCAGAGGCATAACGCGCCTCGGCGAAAGCATCGGCGGCGACACCGGCGGAGCCATAGGCGGCGCTATCAACGGCGCGATCCAGACGGTGATATCGTATCTCAGCGATTGCTGTCTCGGCTGGGTGTTCTACCGCAAGGACGTCAAAGCCGGCAAGGCGACGTGCGAAGGCGCGGTGCTTTTCTTCAAGCACGGCAAGACCTTCATCAAGAACATGGGCAGAGTGGCGCTCTGGGGCATCGGCTCGCTGGTAATCATCGGCGGCGTGTTCGGCGGAGCGATCTACCTGATCCTCAGCTCGATGAGCGGCCTGCTCGAGGGCTTCTATAACGAAGTCGCGGAGCTGTTTGCGAAATCCTCAGACGCCGGCAACTCGCTCGTGAAGATCCTGCAGGACCCCAACGCCGTTCCGATTGTATTCGCCGTTATCGGCGGCCTGCTCATCTGGGGCTTTATCCATTCCGTGTTTATCAGACCCTACGTTCTCGTAGGCGTGCTCAGAAACTATATCGAGTCCGGCAAGGACGAAGTCCCGTCCGAAGAGAGCTTCGGCGCGCTCGATTCCAAGTCGAAGAAGTTCAAAAAGCTTCACGACTCTCTGTGATCAAAGCTCAAAAAAACACCCCGACGGATCCCGTCGGGGTGTTTTCGTATACCGTTTTTCAGGTCTTATCCGATTCTTCTGCCGCAGATGAAGCGCTGTTCATAGTAGTTGCTGAACTTGTGAAGGTCGGTGGGGGAGTCGGGTCTGTTGCAGGAAATGAACTGATCGTTTCCGGCGCATATCGCGACGAAAGCCGCGTCTCCGTCTATCTCGTTCGAGAAGATGAGCACGTCGCCCGCTTTGAGCTCGTCGCGTCCGACTTCCTTGCCTTCCTTTGCCATATCGGGAATGCGGCGCGGCATCTTGTATCCGCTCTGCCTGAAGATGTAATAGACGAAACCGGAGTTATCGAATGTGTCGGGGCCGGTGCCGCCGGCTTTGTATTCGGTGCCGATAAGCTCGTTGGCGAGCTTGAGCGCCGCGGCGGCGACTCCGTCTGCGTCGGCTTCGGCTCCTCCGTTATCGGAGCTGCCTTCGGAGCCGTTATTCTCCGAGCCGTTGTCTTCCGAACCCGCGTCGCCGCTGTTTTCGTTTCCGGAGCCGTTATCGCCGGAGTTTATGGACGAACCGTTATCGTTTCCGCGGGGATTGGTATTTTCCTCATTGCCGCAGGCGGCGAGGGTGAACGCAACCATCGCAAACGCGAGTATCAACGCTAAAAATCTCATTTTTTTCATGTTCGCACCTCCATACTATAAATATAGTATTTGAACGGCGTTTTGTCAAGTGTTATATACAAGATTTAGTTGATGCGCCCGCTGCGTATTTTGTCGGGAAAGGCGCGACGCTATATCTTCCTCAGCTTCATCATACCGCCGCCGAAGGGGAGAAGACCGTCCCCGTCGAACGCGAGCTCGTCCCAGGGGGACTGCGCCTCGCCGAAAAGCTCGCGCTCTTCGCCGGAGTTGTAGTAATACCTGCCGTCGAGCGCTTTCCACTCTTTCTCGCCCATGCAGAAGTAGCCGTCTTTATAACCGGCGATCTCGCCTTCTTCGACCGCCGCCTTTATCTCGTCCTCGGAAACGCCCGCGGGGATAGGCATCCACTCGAGGACCTTGTGGTCGGCGGTGAACTCGATGCGCGCGCCGAAGCCGCTCAAGCTCTCGTTGTATTCGTCGTCGTCAATCTCACCGGCGGCCTTGCGCCTGTCAAGGTCCGCGACGACCTCATCCTTGCCGTGAACGCCGAAGTCGTCGCCGACAAGCGACATCGCCGCGGCGACCTCGTAAGTCCCGACTATGCCGTCGAGCGCGAGATCGGCTTCGTCCGGAGCGACGTCGCCGATATCCGGTTCCTCGGTAACGACGCCGTCCGCGATCTTCTTCATCGCTATCGCGAGGAAGCCGAGGGAGAAAACGAGATGATCGTCCTGCTGCGAGAGCGTTTCCGCGTTCCTGCGGAAGCTGTCGTCGGGCAGGTCGAAAAACGCGTTCAGCGTGTAGTGATATTCGCCCCAACCCGTCTGCTCCCACGAGCCCTTTTCTTCTTTTCCGCCCGCGGTATCCGTCATCACGACGGAGTGATCCTCGAAAAACGTGAAGTTTATCGCGGTGAAGTCCCTGCCGTCGTCGCTTTTGAACTCGGAGGCGGGGATGTGCGCCAGATCGCTCGAGAAAGCGTTGACGATATAGTCGACCTGCCAGGTCCCGACTATGTATTTGAGCCCTCTGCGAAGGTCCTGCGCGTCAAGCGTCATATGTATCCGTCCTTTCATCTGTTATGATTAAATTATAGCAGGAGCGGCCGCAAAACGCAACAATAATCTTCCGCAGTTGACGCTTCTGCGGAAATATGTTATTATTCTTATGGAAAAAGCAAACTCAACGCAAATATTCCCGAAAAAAAGCTGTCTTTATTAACAGAGGCGCCCGAAAGGAGATGGAAAGCATGGAAGACGAGCGCATCGTCGAACTATTCTGGCAGCGTGACGAAGACGCTGTCACGCAGACGGAGCGTAAATACGGCGCGTACTGTTACGCTGTGGCGTTCAACGTGCTATCCGTCCGCGAGGACGCCGAGGAGTGCGTCAGCGACGCTTACAGGCGCGCGTGGGATTCGATACCGCCCGAACGCCCGAAACTGCTGAAAGCATGGCTCGGCAAGGTCGTGCGAAACATCGCGCTGAACCTGTGGAACAAAAACCACGCTCAGAAGCGTTATTCCGGCTTCGAGCAGCTGCTCAGCGAGCTCGAAGACTGCGTTCCCGCGTCCGGAAGCGTGGAGGGCAGCGTCGATTCCGAGGAGCTCGGCCGCGTCATAAGCGAATGGCTGAGGGAGCAGAGCGAGCTCGACCGCGTGCTTTTCGTCCGCCGCTACTGGAAGGGCGAGGCGCTGAACGCGCTCGCGGACGAGTGGGGCGTTTCGCAGAACAAGCTGGCGCAGAAGATGCTGCGCCTGCGGCGTAGCTTACGTTCCGCGCTTGAAAGGGAAGGTGTTGAGATATGAGCGAAAAGGCGAAAGAGCTTTTTAACGGCATAACGAATATAGACGACGAACTGATTGAATCCGCGCTCGCCGCGACTCCGGAAAGCGTAAAAACGGAGGAGCTGACGGCGCTCGCGAAAAAGACATGGTTCAAATGGGCTGCGGCGGCTGCGATTTTCTGCGTGATAATCGTCGGCGCGTTCGTCGCGCTGAACGCGACAGGAGTTTTCGCGCCCGCGAGCGAGCAGATACAGAGCGGTGAAAGCGGCGAGCCGCATATACAAAGCGGCGCAAACTCGGACGATGAGATCGGCGGCGTAGACCTCTTGATTGGCGATTCAACTTATATCAACGGCGACCTCAACGTGCGCTACCGGCTCCTTTCGGCTGACGATCTCCACAGATTCGAGCCGCTGCTGAAGGACGGACTGCCGCGCGGCTTCAAGACGCTCGCGACCTATTGGATAAAAGAAGAAGACCTCGGAGAGCAGATGGGCGTCGTTACCGGGAGCGAACTCGGCATCGCGGGGCAGAAGGTCTATCATTTCGCGCTGCTGCCCGATCTCGACGGACTCTGCATAATCAGATATGACGGCAAATACCGCTTCTTCGTCGGAGACGTTGTATTGACCGACGTCACGTCGACCGACGCGATACTCGCGGCCAACGGAATGCCGGAGGATTGCGTGCGTATAGCGGTTTATAACACCGCCTTCCACGAGGAAAACACCGAGCAGATTTTTTCGACGGAGGATCCGGCGCTGATAAGCGAGATATGCCGGCTCGTCAAGAGCAACGGAATGACGGAAAGCTACACCGATCTTGACGAGGAGCTGCTTAACGTTGAATTGTGCCGGATATGCTTCTATTCGAAGAAGGGAATGTACGCGCAGTTTTCTTTCTACCCGTCCGCCCCTGTGCTCATTTACTATTATTTCTATCCGATACCGCCCGAAAACGCTCAGCGGCTTTATGAGATCATAAACCCGTGATTGCGGCGCGATAAAAACAAATTCAAAGGCAATAAAACCGGCTCGGCGAGCCGGTTTTGTTATTGCAATATTGCGATTGCGCGTTTTTTTGATATAATTAAAAAAAGCGTGACCGGCACGCCGCATTTTGCGTGTATATAAGTGAAAGGACCTTTCAAGAAAAAGAGAGGGGGAACGGTGTGGAAGACGAAGTCATTGTCGGTATGTTCTGGAACAGAGACGAAAACGCCGTCGCGGAAGCGGAAAAGCGATACGGCGACTACTGTCTCCGTATCGCCGAAAACGTGCTGAGGAACAAGAGCGACGCCGAGGAATGCGTCAACGACGCGCTGCTCGCCGCGTGGGAGAACATACCGCCCAAGCGCCCGGAGAACCTGAAAGCGTATCTCGGCATGCTCGCCCGCAGCGCCGCCGTGGACAGAGCGCGGCGCCTCAACGCGCGGAAGCGCCGCCCGAGATCCGTCGAATCCTACGAAGAGCTCGGCGAGATCGCCGACGCCTTCGACGTCGAGCGGACCGTCGGCGCCCGCGAGCTTTCGCGGCTGATAACGGACTACCTGCGCGCTCTCGAAGAAACGGAACGCAACGTGTTTATTCGCCGTTATTGGTATTACGACTCGATAGCCGCGATATGCGAGCGTTACGGTTTCGGCAAAAGCAGAGTCAAGATGATGCTGAAGCGTACGAGAGATTCCCTCACGGAATATTTGAAAAAGGAAGGCAGCTATGAATAAAGATATTATGAATGAAGCGGTCGGGCTGATAGACTTCGAGCTTGTCGAAGCCGCAGACTCACGGCCGGAAAAAACGAAGGTCACGGCGTTTAAGCCCTGGATGAAATACGCCGTCGCGGCGGTATTGCTCGCAGTTTTCGCAATAGGAACGCCCGTCGCGCTGAATATGGCGGGAGTGTTCGGCACGAATAACGTGGTCGATCCCGCGTCAAGCAGCGGCTCCGGCAGCGACGTTTCGGAGATCATATATCCCCCCGAAGACGATAGTCATTCGACCGTATCCGAGCCGCCGCAGCCGATCACGCCCGCCTCCCCGGGTTCGTATGAAGAGCCGTATCCAGATTTACCCCACGGTGGAGATAACAGAATAAGATTGACAAACTTTATGTATTCTGATGACAGATTGACATCGTTTACCACAATGTGGCACGATTATATTACCGAACAGGCGGGTGAGGATATATCGACACTGTTTAAGACGGATTGGAGGACAGTTCAAGGGGCGGCGTTCAGTTTGATTGAGATAGTTGACGAGCTGAAGATCCCTAAAGAAAAGTTTGTCGAATTGAATAGCAGGTATCTTGAAGAGATCCGTGCAACAAACTACTTCACAGAAGAAATGATATTTAGCGATTACTGCTTCACAGATGAGGAAATCGACATCATCTATTCCGGGGATAAAAAGCGCATCGCCGAGGCGTTTGCGAATCCCTACGCGGTTATAGCGGACGATTGGGAAATATATCCTCTCCGTTGGATAATCGACAATCCCGCGTCGGCTTACAAGGACAGGCACATCTCGCTCGATGCGCTTGAAACCGCCGCCTACAAGCTGATCGATCAGGGCGAATCGCAGATTTCCGACGAGGACAGCGCCGCGTTGCTTGCGCGAATCGAGGAATACAGGAAAATGCAATAATAATTATTCATGCAAACAGCAATCTCGAAAAGGATAAAAAACTCCCCTCACATCGTGAGGGGAGTTTTGGTTATTGATTCAGTGTTTCGGCAGGAGCGTTATCAGCAGAATAACGAGCCCGAGGCCGGCGAGGAACGCGAGGGCGATAAGCAGCGACGCGCTCAGCGCGCCCCAGATGAACGCGCGGCGGTCATCCTTCGGCATCGAAGACGCGGGATTCTCCCATTCCGGCTTCGCCGGGGACTCTGCGTCGTCGCTCGTTTCGGCGGCTTTGCGCTTCGGCACGGTGAAAAGGTGCGGACGCTCGACGCCGCTCATATCGGCTATCTGCCTGCCGTCGTCATCGTCGTATTCTCTGCGCTTTCTCATTGATCGTAAAGGTGGCAGACAACGTAGTGACCGGGCTCGATCTCACGCTGCTGCGGGACCTCCTCCTTGCAGCGCTGCGTGCAGTGCTCGCAGCGGGTGTGGAACTTGCAGCCCGAAGGCGGATTCGCGGGGGAGGGGATGGAGCCCTCGAGCACGATGCGCTTCATCTTGACCGTCGGATCCGGCACCGGGATGGCGGAGAAAAGCGCCTTCGTGTACGGGTGCAGCGGATTGCGGAAGATGTCTTCGGTCGAGCCGTATTCGACGAGGTTGCCGAGGTACATGACGCCGACGGTGTCGGAAATGTGCTCGACGACGGAGAGGTCGTGCGAAATGAAGAGGTATGTCAGCTTGTACTTATCCTGGAGGTCGGCGAGCAGGTTGATTATCTGCGCCTGGATCGAAACGTCGAGCGCGGAGACCGGCTCGTCGCAGACGACGAACTCGGGGTTCAGCGCGAGGGCGCGGGCGATGCATATACGCTGACGCTGGCCGCCGGAGAACTCGTGCGGATAGCGGTCCTTATGGAAGGGCTGCAGACCGCAGTTGTCCATGACCTGATCGATATAGTCGTTGAAATCTTCCTTGCTGACGAGGTTATGCTCGCGGACGGCTTCGCCGATTATCTCGCCGACGGGGAGTCGGGGAGAAAGGGAGGAGAAGGGGTCCTGGAAGATTATCTGCATCTTCGTGCGCAGCGGGCGCATTTCCTTCGGCGAGAGGTCGTAGACCTCCTGGCCGTTGAAAAGCACCTGGCCGGCGGTCTTTTCGCCGGAAAGACGCAGGATGACGCGTCCGGTCGTGGTCTTGCCGCAGCCGGATTCGCCGACGAGGCCCATAGTGGTGCCGCGCTTCAGATTGAAGGTGACGCCGTCGACCGCCTTGACGTAGCCGACGGTCTTGGAGAACATTCCGCCCTTGATGGGGAAGTGCTTTTTCAGCCCGTTGACCATCAGTATATACTGCGGGTCGTACTGCACGGGCACGAGCGGCTCCTCGGCGGGAGTTATGACTTTTTCGGGTTCGGCGGCTTCGACGGGCTGAGCCGCCTCGTTCGGTTCGGCCGATTCAACGGGAGCGATGATCTTTTCGTCTTCCATTATCATTCGCCCTCCTTCTTGTCGTAGTAGCGGTAGCAGGTGACCTTGTGAGTGTCGGAAAGACTTATCTCGCAGGGGTATTCGCCGCCGCAGGCGTCGACCTGCATTTCGCAGCGGTCTTTGAAGTAGCAGTAGTTAGGCATATTTACGGGATTCGGCACCTTGCCGGGTATCGAATAAAGCTTATCGACCTTCTTGCCGACGACGGGCTTGGAAGCCATAAGGCCTATCGTGTAGGGGTGCGAGGGATGCATGAATATATCCTCCGCGGTTCCCTTTTCGACGATCCTGCCGGCGTACATGACTACGACGTAGTCCGCCATCTCGGCGATGACGCCGAGGTCGTGGGTGATGAGCATAATCGAGGAATTGATCTTATCCTTGAGCTGGCGGAGCAGGTCGAGGATCTGCGCCTGGATCGTAACGTCGAGCGCCGTGGTGGGCTCGTCGGCGATTATAAGCTTCGGATTGCAGGCGAGCGCCATGGCGATCATAACGCGCTGGCGCATACCGCCGGAAAGCTCGTGCGGATACATCTTGTAAACGCCCTCGCTGTTGGCGATGCCGACCATTTCGAGCAGCTCGATGGTGCGCGCTTTGATTTCGTCGTCGCTCTTGTCCTTGCCTTCGTGCAGCTCGATGACTTCGTTTATCTGCATGCCGATACGGAAGACGGGGTTCAAGCTCGTCATCGGCTCCTGGAAAATCATGGATATGAAGTTTCCGCGGAGCTTCTGCATCGCTTCGATAGGCGTCTTGGTGATATCGTACGCTTTGCCGTTGCCGAGGTTAAGGCGAATCTCGCCTTCGACAATCTGCCCCTGCGGACGCTGGAGCAGCTGCATTATCGAAAGACTCGTGACCGACTTGCCGCAGCCGGATTCTCCGACGACGCCGACGGTCTTGCCCGCGGGCACTTCGAAGGTGATGCCGTCGACCGCCTTGACGGTGCCGACGTCGGTGAAGAAGTGGGTGTGCAGGTTTTCGATTTCGAGAGAGTTGGCGGGATTGTGCATCTCGGTGAGGTATTCCGCCTCCGGCACGTTCTTGCGCTTATAGCGCTTATCGAGCTTATTGGTTATCTTGCGGTTTGCGCGGGAGATCGCGCGGGATTCCTTTGCGGAAAGGTATCCGTCGTTTCTTTTTCTAGCCATTTCAACAACCTCCTCAGCGCTTCATCTTCGGGTCGAACGCGTCGCGCAGACCGTCGCCGACGATATTGAACGCCAGAACGGTAATCAGGAGCAGCGCGCCTGCCGGGATCCAGATGAACCAGTAGTTCATAAGAACGAAGGTGTCCTTGACGTCGTTGATTATGTTGCCCCAGGAGGCGAACGGGAACCTTACGCCGAGTCCGAGGAATGAGAGCGTGGACTCCGTGATTATCGTGCTGCCGAGGCCCATCGTGCAGGAGACTATGAGCTGCGGTATGACGTTAGGTATCAGATGCTTGTAGATCCTGCGCGAAACCCTGACGCCGCAGGCCTCAGTCGCGGTCATGAACTCCTGCTCGCGCAGCGAGAGGATCTGTCCGCGTACCATACGGGCGAGTCCGGGCCAGCCGAGGAAACCGAGGATAAGCATCAGGTAGATCATTCTCAGCTTGGGATCGACGCTCATCGCGTCCATCGCGGCGCCGAGGATGATTATGATGGGCATCGACGGTATGCAATAGAATATATCGACGATACGCATTATCAGGTTATCCACCCAGCCGCCGAAGTATCCGGAAATGCCGCCGAGAATAACGCCGATGAACGTGGCGATGAACTCAACGATGAAACCGATGAGAAGCGAAACGCGTCCGCCGTACATCAGTCGCGTGAGCATATCCATGCCGTTGCGGTCGGTGCCGAGCCAGTGCTTGCTGCTCGGGGAGGCGTAGGTATCGTAAACGCGGGATTCGGTGCCCTGCTTGATGGTGTACTTTTTGGAAGCGGCGTTGTAGTAGAGCGTGTAGTCGTATTCCACTCCGTCAGCGTCCGTGAATTTGAATTCGTCAGAACCGTTTTCGAGCGTTTCGTAGAGGTCTTCCTTGAACTCGCGGGAGAGGAAGACGTCCGGCATCAGCGCCTGCACGAAGTAGCGGCTGATATAACCGAGCTCGCCTTCGGCGTTCGCGACGGTGCCGTCAATGTCGATGCTGTATTCGACGTCTTCATAGATGAAGGTGTCAAGTTCGTTGGTGTACGCTTTCAGCGCCTCGAAGACGAGCCCGAAGGGGAGCTTGTCAGAGGTGTTGGAGTTGAAGATGTCCTTATAGCCGATGCCGATGAGCGTTCCGTCGGCGAGAGAGACGGAGTAGAGGTCTTCGCCTTCCTTGGTCACGGTGTAGGTTATTCCGTCATATTCGCATTCCGGCAGGTTCTGGTTGACAGCGAGGATCATCTTCGCCTGAACGACGGAGGGGAACTCCTGACCGTCGGCGGTCAGGTAACGGAACTCGGTGTTGACTATCGCGCTGGCGTATTCCTTCTCGAGTATATCGGTGCGGTAGAATAGCTGGGCTTCGCTGTAGGGGGAGATCAGTCCGCCGATGAAGGAGAAGGCGAACATCGCGATGAGGATTATCAAGCCGACCATCGCCATGCGGTTGCGGAAGAAACGCTTCGCGACGAGCGCGCCGGGAGAAAGCACCTTTACGCGCCTGTCGTCGTTAAGCGAGTACTGCTGCTCGTTCTTTTCGGAAGCGGAGTTTTTCAGCTTGTTGTTCTTTTCCGGTTTTTTGCTCATTTATGCCGCCCCCTTTCTCACGATATACGTACGCGGGGATCGACCACAGCGTACAGTATGTCCGCGATGAGGTTGCCGATAAGCGTCAGCACCGCAATAAACGTCAGATAGAACATTGAGAAGGGGATATCGCCGCCTACCATTGCGTTGTAGGAGGTGTATCCGATACCGGGGATTGAATAGAGGGTTTCGGTAATCAGAGCGCCGGAGAAAAGTCCCGGCAGCGAGCCGCCGATGATCGTTACCAGCGGAATCAGCGTGTTGCGGAACGCATGCTTGTAAATTACCTTGTGCTCGCTGACGCCCTTGGCGCGCGCGGTACGGATGTAGTCGGCGTTCAGGACCTCGAGCATATTCGTACGGGTATAACGCATCAGCCCGCCGATGCTTATCACGACGAGCGTTACGATAGGCAAGACGAGGTGGTGCGCTTTATCGAGGAATTGTCCGAAAGACGATAGCTGTTGATGGTTTCGCCCGACCAGTCCGAACAACTCGAACCAGCCGAGTTTGACGGAAAACAGCAGCTTCAACAGCGCTG
The DNA here is from genome assembly GCA_017616855.1 of Clostridia bacterium. GTDB lineage: Bacteria > Bacillota > Clostridia > Oscillospirales > RGIG8002 > RGIG8002. The sequence continues at coordinate 23,656 of JAFZXI010000010.1, read as the reverse complement.
CAAAGAAGAAGGTTGGCAATGAAATACCTGCCAATGCAATTACAGATACTGTGTAGTCCGTTTTCGAATACTGCTTCGTCGCGGCGATTATTCCGAGAGGGATCGCTATGATTATCTCGAAAATGAAAGCGATGCCGCCCATGATGAAGGAGAGCCATACGGTGCGGTTGAAGACCTGCAGGACGGGCTCCGTGTAGAACCAGCTGTCGCCGAAGTTACCGGTCAGCGCCTTGCCGAGCCAGCTGAAGAATCCGGCGATAATGCCTTTGTCCATACCGTAGGTTGCGGAAAGCTGCTGCATCCATTCGTCAAACGTCTTTGAGCCGGGCTGCATAGACTTCTGACGGGCGATAGACTCGATATATGATGTCGGCAGACAACGCATAAGAGCGTAGATTATCAGCGCGACAAAAAACAAGATCACCACCGATAACAGCAATCTCTTGATAATGAATTTTCGCACAAATCATTCCTCCGTTCGGGATTTGATAACGCAAACGCGCCTCCCGCTATAAGCAGGGGGCGTGTCCGACTGTTTTTCAGACAGAAACTCCGCGCAGCGATAAATGAAGCGCCTGTCTGAAAAGCAGTCGACCTGCCCCGCGGTCGAAAGACCGCGGGGCAGGCGATACCACTAATACTAAAGCAGCATCAATGCTTGAACGTCAAACCGAATTGATTACTTCAGCTTGGTGTTCTGGATCTCGCTCATCCAGCCGTAGAAGGTGGTGATGTCGGGCGTAATGGTGTCGAGGTCAACACGCTCGGAGCTGAAGATGATAGCGTTCTGACGCTGATAGACAGGGATCTCAACGGCCCAGTCGATGATGATATCGAGGCAGGACTTGTAGATGCCCTTTCTGTAGGACTGATCGAGGGACTTACGGCCGTCGAGGATCAGCTTGTTGAGCTGAGCGTCGTCAATGGCGTACATGTAGTTGGAGCCGCCGGCCTTCTTTTCGCCTTCGCCGGAGAAGTAAATCTGATACATATCCGGGTCAACGGAGGCGCCCCAAGCGGCGCACCAGATGGCGACTTCCTGCGCCTGAAGAGCAGTCCACAGGTCGGAGGAATTGGTGAGGTCCTTAATGATGAAGTTGATGCCGATCTCTTCGAAGGCCTCCTTCGCTTCGGTCAGGATCATGAAGGAAGGATGGTCGCCGGAGCCGTCAGCCGGGATCCAGGCGGTGTATTCGAGAGAGGCGCCTTCCGGAGCAGCGGTAACCTTGCCGTCAGCGACGGTGTAGCCGGCAACCTCGAGGAATCCGAGGGCGGCCTGCTTCGCGGCTTCGTACTTCTGTTCCGCGGTCATGTCGGAAGTGTAGATGTCCTTGCCGTCCTTGTCAACGGAGAACGCGACCTTGTAACCGTCGTCGGTGGACTGAGGAGCAGCCCAGGAGGTGTTGGAGATCGGGTAGTTGATGACGGACGCTCTGTCGCCGTAGTAGGAGTCGATAGCGACTTCACGGTAGACGGAGAAGATGGTGCCGAACGCCTTGCGGAGGGCCTTGGAAGCATCGGAAGCGGGCTCGCCGCCGACGTTCATGACCTTCGCGCACATGCCGATGTAGCCATAGCCGAGGTTGTCAACGGTGTTGGTAGCGATCTTGTCGCCGGTGAGTTCGCCGTTGCTGTTGGTGCTCTTTATGGCGTTGATGTTGTCGGTGCTGAAGGTAGGATCGGTGATGTCGATGGTGCCGGTGGTGACGCCGTTCAGCTTGTCATCATCGGTGAGGCACTGCTTGTAGTTGAGCTTCTTGGTCTTGGGCTCGCCGAGATAGTAGTTCTCGTTGGCAGTGAAGTAGACAACGCCGTCTTCATACTTGTCGAACTTGTAGGGGCCGGCGCCGAGAGGAGTGGAGATCTTCGCTCTGGCAACGGAAAGGTCGCCCTTGTCGAAGCCGAACTTGTTGTTGTCATAGTCATACTTGGCAACGTCGCCGTAGTAGTGGAGAGGCGAGATGCCCATGCTGAACTGATAAATCGCGGTAGCGTCGATCTCAGTCAGGGTAACGGTCAGGCTGTAGTCGCCGGTCTTGACGATGCCTTCGATCTTGTCAGCGGATTCGCCGGTCTTGACGGCGGTCTGCGAGAAGGCGTCATAGCCGGGGAACAGGTCCTCAACGGAGGAGCCGGCGTTCTCGGTGTTGATCATGTCGGCAGCGTCAGCGCCGTAAGCTGCGGACAGCGCGGCCTGGAAAGCTTCGATGGTGTTGTCCTCAATGCCGAAGCCCCAGTTGGCGGCAGCGCCCTTGATGTCGCCTTCTTCGTTGTAACCGTTGGTTACGCAGTAAGCGACAATCTCTTCGGCGAGCGCCTTGGTAGCAGCGTCGTACTTGGTCCAGAACTCGGTCTGCTGCTCTTCGGTGAAGAGGGTGAAATCGGTGTTGTCTCTGCCCGCGTCGAAGATCAGGTTGTTGAGCGTGGCCCAACCCTGACGGTACTCGGCCATGCCCTTGATCGGCAGCGAGAAGAAGGTGGTGGATCCGTCATAGGACGGGTCGGCATAGGTGTACATCGTGAAAATGACGTCGTCGATGGTCAGAGCTTCGCCGTCGGAGAACTTGAGGTCCTCGCGGAGCTTGAACTTGTAGTCGACAGTGCCGTCGGCATTCTCAACGATCTCGAGATCGGCGGGACCATAGTAAGTGTAGTCGGTTCCGTTGTAGGCAACCGTGGTGCCGTCGATGCCCTTCTCAATGATGGCGCCGGTACGGTCAGAGGTCAGAAGGCCGAGAGAAGTGATGGCCCAGACGTCCTGGTCGTAAGCGGTCTCAGAGAAGAAGGGGGAGAACTTGCCGGAGAAAGGCGAATAGCCAACCACCAGCGGAGTGTCGTTGGCTACTTCTTCTTCGCCGCCGCAGCCAACGAACAGGCCCATGCACATAACCGCAGCAAGCAGCAGTGCAAGGATTTTCTTTGTGCTTTTCATTGTTTTTCCTCCTTAGTATTTTCCTCTTTTATGACGGGGCTTTGCCCCGAAAACAGGACTTGGGGAAGCGCTTTCGCGCCCGTCTTGCTCCGCAAGACGACTGAAAGGGGTACCCCTTTCAAAAATGCGTTTTAAGGCCAATTTCTGCCCTCCGAACAGAAGGCGACAGATTGACCCATAAAACAATTTTTTGTATTATATCATACTTTTCACAAAAATGGAAGAAAAATTTTTATTTTTCGCCAAAAAACTGTAATAATCAGACTTTTTCGGCTGTTTCATTCCATGACACAGAAGGAGCATACCTCATAATAAGTATGCAGCAGGCGATATTAAAGACTTTCAGCGCGATATACACGTAACTTGCGTATGTCATATCGATGATTTCACCTGCGTAGTTCTCTATAACGGTTCCGTGCAGGATCATGTAGATTATCGCGCCGATAAGTCCGAGCGCCGCGAACCCTATTGCGAAACCCGCGCGGAGCGGTATCGCTCCGAAGGTCTGCTTGCGCACGTATTCGCGCAGTATCCTTCCGTTCGCGGTGATGCGGCCGACCGCCCAGAGTATGCTTCCGGTGCAGACGAGCTCGAAGGCGAACGGCGCGATCACGTACCACGTGTCGCGCAGGAAGGGAGTGTTGAAGCAGCCGCCGAGCACGCTCGCCGCTATCGCCGGCAGCACGAGCAGCCAGAGCCGCAGCAGAACGGAGCCGCGCGTGTTCGCTTCCTCGTTGTAGACGTAGCATTGACCGGTGTAGATATACCTGCCGTCTGCGGTGCGGTGGATGTCTTCGAGGTACGCGCGTCTGTTCAGGCGCTTCATCAGGCCCTTTTTGTTCTTTTTGTCTGCGCCCTCCGATGCCTCGGGAGCGGAGCCGGTATTGACGTTTTCTTCTTCGTTCATACTTCTCTCCGAAAGGACGGGGATCATTCTATGCCCGTCAGGTCGTAGTTTTCAAGCCACGCGTTCGCGTCCGCGCAGACGCCGCGCAGGCAGCTTTCGTCGAAGGGACTTTCCAGTCCGGCCTTTTTCAGCAGCTCCGTGAAGACGTCGCCGCCGCCCTGCCGCGTGTAAGCCATGTAATGCTTCCACGCGTCGGGCAGGTCCTTCCGTATCATCGCCCAGAACTCAAGGGCGACAGTCTGCGCGAGGCAGTAGTCGATGTAATAGAAGGGCAGCGAATAAATATGATGCTGACGCTGCCAGCCCTCGCCGTCGGCGTAGAAAGGGATATCGCCGTCGAGGCGCAGCCACGGCATATAGACGCCGAGCAGCTCCTTCCAGACCGCGTGGCGCTCCGCCGGAGTCATTTCCGGCTTCTCGTATACGATATGCTGGAAGTGGTCGACCATCGTGCCGTAGGGGATGAAGCCGATCGCGCCTGCGAGGTGGCTGTAATAGAACTTGCGCGTCTCATCGCCGAAGAAGCCCTCCGCCCACGGCCACGCGAAGAACTCCATCGACATCGAGTGAACCTCGCAGCCCTCCATGGAGGGCAGTATCGCTTCGAGCGGGAGGCGCTTGCGGTTCATCCATACCGCGAAGGCGTGGCCCGCTTCGTGCGTAACGGTTTCGACGTCGTCGCTCGTGCCGTTGAAGTTGGCGAAGATGAAGGGGACTTCGTATTCGGGCAGCTCCATGCAGTAACCGCCGCCGCGCTTGCCCTCTTTGGAGAGCACGTCGAGCAGCTCGTTATCCAGCATCATGCGGAAAAACTCGCCCGTCTCCGGCGAAAGCTCGTCGTAGAACTTCCTGCCGTGCTCGAGTATTTGATCCGGCGTGCCGAAGGGCTTCGGGTTGCCGGAGCGGAACTTCATCACGTTATCGGCGAAGCTGAGCGGATATTCCTTGCCGATACGCTTGGCCTGCGCGCGGTGGATGCCGTCGACGACGGGGACGAGGTACTTGACGACTGCGGCGCGGAACTTCTCGACGTCCTCCTTGGTATAGCAGTTTCTGCCCATGCGGTAGTAGCCGAGCTCGGTGAAGTCCTTGTAACCCAGCTTTTTGCCCATCGCGTCGCGCAGGTGAACGAGCTTGTCGTAAATATCGTCTAGCTGCGCCTGGTTATCCTTATACCATTTGCCCTCGGCTTTCCACGCGGCGAGGCGCGTTTCGTCGTCGGCGTCGTTCTTGTATTTGCCGAGTTGCGCGATGGTGTAGTTCTCACCCTTGAAGGGAATCTGCGCGGAAGCGAGCAGTTTCTCGTATTCCTGAACAAGATCGGCTTCCTGCTGAAGCTCGGGTATTATCGCGGGCGAAAACGCCTTCAGCGCGATCTCGGCGTTGATGAAGAGGATGCCGCCGTACTTCTCCTCAAACTCCTTGCGGAACGGGGACTGCAGCAGGGCGAGCGTCCAGTTCTGGTAATACTCCTGAAGCTCCGGGAACGCGACGTTCCAGAACTTGACCTCGGCGTCGTAAAACTCGTCGCGGGTATCTATCGTGTGGCGCACTTCGGAAAGCGCCTGCATGGTGTAGATGTGTTTTTTCAGCGTTTCGGCTTCGAGGAAGACGCCGTCCGCTTCTTCAAAGCTGCGCGCGGAACCGAGCTTTCCGGTCAGCGCGGCGATCTCCGCCTTTTTCGCCTCGACGTCGGGGCGTTCATATGGTATTTGCGAAAACTTCATGGAAATACCGCCTTTACAATCTATTATATTTATGATATTATATCACTGTGTAAAGGCCGTTGCAATAGAAAAATACATTTTTGATTCGGCAATATGCGGCAGCGCGGTTTCCGGCGCGCCGCGGGAAGAATAAGTAAAAGCGGAACGGAGGTATATATAAATGAAGATAACGTTGAATCCCGATAAGGAAATCGTCGCCGCCGTAAAAGAAGGCCTGGAGCGCACCGGCGGATACTGTCCGTGCCGGCTGGAGCGCAAAGAAGAGTATAAATGCATGTGCGAGGAGTTCCGCGCGCAGATAAAGGACCCGGACTTCGAGGGCTACTGCCATTGTATGCTGTATTACAAGTCAAAAGACTGAGGCGGGATAACGGCGTTGCAACGCCGTTATTTTTTCAGCCGTGATTGAAGGTATATATCTCCGCGGGCGGCAAATAATATGAATACAAAACTTCACGGGGAGATATTATATAATGAAAGCAACGGGAATAGTCAGAAGGATAGACGACCTCGGCAGGGTAGTCATACCGAAGGAAATACGCCGCGTTATGCGCATCAGGGAAGGCGAGCCGCTCGAGATCTACACCGAGAATAACGGCGAAATAATCTTCAAGAAATACTCGCCCGTCGGCGAGATGACGCGCTTCGCGGAGCAGTACGCCGAGGTGCTCCACCGCGCCGGCGGCTTCCAGACGGTCATAACCGACCGCGACACCGTCGTCGCATGCGCCGGCGGCTCCAAGCGCGAGCTTGTCGGCAAGGCGGTCAGCGACAGTCTGGAGACGCTGATGGAGAGTCGCGTCCACTACGTCGTGCGGCGCGACGCCGCCAACAAGGTCGGAGTCGTGGACGGCACCGACAAGACCGCCGCCGTCGTTTCGCCGATAGTCAGCAGCGGCGACGTCGTCGGGAGCGTCTGCATGATACGCGAGGAGGACAAGACGCCTTCGGAAACCGACGTCAAGCTGATTCAGACCGCCGCGCAGTTCATCGGCAGACAGATGGAAGAATAGTAAAACGACGGACAAACCGCCGCAGCAAAACCGACGCTGCGGCGGTTTTTTGCGCGCCGTAAACGCGGCGGGGTCAGACGGCACAAAATGTTAAAAAATAATGTGTAATTCTTGACAATTTTTTACAAAAATATATTGATTTTTTCGCCGGTTTAGGTTAAAATCTAATGAGGAAGCGGAAAAGGAATCTGCTATCCGAAAATCAAGGAGGAGAAAACAAATGAAAAGAGTTCTCGCGTTAATTCTCGCGCTTGCCATGTGCTGCGTACTGTTCGTCGGCTGTGGCAAGGAAGAAGAGTCCGGCTCCGGTGCCGAACCCGTAAGCGACTACAAAGTTGCGATGATCACCGACTACGGCGACATCACCGACCAGTCCTTCAACCAGACCACCTATGAGGCCTGCAAGGAGTTCTGCGAAGACAACAAGCTTGACTTCAACTACTTCAAGCCGACCGGAAACTCGACCGCCGACCGTGAAGCCATGATCAAGAACGCTATTGACGAAGGCTATAACGTCATCGTTATGCCCGGCTTTGCGTTTGCCGAAGCAGTCGTCGGAGTCGCCGCCGATTATCCTGACGTTAAGTTCATCGCTCTTGACGTTGCGGAAGGCGACCTGCTTGCCGCCGGCGTTGCCGCTGCAGGCGAAGAGTACGACTACAACCCCGACAACTGGGAGTTCAGCAAATACGTTAAGAACGACAACGTTTACTGCGCCGTTTACCAGGAAGAGCTGAGCGGCTATATGGCGGGCTACGCCGCCGTAAAGCTCGGCTACACAAAGCTCGGCTTCCTCGGCGGAATGGCAGTCCCGGCGGTTATCCGTTACGGCTACGGCTTCGTTCAGGGCGCGGATAAAGCCGCTGCCGAGCTGGGCGTGAAGCCCGAGATCAAATACGTCTACGGCGGCATTTTCCAGGGCGATCCTGACATTACCGCCCGTATGGACACCTGGTATCAGGCAGGCACCGAAGTCGTGTTCGGCTGCGGCGGAAGCATCTACACCTCCGCTGCCGAGATCGCGAAGAAGGTCGGCGGCAAGATCATCGGCGTTGACGTTGACCAGGCCGCGATCATCGACGGCGAATACGGCGAGGGTATGACTGTTACGTCCGCTATGAAGGGCCTTGAGCCCTCCGTCAAGGACGCCCTTCAGGGCATAATCGACGGCAAGTGGGACAATTATAAGGGCAAGATCGCCAACCTCGGTCTCGTAAGCGGCACCGACGTTGAGAAGAACTACGTCCAGATCCCCTATGAATCCACTCAGTGGGCGGAAGGCAAGTTCACTCAGCAGGACTACGCCGACCTCATAGCCAAGATGTTCTCCGGCGAGATCAAGGTCTCCAACGACATCAGCGCTGCGCCTGCGGTCACCAACGTCACGGTCGATTATCAGGAGAATATCCACTAATAGTTTGCAGTTCATAAAACGGGTATGATTCCTGTCTGATCAGTGGACACAGAGGTTTTATGAAGGCAGGGGTGTCCGGTAGGACGCCCCTGCCGTTTCATTACCGGGTGGTATAATACAGGAACGTCGTACGAAGACAACGAAAACAACGAAAGGGGAGATGTGACTTGGAACAGCAATATGCCGTTGAAATGCTGCATATAACGAAAAGGTTCCCCGGGATCATCGCCAACGATGATATAACTCTCCAGCTGAAAAAAGGAGAAATACACGCGCTCCTCGGCGAGAACGGCGCGGGAAAATCGACGCTCATGTCGGTGCTTTTCGGTCTTTATCAGCCGGAGGAAGGCGAAATAAGAATGAACGGCCAGCCCGTTCGCATAAAGGACCCGAACGACGCCAACGCGCTCGGTATCGGTATGGTGCATCAGCATTTCAAGCTCGTCGAATGCTTCACTGTGCTCGAGAATATTATGCTCGGCGTCGAGCCGAACAAAGCGGGCTTCCTGCTCAAGGGCGAAGCGCGCGAGAAGATAACCGAGCTTTCGGAACGCTACGGGCTTTACGTCGATCTCGACGCGCTCATCGAGGATATCACCGTCGGTATGCAGCAGCGCACGGAAATACTGAAAATGCTCTACCGCGAAAACGATATACTCATCTTCGACGAGCCTACAGCGGTGCTTACTCCGCAGGAGATAACCGAGCTTATGCAGATAATGCGCAATCTCGCCGCGGAGGGCAAGTCGATCCTCTTCATTTCGCATAAGCTGAACGAGATCATGGAGGTCGCCGACCGCTGCTCCGTTCTCCGCAAGGGCAAATACATAGGCACCGTCGAGGTCAAAGACACGACGAAAGAAGAGCTTTCGCGCATGATGGTCGGCAGAGACGTTGAGTTCACAGTCGCAAAAAAAGACGCGGAGCCGGGAGAAGTGCTGCTCGAGGTGCGCGATCTGTACGTCAAGAGCAGAGTGCATGACAGCGACGCCGTCCGCGGCGTTTCTTTCGACGTACGCAGGGGCGAGATCGTCTGTATCGCCGGTATCGACGGCAACGGCCAGACCGAGCTTATTTACGGACTTACCGGTCTCGAACCGGTCAGGGGCGGAAGCATAATCTACGAAGGTACCGACGTTACACACTATTCGATAAGAAAGCGCATCACGTCCGGCTGGAGCCACATCCCGGAGGACAGACACAAGCACGGCCTCGTGCTCGATTATCCGCTCGACTATAACATGGTGCTCCAGCGCTATTTTGAGCCGGAGTTCACCAAGGGCGGCATGCTCCGCAAGGGGAATATCAGAGCGTATTCCGACGAGCTCATCGAGAAATACGACGTTCGTTCGGGACAGGGCTCCGCCACACCCGCGAGAAGCATGTCCGGCGGCAACCAGCAGAAGGCAATCGTCGCCCGCGAACTCGACAGAGACTCCGACCTGATAATCGCCGTCCAGCCGACCCGCGGACTCGACGTCGGAGCGATAGAGAACATCCACCGCCAGCTCGTCGCGCAGCGCGACGCGGGGCGCGCGGTGCTGCTCGTTTCGCTCGAGCTCGAGGAGGTCATGAGTCTTTCCGACCGCATCCTCGTTATGTACGAGGGCGAGATCGTCGGCGAGCTCGATCCGAAGAAGACTACGGTCGAGGAGCTCGGGCTTTATATGGCGGGCGCAAAGAAGAATATGGGCACAGCGCTCGGAGAGCCTGACCCGGACGTTTCACCGGATACGACGGAAGGACAGGAGGCGGGTAGTAATGAATAATAAACGGCGCTCTCTTGTGAAAAACAATGCGTTCCAGTCGATAGTCGCGTCGCTCATCTGTATAGTTTTAGGTCTCGTTCTCGGCTTCATCGTTCTGCTTATCATTAAACCGAGCGGCGCAGTCGGCGGGATCACGGCGCTGCTCAGGAGCTACTTCAAATACCAGGACGCAAAGCACGTGCTGGAGCTTTTCACCCAGACCATGGTAAAAGCGGTTCCGCTTATTATGTGCTCGCTGTCGATACTGTTCTGCTATAAGGTCGGACTTTTCAACATCGGCGCCGCCGGACAGTATTGTATCGGCATAGGTATAGCGATTTACGCCGCTATCGCGTGGAAGCTGCCGTGGTGGCTCTGTATGCTTATGGCGCTTGCCGGAGGAGCGATACTCGGCTGCATCGTCGGACTTCTGAAGGCGTACCGCAACGTCAACGAGGTCATAAGCGGCATAATGCTGAACTGGATGTCGCTTTACGTCGTCAACATTATGCTGAAAACGGTCAAGCAGCCGAACATATCCGAAACGCGCAACATACCGTTCAACAGCAGGATACCGTCGCTCGGGCTCGACAAGCTGCTCGGCAACAAGTACGCGTCGATAGCCATACCGTTGGTGATCGTCATCGCCGTGGGCATATATATCCTGCTTGAAAAAACCAGGTTCGGATACGAGCTGAAGGCGACCGGCTTCAACAAGCACGCCGCGAAATACGCCGGCATGGCGGAAAAACGCAACATCATCGTTACTCTCGCCATCGGCGGAGCGCTCGCCGGACTCGGCGCGGCAATGTTCTATCTGACAAACTTCCAGCATTGGGAGACCGAGGCAGCGACCGTGCCCGCAATGGGATTCAACGGGATCGCCGCAGCCTTCCTCGGAGGTCTTAATCCGATCGGATGCATCTTTTCCTCCTTCTTTATCCAGCACATAACGGAAGGCGGAGCTTACATCGACAATATGACGTATGCTCCTCAGATGTCAGACCTGATTTTTGCAATAATCATTTATCTTTGCAGTTTCGTTCTGTTCATAAAGAGCGTAATGAACAGGAGTATGGCTAAAAACGAAAAGAAGCGCGCGGCGCTTGCCGGTATCGATTCCGTGCCGGGAACGGGCGCTGCCCTTGTGGCGGATCCGCCATCCGATCAGGACGCGTCCGCGGACGAGCCGGAGACTCCGCCGCTTTCCGAAGACGGGAAAGGAGGCGATGAGTAATGCTGTTGCTTTTGCAATACACGCTGATCTATGCGTCGGTCCTTATCCTCGTCGCTCTCGGCGGCTGCTTCTCGGAGCACTCCGGCGTTATCAACCTCGGGCTTGAGGGCACGATGATAATCGGCGCTCTCGGCGGAGCGCTGACGATGAACCTGATGCCGAACGCTCCTGCGCCGCTGATGGTCATAATGGTAATACTCATCTCGATGGCGTCCGGATTGGTCTATTCGCTTCTGCTTGCCGTCGCGAGCATCAATTTCAAGGCGGACCAGACGCTCGTCGGTACCGCGATGAATATGCTCGCGCTTGCGGCGGCGACCGTTATCGTTAAGGCGATAAACGCCGCGGCTTCGAGCAAGCCCTCGGCTACTTTGACCTACGTTGCGCAGAAAGAAAGCTTTATCGTCAGGATGGGCAATTTCGATTTCAACTGGTTTATGCCGGTGACTCTTATTCTTCTTATCGCCGCATATATCCTGCTTTACAAGACGAAGTTCGGTCTGCGCCTGATGGCGTGCGGCGAGCATCCGCAGGCGGCGGCGAGCGTCGGCATCAGCGTCTTCAAGATGCGTTACGCCGGCGTAATGATTTCCGGCGTCCTCGGCGGACTCGGCGGCATCGTCTACATCATGTCCGGCGTCAGCGAGTGGAAGTTCGATTACGGCGTTGCCGGCTTCGGATTCCTCGCGCTCGCGGTTATGATCTTCGGGCAGTGGAAGCCGCACAGGATCGCGCTTTCCGCGCTGCTGTTCGGACTGTTCCGTGCTTTGTCGCAGGTGCATTCGTCGCTGAACTTCATCGAGGCGCTCAACATTCCCGCGGAGTTGTACAACATGCTTCCTTACATCATCTCGCTCGTCGTGCTCGCGCTGACGTCCAAGAAGTCGCGCGCGCCGAAGGCGGAAGGCATACCCTACGACAAGGGCATGCGTTAGTATCATTTTCAAGGAGTCGGGGGCGGAGAACCGCCCCCGACTTCAGTCGGTTTTCGGGAGGTGCGCGCTATGCGTATGTACGACGTTATCTATAAAAAGCGCAAGGGCGGCGAGCTGACGGAGGAGGAGATACGCTCCTTCATCAGCGGCTACGTCGCGGGCGAAATACCGGACTATCAGGCGTCCGCGCTGCTGATGGCGATATGCTTCAACGGGATGAACGAAGCGGAGACCGCGATCCTGACCGACGCGGTCGCGAACTCGGGCGACACGGTCGACCTTTCGCGCTTCGGCACGCTGACCGCGGATAAGCACAGCACCGGCGGCGTCGGCGACAAAACCTCGCTTATCGTCGCTCCGCTCGCGGCTTCGCTCGGCGCCGTCGTCACGAAGATGTCGGGCAGGGGACTCGGGCACACCGGCGGCACCGTCGACAAGCTCGAATCGATCCCCGGTTACCGCACCGCGCTCTCCGCGGAGGAGTTCATCGCGCAGGCGGAACGCGTCGGCATAGTCGTCGTCGGGCAGAGCGGGAACATGACCCCCGCCGATAAGAAGCTCTACGCCCTCCGCGACGTGACCGCGACCGTGGACTGCATACCGCTGATGGTTTCCAGCATAATGGGCAAGAAACTCGCCGCCGGCTCGCATTCGATCGTCCTCGACGTAAAGGTCGGCAGCGGCGCGTTCATGAAGACTCCCGAGGACGCGGAGGAACTCGCCCGCGAAATGGTGAAAATAGGCAAGCGCTGCGGCAGGAACGTCGCCGCGCTGCTGACGGATATGGATACGCCGCTCGGCTGCGCCGTCGGCAACGCGCTCGAGATAAAAGAAGCCGTCTCGGTGCTGCGCGGCGAAACGCGCGGTCCGCTGCGCGAGATATGCGTCGCGCTCGCGGCGAACATGGTCTCGCTCGCGCTTGAGCTTCCGATAGACGAGGCGCTCTCGCGCGCGGAAGCGTCGCTCGATTCCGGCGCCGCCTTTGCGAAGATGAAGGAATGGATCGCCGCGCAGGGCGGCGACGTCGCGTATATCGAAGACACCTCGCGCTTCCCGCAGGCGCCCGGCGTTTTCAACGTCGTCAGCGACCGCGCCGGCTTCGTGACCGCGATCGACGCGCTGAAGATCGGGCTCGCGAGCGTACTGCTCGGCGCCGGCCGCGCCTCGAAGGACGAGGAGATCGACCACTCCGCCGGCGTCGTGCTGCGCAAGACCGTCGGCGACTCAGTCGCGGCGGGCGAAACGCTCTGCACGCTTTACACGGCGCGCGAGGACGCGCTGCGGCAGGCGACCGAGGACGTCCGCGCTGCGTTCGCGATAGCGGATACGCGCCCCGAGAAGCGCCCGCTCATTTACAAGACCGTCAGATAAGGCGCGCCGCCTTATCGGCAACACAGAGATATATCGGAGGGAAAACGAAATGCTGATGATAGGCATCGCCGGCGGCTCCGGCAGCGGCAAAAGCACGATAGCGAAGCGGCTCGTCGAGCGCTTCGGCGACAAGGTCACGATAATGCGCCATGACGACTATTACAAGGCGCACCATGAAATGACCTACGAGGAGCGCACGAAGATAAATTACGACTGCCCGGAGGCGTTCGATACCGCGCTGATGGCGCAGCACCTGCGCCTGCTCCGCGAGGGCAAGAGCATAGAATGCCCCGTCTATGACTATAAGATCCACGACCGCAGCGAAGAAACGCGCCGCGTCGACCCCTCCGACGTTATGATAATCGACGGCATCCTCGTGCTTGCGGAGCCGGAGCTTCGCGAGCTGATGGATATAAAGATTTTCGTCGATACCGACGCCGACGTCCGCATCATCCGCAGGATAATCCGCGACGTCAAGGAGCGCCGCCGCACGCTCGATTCGGTCGTCACGCAGTATATGCAGACCGTCAAGCCGATGCATGAGATGTACGTCGAGCCGAGCAAGAAGTTCGCGGATATCATCATTCCCGAGGGCGGCCATAACATCGTCGCGCTCGAAATGATTGAGCACCGCGTCAACCGCGAGCTCGGAACGGGCGAAACGACAAGGCGCCAAAGCGAGAAATAATAAACGTAAAATAACAAATCACATAAGACAAAGGACACGCAATATTGCGTGTCCTTTGTTTTTGGTGGAGATGAGGGGGATCTCTTCTCCCTTGCGAAAAGCGCCCCCGGCGCTTTTCTGCCAAAGCCGCTGTCGCTTCGCTCCGCGCCTTTGGAGTTCGTTTCGATCCCCTCCGGATTTCTAACTAAAAACGAGAGACACGCAAATGCATGTCTCTCGTTTTTGGTGGAGATGAGGGGGATCGAACCCCTTACCTCTTGAATGCCATTCAAGCGCTCTCCCAAGTGAGCTACACCCCCGTATTGTCGGAGAAAGGCGGCTGAAAATGCGCCCTCTCGTCTTCAGCAAGGGATAGTATATCACACCTTTTTGATATATGCAAGCACAAATTTCATTTTTTTGCGATTTTTTTATTATCGCGTTTTTGTAGATGAGATTTACAGCTTTATCCTCTTCTCCTCCCAGGTCATGCCGGGGCGGAAGTCGGGCACTTCGAGCAGGCGGCCCTGATTCGTGACCGAAAGCTGCGAAAGCAGCGCGACCGAGGTCCATTCCGCCGCCTTATAGACGTTCAGCTCGGGTTGGACGTTCGTCTTTACCGCGTCGACGAAGTCTTTGACGATATAATAGTCGCCGCCGCCGTGTCCCGCGTCGCCGCCTTCGCCGGTCTTGTAGCGTTCGGGCAGGAACTCTTTGAAATCCGAGAGCGGACGCCAATGCTCGTAACCCTTCGGGTCGTCTTCGGTGGCGATGGCGATCATCGCCTCGCCGCCGAAGCGGGACGCCTCATAGCAGCCCTTCGTGCCCTGTATCTGATAATACATCGTCTCGTGCGGGCGCGGGGAGATCGTGTCGACGCGGAGCTTGACGAGCTTGCCGCTTTCAAGCTGACAGACCGTCTGCGTCAGGTCGTCGTTGCGCAGGCCGTAGGGGTTGTGGTTGCCGGGCGAAAACGACGCTATCGAAACGATGCGGTCGTCGTCGAAGCACTGCATTATCGGCCCGAGCGAGTGAGTCGGATAGAAGGCGCCGCGCGTGCCCATCTGCCAGTAGGTCCTCCAGCCGGTCTTGCCGTGCCAGTTGCGGAGCTCGGTGCAGTCGTGGGTGTATTCGCCCTCGCCGTAGTATATCTCGCCGAACATGCCCTTCTTGACGAGCGCGCGGACGAGTTGACAGTCGGGGATATAGCAGTAGTTTTCCGCGTACATGTATATTTTGCCGGACTTCTCGACGTTTTCGATCAGCCACCAGAGCTCGTCCATCGTGACGCCCGCGGTGACCTCGCACATGACATGCTTGCCCGCCTGCAGCGCGGTTATCGCCTGCGGAACGTGGCACTGCATCGGCGTGGAGATGACGACCGCGTCGATATCGCCCTTTTCAATCATGTCATCGTATATGCGGAACGCTTTCAGTCCGCTTGCGTCGGGTGATTTCTTCTCGATCTCACCCTTGGCCCATTCGAGGCAGCCCTCGTCGAGGTCGCATATCGCGGTTATCTTGACGTCGTCGGGCATGGAGCAGAAAGCTCCGGAAAACGAAAGCCCGCGTACTCCGACTATACCTATCTTGATCATATGCCGCTCCTTGTTTTACGCGAGCCCCGGCTTGCAGGGCTTGCCCTCGGCTGCGCGGAAGGCGTAATAAAGCTCCTCCGTCGCGAGCGCCATCTTTGTTACGGAAAATTCGCAGTCGTGCGGGTAGATATACCAGGTGTCCGTCAGCGTGTTGAGGTCGACGCAGTCGCCGTGCTTGCCGAGGTATTCGTATTCGATGTGGCAGGAGTAGAGCGACGGCACGGGCTTGTCCATCGCGAACTCGTCGCCGTCGAAGTCGACGCCGCGAACGCGGAAGCCGTTCATATCGTGCGTCATGACGCCCTCGCCGAGCCGGATGAACTTCTTTGCGTTCGGCAGGGAATCGACGGTAACGGGCATCTCGCCGGTGGAATACCGCCCCTCCGCGACCTCGCGGCGGACGTTTTCGCGCTCCCATTCGTACCAGTCGGGGATGTGGGAGAACTCGGTCTTGCCGTCAACGGCGGCGAGGGAGCCGTCCTCGCCGTATTTCCAGCGCTTTCCGCATTCGGTGCAGATCAGCTCGTCGCCCTTGGAGGTCATTTTGTATTCCGTGCCGCAGGCGGGGCATTGATAAAGCACCTTGTGCAGCCCTTCGGCGCGCCACGGCGCCTTTATGCGTATCCCGCGCTCCTTCTGCCAGGCGTAGTCGTCGTATTGGAACTCTTTTACGAGCTTTTCGTTTATCTCGTCGGCGGTGACTTCTTCGAGCTGTTCGGCGGTGTATTGCAGCTTAAGCTCCGCCTCGACCGGCTTGACCTTGCGGTTTTTGAGATTCCAGAATGGCGAGTTGACGTGATGCCCGTGGCATATCAGTGTGACGACCGGGACTTTCAGCATCTTGCAGAGCAGCCCGAGCCCTTCGGGAAGCACCGCCGTCGTGCCGCAGAGGGAATAGCGCGCCTCCGGATAGATGACCGCGATGTCGCCGTTTTTGATGACGCGCATCAGCTGGCGTATGAGTATGACGTCCTGCGTGAACTTGCGCTTGCAAATGCAGCCGACGTTGCGGAGCAGCCCTTCGCGCCCGATGAAGCCGTCGATGGCGACGACGTAGTTCGCGCGCTTCGGCCATATCGCCTTCGTCGCGACCTTGAAATCCATAAAGGCGTTGTGGTTGCAGAGCAGGACGTAGGGCGGCTCGATGCCGTCCATGTTCGTTTTGGTTATCTTCGCTTTATGCGCGATGACGTCCGGTAAGCTCAGCAGCAGCGTCAGCGGACGCAGATACCACTTCGTCCTTACCGGTTTGCGCGTCATATCGAATCTTTCGGGCTGGTTTTTCATATTAACAACTCCGGGAATAAATAATATGTGATATTATATCATATTTTTCGCGCGCCGTAAATGCTTTTTTTGCCTGCGTCCGCACCTTTTTCGCGCGTTTCGCTTCCGGTAAAGCGCGAAAAAGGTCTTGAATAATCGAAAAAACGTGCTATAATTGCGATATATTGGATTATTGTCCGCAAGAATGATTCTTTGCGAAAGCGTCGCATACGCATAACGAAAGCAAAAGGGGAACGGCTCCATGAAGTCTATCCGTACGAGAATAATACTGCTGACCGCGATGGCGATAATCGTCGCCGTTACCGTCGCGACCGTCGTCGCCGTTATCGCCGTCAAGAACATAGGTAACAACAGCTCCGAACAGATTCTTTCGCTCATGTGCGAAACGGGCGAGAAGAACCTCGATGCCTATTTCGTAAACGTGGAGCAGTCGGTCGAATACGTTTCAAGATTCGTCCACGAGGACCTCGACGGAACATCGCTCGATAAGCTGGCGGAGCACGTCGATAAGACGAGAGAGGTCTTCGAGAAAACCGCCTACAAAACGAGCGGCGTGCTGACCTATTATTACCGCATCGACCCGACGATTTCTGACGCCGTCAGAAGCGCAAACCCGGATGTTTCGGACGCCGTCAGGGGCTTCTGGTACACGAACCTCGACGGCAACGGTTTCACGGAGCACGAGGTCACGGATATCACGCTTTACGATACCGACGATACCGGCGCGCTCGTGTGGTTCACCGTGCCGAAGGCGACCGGCAAGCCGATATGGCTCCCGCCTTACATAACCGATAACCTCGACATCCGCGTTATTTCCTATAACGTGCCGATCTACCGCAAGGGCACCTTCATCGGCGTCGTCGGCATCGAAATCGACTATTCGATGATGGCGGAGCAGGTCAACAATATCAAGCTTTTCGATAACGGCTACGCCTTCATCAACGACCCGGAGGGCAATATCATCTATCATCCCCGCGTAGACGTCACGCGGCTTACTCCCGAGAACACACCGAAGGTTCCCGAGGGACTGCTTTCCGACAACAAGTTTGTCAGTTATGAATACGAGGGCGTGGAAAAGCAGGCGGTGTGGATGCCGCTCCATAACGGAATGCGCCTGAACGTTTCCGTTCCCGTTGACGAGATAAACGGCAACTGGCGCAATATGATTCTTGTTATCATTCTCATTTCCGCGGCGCTGCTCATCGTCTTCATCATACTTACCCTGCGCCTGGCGGGCAGCATAATCAAGCCGCTGCGCAAGCTGACGGAGGTCGCGGAACAGCTCGACGCGGGAAACTACGACGCGAAGTTCGATTACAAGGGAAACAACGAGGTCGGTATCCTCGCGCACACCTTCAACCGCCTCATCAGCCACCTTAAGGGCTACGTCAACGATATGAACAGTCTCGCTTACGGCGACGCGCTGACGTCCGTACGCAACAAAGGCGCGTTCGATATCCACGTCAGAGAGATCCAGACGCAGATGGATAATCCGAATGAAAAACCCGAGTTCGCCGTCGGTATCTTCGACTGCGACGAGCTGAAGAAAATCAACGACCGTTTCGGCCATGAAAAAGGCGACGTTTATCTGAAGAAAGCCAGCAGTCTTATTTGCCAGATCTTCAAGAGCAGTCCGGTATTCCGCATCGGCGGCGACGAGTTCGCGGTCATCATGCGCGGCAAGGACTTCAAGAACAGGGAAGAGCTCGGTGCTGCGTTCATGGAAAAGAGCGCCGGTATCACGGGGGATGCGGATAATCCGTGGGAGCAGGTCCGCGTTGCGATGGGCATAGCGGTCTACGATCCCGAGTCCGATTCGTCCTTTGAAGACGTGATGCGCCGCGCCGATAAGCTCATGTACGAGAACAAACACGAGCGCAAGGCCGTGCGGAAAAGCGAGGTCTGACGGCGCCCGGCAGCTCAATAATACGAATAACACCCGCCGCGATGGGAAATAATACCCGTAACGGCGGGTTTTTCATGCGCAAAAAACGAAAATTGATATTGAGTATAATTGAGGATATCAAAGAAAAACGCCGAAAATTGAAGATTTGATATTTTCCCGTAAAAAATCCGAAAAAATCTCTTGACATTTTGCCTCCGTGGTAATATAATCTCCCTTGCAAATCGTATTCAAACACTTTTGGAGGTAAACACAATGTCAACTTTCATGGCAAAGCCCGCTGACATACAGCGCAAGTGGTATGTCATCGACGCGGCCGGCAAGCCGCTGGGACGTGTCGCTACCGTTGCCGCCTCGATTCTTCGCGGCAAGCACACTCCCGAATATACTCCCCACGTTGACTGCGGTGATCACGTTATCATCATCAACGCCGCCCAGGTCGTTCTCACCGGCAACAAGCTCGATGAGAAGATGTACAGACGCCATTCCGGCTACATCGGCGGATTGAAGGAAGTCCCTTACAGACGCCTTATGGAGACTGACCCCGAGTTCGTCATGACCAAGGCCGTCAAGGGAATGCTCCCCGATAACACCATCGGCAGGAACTCTATCAAGCGCCTTCGCGTTTATGCCGGCGATCAGCACGAGCACGCCGCCCAGAAGCCCGAAGCGTACGAACTGTGAGGAGGTAACGACTAATGTACGATACTAAACCCTATCTTTACGGAACCGGCAGAAGAAAGTCTTCCGTCGCCCGCGTCCGCCTTTACAGCGGTGACGGCAAAGTCACCATCAACGGCAGAAGCATCGACGAGTACTTCGGCCTCGATACCCTTAAGCTGATCGTTCGTCAGCCCCTCGTTCTTACGGCGACCGAGGGCAAATACGACGTTATCTGCACCGTCGCCGGCGGCGGCGTTACCGGCCAGGCCGGCGCCATCCGTCACGGCATTTCCCGCGCTCTGCTTCAGGCGGGCGACGAGCTTCGTCCCGCGCTCAAGAAGGCGGGCTTCCTTACGAGAGATCCTCGTATGAAGGAAAGAAAGAAGTACGGCCTCAAGGCCGCGAGACGCGCTCCGCAGTTCAGCAAGCGCTGAGTATTTTTTACCAACAATGCAATTCGCCGGCATTATGTGTCGGCGAATTGTTTTAGAGGTGACGATGAGAAAAGAAAAGCTCCTGGAGAACATAAGAATATACTCGCACAGCAAGGCGTTGTTCGGCGCGATATTCCTTATATTCGTCGTCGGCGTATTTATGTACGTCATTTTGGGGAGCAACATGTTTCTCATCTCCGTCGACGGCAACGACAGGGCGCTCGTGACCGTCCGCAATGACATGCAGGCGATAATCGATATGTGCGGCATCGAAATAAACGAAGGCGATTCCGTCGAGTTTGTCGAGCCGTCCGATACCGCCGGCAGTCTGACGGTGCGCAGAGCGTTCTACGTCAATGTTACCGCCGATAACTACACCGAGACGATAACCGTCCTCGAAGGCACGGTGCGCGACGCGCTCGCGATATGCGAGGTCGAGCTCGGCGAATACGACGAGGTCACTCCGTCGCTCGAAACCTACCTTGCCGGCGACATGAACATAAAAGTCATTCGCGTCTCCTACGAAACGCGCGAGGTAGAGGAGAGCATCCCGTATTCCACAAAGGAATACAAGTCGATGGAATACCTCAAAAAGACGCGCACCGTCACGCAGAAGGGTGAAAACGGCATCCGCACGACCACCTACCGCGACAAATACGTCGACGGCGAGCTTGTGGAATCGACCATCGTATCCGTGAAAACGACCAAAAAGCCGGTCGAGGAACGCATCGCGGTCGGAACCTCCACTGCGCAGCTTATCGAAAAGCACCGCCTGCTCGCGAAACTTCAGGCGGGCGAGAAGACTCCGCCCACGGAGTACGAGAAGGTAATGGTGATGCAGGGCACCGCCTACACATACTCATCGATTGAGAAGTATAACGTCACCGCGCTCGGTATGCCCGTGCGCGAAGGCGCGGTCGCGGTCGACCCGAAGGTCATACCTTACGGCACTATCCTCTACGTCGAATCGGTAGACGGCAGATTCAATTACGGCTACTGCATCGCCGAGGATACCGGCGGCGGCATAAAGGGCAACCGCATCGACCTTTTCTACGAGAGCTCGACGACGGTCGGCCGCTTCGGCAGACGCGACGTGAGAGTTTATATAGTCGGATGATGGAAAAAACGATTGAGCGCATCCTTTCGGATCACGGGATAGAGGTTTTCGGGCAGCTTCCCGCGGCGGAAGCGGAAATGCTGAAACCGCCAATGGAAGGCGTCCGCGCCTACATAATGATGCTCCTGCCTTACCACACCGCGGGAGTGGAGCGCAACGTCGCGCTTTTCGCCTGCTTTCCGGACTACCACGCGCTGACGCGCGAGCTGCTCGGTTCCGTCTGCGCGGAGCTTGAACGCAGTTTCCCCGGCGAGACCTTCAAAGCGACGGTGGACAGCTCCCCGATCGCCGAGGTCAACTGCGCCGCGAAATGCGGACTCGGCGTGACAGGGGATAACGGACTGCTGATAAACGAGCGCTACGGCTCCTACTGCTTTATCGCGGAGATCGCGACGACGCTGGAGCTCCCGCCGCTGAAGCGCGACACCGGCGCGTTTGAATGCCTGAAATGCGGCGCGTGCGTCGCCGCCTGCCCGCACGGCGCGCTCGGCTCGGACGGCTTCGACGCCGACAAATGCGTTTCGCACGTCTCGCAGAAAAAGGGGCAGCTGACGCCGGAGGAGGAAGAAATGATTGCCTCCGCCGACTTTATCTGGGGCTGCGACAGGTGCCAGGACGCCTGCCCGCTGAACGCGGGACTGGGCGACACGCGCCTCGAATGCTTCAAAGCGACCGCCCCGGTCGTCACCGAAGAAATGATAAACGATCCAGCTTTTTTCAACGCTTCCGCGTTCGCGTGGAGAGGCAAAGCGCCGATACTGCGCAATATCACGCTCCAAAGCGGAAAAAAAGCGAAATAAGCGTATATACTGCTTTACAAAACGCACACTAACCATATATAATTATGGGGTGATCGCGTGAAAATCAAAGACGTAATGAGCAAAAACGTCGTCGCCGCGGAAAGCGGACAGTCCGTTTGCGAGGTGGCGCGCCTGATGCGTGAGCACGACGTGGGAGCGATCCCCGTCTTCGAGCGCGACGTTATCGCGGGCATCGTTACCGACCGCGACATCGTTCTCCGCTGCGTCGCGGCGGGGAAGAGTCCGGCGGAATGCACCGCCGGCGAAATAATGTCCGGCGGCGCCGTTTCGGTAACGCCGAACCAGAGCGTCGCGGACGCCGCTAAGATAATGGCGGCGGTCAAGATAAGGCGGCTTCCCGTCATCGACGACGGGCGGCTCGCGGGAATGCTCTCATTCGGCGACGTGGCAAGGAGCAGGGCGGACGACACGGAGATAAGCGAGGCCATCTCCGAGATTTCCAGCCCATTCAAATAGAGGTGTGAACATGATCGAATTTGACGAACTGAAACTCAAACTGAACGGTTTAAGAAAAGGCCTGCCCGATCTGAAGCGCGCGATGTGCATCGACGATCTCAAAGAGGAACTCAAGCGCCTCGAGGAAGAAGCGCAGAATCCCGCCTTCTGGAACGACGTCGAGCTTTCCGGAAAGAATCAGCGGCAGCAGAAGTCCGTTTCAACTAAGATAAAGGCGTATTCCGACCTCGTCACCGAGTTTGACGACGCGGATACGATAATCGACATCGCGATCGAAGGAAACGACGAATCGCTGCTCGACGAAGCCCGCGAAGCCGTGAACAAAGCGGAAGCCGATCTCGAACACCTGCGCGTATCGACGTTGCTTTCCGGCGAATACGACGGCTGCAACGCGATCCTGACCTTCCACCCGGGCGCGGGCGGCACAGAGGCGCAGGACTGGGCGCAGATGCTTTACCGCATGTACACGCGCTGGACCGAGCGCAGCGGCTATAAATACAAGCTGCTCGACTGGCTCGACGGCGACGGCGCGGGCATCAAGAGCGCGACTATCCTCGTCGAAGGTGAAAACGCCTACGGTTACCTGCGCAGCGAAGCCGGCGTCCACCGCCTCGTGCGCATCTCGCCGTTCGACGCTTCCGGCAGAAGGCAGACTTCCTTCGCCTCCGTCGACGTGACGCCGGAGATCGACGACAGCATCGAGGTTGAGATAAACCCGGACGACCTCCGCGTTGATACATACCGCAGCAGCGGCGCGGGCGGACAGCACGTCAACAAGACGGAATCCGCCATCCGCATCACGCACATACCGACCGGTATCGTTGTCGCGTGCCAGAACGAGCGCAGCCAGCACCAGAACCGCGATGTCGCGATGCGCATGCTGAAATCCAAGCTTATCGAGATTAAAGAGCGCGAGCATCTGAGCCGCATCGAAGATATCAAGGGTTTGCAGAAGGAGATCGGCTGGGGTTCGCAGATACGCTCCTACGTCTTCATGCCCTATACTATGGTGAAGGATAACCGCACCGGCTACGAGGTAGGAAACATAAACGCCGTCATGGACGGCGATCTCGACGGCTTTATCAACGCGTATCTCCGCGCAAAAAGCGAGGGTTCGATAGAATAACGCCAAAAACGAAAACGCGAATAAACGCTAAAAAAGCGCCGCCCGTGAGGGCGGCGCTTTCGTTATGGTTTCAGTGTGCAGTTACAGAACAACGTTCTCGATAACAAGTATGCCGTTCGCGTCAACGGTGCCGACGTAACTGACGGGCGCGCCGTCGATGAAGAACCAGACGCTGTATTCGTTGCCCGCGAGCTTCTCGCCGACGTAGGAGCGTATCGTCACCGTGCCGGTATACGCCTCGTCGGTCGGCTCGCCGTTGATCGTGAAGGCGACCGTCTTAAGCAGCACGAGCTTGCCGAG
>JAFZXI010000115.1 GCA_017616855.1 Clostridia bacterium | reverse complement strand
GCGCTGCTGCTCGTGGCAGTGCTGCTGCGCACGTAGCCAGTGTCGCCGCGGACGCTCATCGCGTTGGAAGAATTGTCGGCGTGCGCGGAGCGCAGCCAGATAGTTCCGCTCGTGATATCGAACATCGCCTGAACATTTTCCATATTCAGCGTGCTTTCCGCCGCCGTCATATCGGTCGTTACCTCAAGATAGTCGATGATATCCTGAACCGAGAGGGCGTAGACGTGGCGCGATATCTCGTTTCCGAACGAGGCGTTCCCGAGCGACACCTGATAGGCGGTTTTGTTCGACGAGTAGCTTCCGTTGTAATCGGGATTGCCGTTCGTGTTGCGATACCAGCTGTCCTGTCGGAAGGTCTTATCGACGATCGCCGCCTTCGCGTCCGCGGAAAGCGTGGCGTAGTAGGTCGTATTCAAAAACACGTCGAGCGCGTTGTTTTCATAGACCTGCCCGCTGCTTGCGAACTGTATCGAGCTGCCGCCGGTAGGCGTCGCCATAGCCAGCACCTCAACGAGCGCGGCGCTGCCGTTGAGCACGAGATACACTTCGTCCGTTCCGTCGCCGTCGAGATCCATCTTGATCTTGTAACCCTTTGTGGGATAAGGTGAAGAGCCCTGCTCGCATACGGCGGTTATCGTGACCGCGCCGGTCGGATTGCTCAGCACCACGGCGCCGCTCGCGCTGTTGTAGGTATATTCGGCGCCGGTGACGGTGATCGTCTCCGGAGGGATATAACCGATGCTGCCTTTTATCGTGACTGTTGCCGTCTGGCCGACGGTGATGCTCGCTGCGCCCGTTGCCGTGCCGTTGGTAACGGAAGTCGTTACCGCGTAGACGTCCGGAATGCAGGCGGCGCTGACAGATACGTTGTATATCGCCCATTTCAGCACGAGCTTGCCGGTGCTCTGGTTGTAGCTGTCTATCGTCGCACCGGTGACGGTTATCGCGTTCTGCGCCGGCAAGGTATAGCCGGTGCCGGCGGTAAGCGTGATCTCCGCGGTCTTGCCCGCTTCGATCTTCGTATCGCCGCTGACCGTGCCGCCGGAAAGCGATACGGTTATTGTGTATTTCGGGGCGCCGCCTCCGCCGCCGGAACCGACGAGAGTTTTAGCGAGGGCGATTTCTGAATGTCGCATAATTCTTTCTCCTATTCGTAGTATTTGAACTGTCCGTTTTCCTTCTGCCTGTGCTCGCGCGCAAACCACGCCGCAAAGCGTCCCCAGGCGTTCTCGTAGGCGTAGGAGGAATTAGCGTATACCGCCGGGCTCGACTGTGAGTAATCGATCATCGCGACGAGATACAGCGGATAAAGACCCGCGTAGCCGTCCGGCACGAGCAGCTCGGTGTTCTGGTCCGTCTCGCTGTCGTAGGTGTCCGCCGAATAGCTTTCGCCGTCCGCGAGGATCCTGCCGTCGGCGAGTTCCTTCACGCGCGTTTCCGTCTCGTTGAGCCAGAAGATCTTCGTCGCGGTAGAAATATTATTGTTCGGGCGCTGTTCGTCTGCCTTTGCTATCGCTTCGGAAATCGTCATTTATTTCTTCCTTTCCGTAGGGGCGAATATTATTCGCCCGGCGGCACGGCCGCTTCCGTTCCGCATTATCCCATAAACGCCTTGTCGCGCGCTCTGAGGTTTTCCTGCGCGTTGAGTATCGCCTGGCGCGCGTTTTTCTTTCCCGCCTTCGATTCCTCGTAAGCGGCGGCGACTTCCTCGGGAACGGAAACCTCGATGCCGACGGGCACGCCGTAGGTCTTTCCGTTTACGGAGAAGTATTTGTTGTGCAGCTCGTCCTCATCGCTTTCCGCGGGGATGAAGATGGGAACGAACCTGCGCTCGTTGACGGAAACCTCCGCCTCGGGCGCTTCCTTCTTGACTGTTTCATTTTTAGGCATGGATAATTACTCCTTTGAAGTATTATAAAACGAAGGGAAAACCCCTCCGGATTATGTTCTCGTTAAAAGTTTTCGCGGTCAGTGGGGTTGTTGAGCACCCCGAAGCACACGAATATCTGCAGCACCGAAACGACGGCGGCCCTGACGGGTTCGGACGCCTCGGGGGAGATCACGCCGCACGCGACCAGGATCGATACGACCTGCGCGGCGAGCGAGCTCCAGAAAACCCACGATTTCAATCTTTCTTTCATATCATTTTCCTTTCATGCCTTCCTCCTCGACGGGAAGGCGGCGCGAAGCGCCGGATGAGGTGGCTCCCCTGTGCAAGGGTAGCGAAGCGGAGGCCGCGGTAGTGAATGACAGCCCGGTGGGCTGTCAGAGCCGCGGCCCGACCGAGCCCGCAGGCGAGACGCTGTCAGCGAAGCTGACTGAGGGGTTGTCCCCGCGCCGAGCGCGGATCGTAGGGGCGAATATTATTCGCCCGTCTCACGGCGTCGAGACTGAGGGAGAGATAACTTCCGCGAAAAAGCCAAAGCGGGGGCGGGCTTCCGCCCCCGCTTTATGTGCGTCAGTTGGCTTCGGTCTCGCCCGAGAAGGAGGAGGCGCTTTCGATACGCACGATACGGGTATCGTCGAGTATCGCGTAAGCGGCGTTGGCCTTCCAGCCGATGGTGGCCCTCTGGTTCAGGGGGTCGTCGCCGTGGCCGAGCTGCTTGACGATGATGCCGGCGTTGCCGCCCGCGATCTCCGCCTTGCCGTAAGCGTCCTTGCCGAGCACGAGGGTGGAGTAGACGGTGGAGCCGTCTTTACCGCCTTCATTCGCCGCAGAGGTGGCCTTGCCGCAGATAACGGCGCCGGCGCTGACATTCGCGGAAAGCGCGGAAATGGTGAGGGTGGAGTAGGTGGTATTGTTCGCGATCGCCGTGACGGTGTTCGCGACGCCGTCGATATAGACCGCGTAGCTCTTGGAGCTCTCGGCGTCGAGGACCTCGTTGACGGTGATGGAGGTCGCGCTGGAGGAGGCGTTCGCTTTGACGGTCAGACGGGTGTAACCCTGGGTGATCTCCGGAGGGGCCCACTTCTTCGCCTCGGTCGTCTCGATGAAGCGGACGCCCGCGAGCTTGCCGATCTCGCCGTTGAAGATATTCTTCGAACCGGCGTATTCGTTGGCGCTCTTCCATTCGCTGTCCTTCATCAAGTCGTAAGCGACGTCGGGGTGGATGATGGCGACGTAGTCGCCGTCGATCTTCTTGGCGTCGTTCGCCTTCAGGAGGCGGGCGGCCTGTCTGACGACGTCGGCGGTGAGCTTGCAGTTCTTGGTGATGTTCGTTCTGAGGGTGACGGGGGTCACGCTGCCGCCGGAGACGGAGGGGGCGAGGATCTTCGCGGTGCCGCCGTTCATAACCTCGCGGCAGATGGTGTCGAGCGTTTCGCCCATCTGCTGACCGCAGACCTCGGAAGCTCTGGCGACGTTGTTGTCGATGGCGGCCATCTCGATCACGTCGGAGATGGTGACGAAGTCGCCGTACTGGGCGATGTTCGCCGTGACGTCGGCCATCGAGAGCTTGGAACCGCTGGGGGTAACGCCTTCAGTCAGAGCGGTGGTCGCCTTCGCGAGCTTTCTGTAGGTGCGCCACTTGATGGTTTTGCCTTCACCCTTCGGAATGGGGGATTCCTGGGCGAACTGTTCGTGAACGAGCGCCGGCTTGGCGAACTCGATCAGCTTGTTGTCGTAAAAAGTCTTGAAATCCTGAGGGATGTCGCTCGAAACGGTCGTAGCGAATCTCTGGAGATCGAAAAGACGCTTAAAAAGTGCTTTCATGGTGTTTTTTCCTTTCTGAAGATTTGATATCAATAGTCGAAATCCGCCGGCGGGTTCATCGGATCGAACCTTCCGTGTCTGCGGAGGGCGCGGTCTATCTTCGCCAGCGTTTCCTTGTCCGCGTGTGTGACGTCAACGATCGCCTTTCCGGCGGGCGTCGCCGCGGAGCCATTCTCTCTCGGTCTTTCAGTCCCGGATTTTATCCTCTCGACGGTCTGCTTCTCACTTTCGAGGGCGGCGTTTATCCTCGCGTCCTCTATGAGCTTGTCAAAGCGCACCTGGCGGTATGCCTGCTCGATCGTCAGGCCCTTTTTCTCGATTAGATCGAAGAAGTCGGCCTGCGTTTCGGGGTCCGAAAGCTCCGCTCTGAGGTCAAATCCCGGGTATTTCTGTTTGAGGCGCTCGCTCTGTTCGATCCAGTCGTCCATTTTGCGGGAACGCGCGTCGGCGTCGCTTTTTGCGCGCTTTTCCTCCGCGATCTCGCGTTTTTCGCGCTCTATGGAGCGTTTTTCCTTCCATAGATCGACGGGATAACCGTTTCTGTCCGCCTCGTCCGCGAGCAGACGGGCGTCGTTGTCGAATGCCTCAAAAGCCGCGGCGTCGTCCGCGGCGTCCGGATAGCGTTCTCTTACGAGCTGAGCATACTTTTTATACTGCGCCGTTTCCGTGCGCAGCTGCTCCAGCTCGGCGTTCGCTTTGCGGAGTCTCTTTCCGACGAAAGCTTCGGCGCGGGACTTATAAGCGTCCTTATACTTTCCCTTGACGAGCTCGTCGAACTCCGCATCGAGATCCGGAACGGTCTGTGCTGTCGGCTCGCCTGCAGGTTCTGCGGCGGCCTCGCCCGTTTGGCCGGCGTCGCCTTCGACCTCACCGTCCGAGAAGCGCTGAAGGTCGAAATAATCAAAATCGAGCATAAATAACTCCCTGCGGTCTCTCCCGCGCGTCTTATCTGCCGTCTTTCCGGCGTGTCGTCAAGATTATAAACCGCCGTCGCCTTCCATTTCTCCCCTATAATGAAAAAAACACCCTCGCGGGTGCTTTTTTCTGCGTTCTGTTTTCAGTCCGCCCATTTTCTGATCTTTTCGGATGTAAACCCGATCCCGAGGCCTATAAGCAGCTGCTCGATGTAGTCGGTCATCTTTTTGTCGCCGTCCGCAGCATATTCCTTGTAATCGGCGCGGAATATATTCGAGAGCGACTGGCGGATGCCTTCGTCCTTTCTGCCGGCGCCGCGTTCCTGAGTGACGTATTCTTTGAGCGTGATAGAGACGTCCGCGCCGGAATCGCCGTATTCGAGCTCCGATCTGATGCGTTCCGTAGTGACCGCGTCGCTCGAACGCTTCGCTCTCAGCATATACTTACGCTTCAGCTCTTTTACCGTAAGCTCCTTCGCGTCTTCGAGATCTTCGGCAAGCTCGGTATCGTTTGAGTATTCATTCGCGAAAACGATGGAATAAGCGCTTCTGACGGCCCCTCGATACTCTTCTGCATATTCGAGATACGTCGCAAGGTCGAGGGAGTATGTAACGCCGCCGGTCGACCAGCTCGCCTTCGGCGCCGAATAGAATATCCCGGCGTAGTCCTTATCGCCGATTCGATCGTAGAGCGCGATCAGCTCTTTTTCGACGTGGTCGTCCATTGTATCTGCGTGGAGGTAGTCGTAGGCGCTATCGCGTATGATCCTCGTGATCGCCTCGCGCTCCTCCTCGCTCTCCGTTTCGCGCCTCATTTTATAAAGCTCGCTCATTATCGTTTTAACGCCGGAGGCGCGGGCGTATTCCGCGCGGATCTCGCCGCCGCCGTCTGCGTTTTTCTTCATTTCGAGCTTCTCGAACCCGTCGTAAAAATCGTTTATCGCGTCGTTTGAGTAGGCGGAGGACGACGTAAAAGCGGTCGCGAAGGAGTTGGCGAAGCTTTTTGCGGGACCGAATAATCCGCCTTCGGCGAAGTTTTCCGGCAGCGAGATCACCGCGGCAGGTATGAAGCCGAGAGATTCGACGAGGTGCTGCACCTGCTTCGGGGAGAGGACGCCGAGGCTTCCGAGGAACTTGGCGAGCGCAGAAGTGTTTTCGTCGTATCTTTCTGACTGAGGAAGCTTCTGATCGCTCGTCGTCTCAATCTTCACGCCGCGATAATCCTTGTTTCTCATAAGGTCGAAAATCGGCGAAGCGACGGTATCGCTCATTATGCCAGCGGCGACGTCTGTTATCTGGCCACCGTCGTGCAGCGTCTCGACGAGGTATCCGAGAAACGATTCGATCGTTCCCGGGCCGCCGACCTGGTCTATCAGATAGGTCGCGTAGTCATACCACTGCTCGCCGTCCGTTCCATACATCAGCGAGGAAACGGCGTTTTCCATCAGCGAGTCGAGTATGCCGCCTTCGCGATCCTTCGGCAGCCGGATGAAGCTGCCCTTGCCGATCGGGATGACATAGTAGTTGTTCTTGATGTAGTTTGAGAGTTTTTTGTATTCATCCTCCGCGCCGAATGCCTTAACAAGCCCGAAGAGGATGCCGTTGCGCACGAGCGCGGTCAGCGTTTTCTTCGCCAAAAAACTCACCGTGTCGGTCTTCAGCGCCTGATACATTCTGTAACGTCCCTGCATACCGGCGTTGAAGAAGGGGAAAATGCCTCCCATGAGAGATATGAAGCTTTTAGCCGCTCCGTGCTGTCCGAAGTTTACCGTGATGTTCGCGGCCCTGTAAAGTGCCTCGTTCATACTGCCGCCGTGATCGAGCGAATGTTTGAACTCCAGCATGCGCGGCACCTGCTCGACGGCTTCGTTTATGCGCTCGATCATGCTCGGGGCGAACCTAACCATACCTTGCATCAGCTGCACGCTCTTTTTCGTATGCGCTTTATAGACCGCGGGCACGACGTCCGCGATCGTCCTGACGTCTGAGGAAATACGCGTCGAGTTGCCGCCGCCGGCCTTCTTATAGTCCATATACGCCTGATCGGCCGTCAGGACCGATTTCAGCGCGCCGATATACCTTTTCGTGAACTCCAGAGGGTTCTTTATTCTTGAATAAGCGTAGGCGTCCTGCGCGTCGCGGATGAGGTTTCGCACGGTGAAGAGGGGAGAGGAGCCGGTCAGGAAGATCTTCCGGATGTGCGATAGCTTCATCAGCGCGTTGACCGCTTTACTGTTAAAGTTCACGGAGTTGTCTATCGTGTTCTGCAGCGCGGCTTTTCCGAAGGCGCTGTTGAACTGGTAGCAGGTGAGGGTGGAGCTTTCCTTTCCGTTCGCGTCCTTGTGCCACCGACGGCGAAGGAAAAAGTCTTCGCCCTGGTAATACGGGACACGGAAGCTCTTGACCTCATCTCCGACGGTGCCGTCGTATATGCTCATTATGGCGTCAACTGCCTTCTGATCGAGTCCGGAAGCGACGAGCTGCCCGCGGAAGGAGTCGCGCTGCGCGGAAAGATCCGTGACGTCAAGGTTGACCTTTGCGTTGACCTTCGTCGCGAGCCATTCCATGCCGGCGGGATCCGCGTCCACACTGTCGAGGATATAGTCGCCGTATTGCGCCCGGAGAGAAGAAACGACCGTTTCATAGGCGTCCTGGAAGAGCGACTCGACCGGATTGTATATATCACGGCCGCTGCCGCGCATCCTTTTGAACTGTTTCGCGGACTGCAGCGTCGTATTTACTCCGGAGCCGTGCGTGCCGTCGACGTCGCGCCTGAAGGGAACATAGAACGGATCTTCCTTCGTCATCTGATCGAAAGTCTCTTCGCTCATCAGTCCGGTATCGACGCAGGTCTTCTTGACGAGCTCGCGGTGGAACTCTATCGCCTTGTCGGCGATCTCCCGGAACTCCGGATGCGCTTTTTCGAGCAGATCGATATTGCGTGAGATCTCTGAAGGATTATTCGCCATATCGGAAGCAAAGACGCGTTTGCCTTCAATGACTTTATACCCGCCTCTCCGGAGCACGAGATAGGTGTTGAAATCGTCGTAAGCTTCCTTTCCGGACTTTTCAAGAGGGGAGAGGATCGTGCTCAGATCTTCGATGTGGCGCCCGTCCGACGTATCGAATCCTCCGGAGTGCTTTTTCCCGATCAGCGCGTCGGTGCCGTTTATCATATACGTCGCCCTGGCGGCGCCGGAAATGATGTCCGCGTTATACAGCACCGCCGCCTTGTCGCCGAAGCTCTTCTCGAAGGGTGCGTTGGAGTTAAAATACTTCGTTTCGAAGCGCAGCGCCAATTCGCGAGCCTTGTCGCCGAGCGCCCGCATATCCTTCGGCTTCACCGCCTGCGTCGCGAGCTGCGCGCGGGACTGCTTGAGCATTGTTATATCGTTGCCCTCCGCATCCGTCTCGCGCACCATAAACTTATTGACAGCGTCGCCGAGCTCGTGCAGCTTCTTCAGTTCGGTCGGACTGAAGGAGGCCTCGAAGTTGCGGAAAAACTCCGGCGAGATCTGCTGCGCGGTTTTTCTCGATCGGAAATACTGCTCGCCGAACCACGCGACGGCCTCAGATGCGCGGGCGCTTTTCGGATAACCCGCAAGCCAGGCCTGCGGCGCCGCTTTTATCACCTCTTGTATTCCCGTTAGCTTGCTCAATTCGCGGCCGTCCGTCAGGTCCAGGATGTGCGTCAGCTCGTGCGAGACGGTCGGAAGCATGCCGACTGTGCGTGTGCGGAGCCCGCGTTCTCCCTGGCGCATGAAGCCCATCGTTCTGCGCCCCTGGACGCGCCCGTAATTGATATAGATGCCGAAAAGCCTTTCCGCCATCGCCTCTATCTGCTGCGGGCTCATCAGTTTAGCGGTATTCCCGTCGTTCAGCTCCTCCGCGATCCAGGCGTTCTCTCCCTTTGTGTAGGTGAGGGTGCCGTTCCTGAGCATATCCATAGCCTGCGCTTCGCTTATCCGTCCGGAATAGAAGTCCGCGAGGACGGTATCGACCGCGCTGCGCGCTTCCGGATCGAGAGAATCGACGTCGAGCGTCTCTCCGCCCTCCAGCACGACGTCGCCGTCGTCGTTTATGCCGTCTATTTCGGAATATTTCCCGCTTTCGCTGCGGAAAACGTTCCTCCCGCCGCGCTTTTTCACGCTGCCTTCCGTATTTTCGTTCGCAGCCGCCCCTCGACCCGTCGTTTCGCTCCCGTTTTCGCCCCGTTCGGGTATATTTTGCACTTTTTCAGACGATTTTTCGGCAGATTTTTGCACTTTTCCGCGATCTGACGCGTCTTCCTGCTGCGATTTTGAAGTTTTTTCGCTTTCGGTATTGACTTTTCCGCCGTTTTCGGTTACAATATCACTTGTAGAGATACCGTTCTTCAGGGAGTAAGTCGGGTTGACGCTCCCGCCGGCGTAAGGCCGGGCGGTGTCTCTTATACTTTCTGTAATATCGTAAAGGTGGTTGTTTGTGTCGGTGCGAGCTTTTCCTATATTGAGATAGACACTGATCACGCCTCGTTCCGTTTTTACCGAAGCTTTGTAGTACCAGAAATGTGTGAACTTTTTATGCTCTGGGTTCGGGTCCTCGTCCGTAAGCTGCGCCTTGTTTATAAGCTCCTGCACCTTCGCGATCTTCGCAACCCATTCGGGCGAGCTCCTGTCCGAAAGCTTCCTTGCGTCACCTTTGTCCACGATGGCTTTTCTGCCGTCGCTTAGCGTGATTTCTTTATTGCCGAAGATGCGCTTTATGTACTCAAACAGACTTCTTCGTATTTCTTTGGCGCTCTTGCCCCTCAGCTCTTCGGTCAGCTCGCTGTCCTCGGTCAGATCTATAACGTCGGCGTCGGTCTCGGCGCCGTTTTCGTTTATAGTATCATTTATCGTATCATTTACGGTATCATCCGCAAGATTGAACGTCAGGTCGTCGTTGAATACTCGATCGCTGCTCTTTGCGGGTATAGCCGCCTCGCCCTCCGCGGGAGACCAGGAATTGTTCCCCAGCACGACCGATGCCGAAGCCGGCGTGTTCCTTCCGCGGATCAGGAAGACAGAGTCCTCCGCGGCGCTGACGTCCTTCGCATTTATCGGCATAACGAGCCCGACGCCGTTTTCCACGACGAACTTCAGCCCGTAATACCCGTTGCCGACCGGCACGCGCTGCACCGTCGCGCCCGGAAGCGCCTCCGCGACGTCGAGAACCTTCGCGGCGTCCACGACCACGCCGTCGCCGAAATTATAAACGACCGTCGCGCCCTTGTCGCCGTAAGCGCTCTTTATCTGCTTGACCGTGTTTATCGCCGTCTTCAGATCGGAGATCTTCCCGGTATCGAAAACGACGCCCGTATCGTCTCCCTCGGTGTTGAGCACCCGGTCTATCCTTCCGGCGAGCCCGTCTTCGCTCGTGAAGCTCACGTTCGCCGGCGCGTCATCGTAGCGTATCGCGGTAGTGCCGGCGGTATCGTAAACGTAATACCGTCCGCCGCCCTCGATCGCTTTGCCGTTCTTCGTTATGCGGCTGACCGCCTTCGAAGCGTCCGAAACCTTCGCCCGCTTGACCGTGATAACGTTTTCGTTATCGGAAGGGACCGTCTCCGCGGGAACGTTCGCGACCGTCGGCGCGTTTGTCTCCGCCGCCGTATTCACGTTCGTCCCGGAGGTGCGCGCGGCGCCCTCATCGACCGCGTTCGTGTCCGGACGCGCTTCAGTTGTTGCGTTTTCCGCAACCTCTCCGTTATAGCGCGAAACGAACTCCTCCGCCGTTCTGACGGGAGAGACCTCTTCGCCCCGGACGTCCTGCCCGGCGACGCTCTCGCTTATCGGCGTCTGCGTAGCCGCCTCGTAAGCGGCGCCTTCCGTCGCGTCCTGCTTTTCGACGTATTTGCCGATCTTCTTCGCGTTCTTATCTATGGTCTTCGTCTCGTTCTTCGGCTTGATATTAAGCTCGCCGAAGTCGCGGTCCGTGAACCGCTGCGCGAAGTCGGGATCGTTCTGCGTTTCCGTCTCGAGCGCCATCAGCAGCTCGGCGATGTTGCCGGTGTCGTATCCGTCGCGCTGTATCTCCTTCGCGATGCGGTAGACGTCGCTCTTCTCGTCAAACTGCAGCCCGAGCCTGACGGCGAGCTCGGCGCCGCCTTGATTTATAACATCCTTCGCCTTGCTGCGCGCGTTCTTCACGTTGACCGCGCTGTCGCCGGCATTCAGCAGGAGGGAAGTGATGAAGCCCATACCGGCGCTGTAGAATACCGCGTCCCAGTCGACGTCGTCCGGCGCCTCGCCCGTGACGAACGCCGCGAAATACGGCTCCAGCACCTCCTGCAAACCCTCTTCGACGAACTCTCCGAAGGATTTGCCGACGTATTTCAGCCCGTAGCCGAGGGCCTTCGTCGCGACCTTCGCCATGCCGGAGTTGAGCCCGCCGGCGAAGCGCAGCACCTTCGTTCCGGCCTTCGTGAAAACTCCGCCGGTCACTGCGCCGCCGACGTAGGGAATACCGCCGATAGCCGCCTGCAGCGTAGTCTCGGAAAGACCTATCAGATTGGAATACGCGCTCGCCTGGTTGGGCGTCATGCCGGAGTTGATCGCTTCGGCGTATGCGTTGCCGGAAGCGGAAAGCCCCATCGTCGCCGCGCCGACGAGCTCGCCGAAGACGGGATTGATATAGCTCGCGAGCTTACCGGCGATAATGGAAGGCGCCATATTCGAGACGTTGACGCCGAGATCATACCAGAACTTCTCGACCCCGCCCATATCCTGCGTGAGTATAGCGGATGTATACTGGCTGACGGTCGGGTAGTAGTATTCCTGCTTCGGCCCGATCTTGCGATATACGCCGTTTGCAAACTGCTCGAACCCGGTGTATATTGCCATATTTGCCTTGCCGAAGAAGCTGTCTCCGAACACCTTCGCGTTATACACGGCGGACCTTTGGGCGAGCAGATCGTCGAGTGAATTATAGTATTTGTAAGCCGCGTCCTTGTCGCCCTTGCCGTAGTAATAATTGTATATGTCGAGCTCGTCCTGCGTGAGCATACGCCTCTTTATGACGTCTTCGCGAAGTCCGGAGGTGCCGACGCCCATTGTGGATTTGGTGCTTTCGGCTTCTTCGTCCGTCAAACCACGCGCCCACATTACCGAGTTATCCTTATCCGCGGCCCCTTTCGCCGCCCACGCCTCGAACTCAGGATCCGCCTTCGCGTCCGTCACAAGCTTGTAGCTCTCCTGAATATCCCGCGCCGTCGCCCAGGTGTTGCCCTTCTCGGCGACCTCCTTCGCGAGCGCGTCGTAGTCCTTGTAGCCGTATTGCCTGAGAATATAGCGGGTGTAGGCGTGCTGCCTCGCGATATCATCGTTGTCGCCGAAGTAATCCGCGTCGGGACCGTCGTCCACCATCTTGCCCTCGCCGTATTGCTTTGCTTTCGGGCCGCCGTAGAGAAACTGCGCTATCCCGTCGATCTCATTCCAGAGCTGCGGGTTTTCCGTCTTCATCTTCTCCAGCTCGCTGCCGGCGTTATCAAGCAAGCGCTTTATCCCGGCGACGCGGTCGTATTCCGCCTTCGCCGCGTCGAGGTCGAGCGTCAGGTTGTTGTAATAGGTTTTGAGCGACTCGAAATACTCCTCCGCCGCCTTCTTCTGCGCCGCTGCCTCGTCTCTCCGCGCCTTTTCTTCCTTATACCACGCCAGGTCGCCTTTGGTGACGCCGCCGATCGCACTCTCTTCCTTCAGCTGCTCGGCAGTGAGCTTTCCGGCGCCGGGCGCCTCCTCGACCTTTTTCGCTTTCTCCTGCGTATCGATCCTGCGGGCGATATAGTTGTAACGCGCCTCGTCGTCGCGCTGCGCTTCCTGTCCGTCGGAGCTTCTGGCTCTGATCCTGTTCTCCGCCTGGATCCTCTCGACCTCCGCGGCCTTCACGCGGTCCTCGTAAGAACGCTCGCTGCTGGCGGTATCGGTATATGCCCTCGCGGCGGCGACGTTGGCGAAGCGCCTGCTCCGGCGCTGCTCCGCCTCCGCTTCCTTCTCGTTCTCGCGCTTGGTCGCCTCGTTGATGAGATACTGCCTGCGGTAATTCGACTGGGCGTTGCGCAGCGCGTCGTTCTTCTCCTCGACCTTCTGCTGCGCTTCCTCCTGCGCTGCCTTCGTGCGACGGCCGCCGAGGTCGCGGCCGAACTTCGCGTAAAGATCGGAATACTTCCCGCGCGAAGTCTTCGCCGCGGGCTTCTCCTGCGTTGTCTCCTTATTCTTTTCCGCGTCGCTGTTGATATCGCGGCCGAACTTCGCGTAAAGATCTGCGTATTTGCCCATAATGTCCTCCGTAATAGTAAATCGCGCGGGCGCGTGGGCCCGTTTGCAGGGAACCGCCGCGGGACCGAAAAAGGCGGTCGTTCAGTTTTTTTCAAAGCATGAAATATACGTTCGCTCCTCTGTTATCGCCTCAGAAGCAGCGTTTTTGCCGCGAAATTGCCCGAAATCTCGGGAAATCGCACGTTCTGATTTGTATCGCGACCGCTTATGCAGGGGAAGAAGCGGAGAAAACGTGAACGGTTCGGAAACTCCGAACGGTTCGCCTAACCGCCCGAAAATCAGTATTCCTCGTCGATATCGAGCTCCGGGACCCTCCAGCGCCTCTTGACCCTCGGCACCGTCGTCATCGGGTGCGCCATCAGCACGTAGCGGCATTCGTCGTAAGCGTGATCCTCCTGTGTCGTGTCTACGTCCTCGACGTTGACCGTCGAATAGACCAGAGAGGGGATCGTGCGTATAAAGTTGCGGCAGGTGTTGAAAACGTAAAACTTCGCCCGGCCCTCTTCGTCGAAGGCGAGGCGGTTGTGCAGCTGCATCTTACCGGCGAGGCGCGTATTGTCTCCCTTGGAAAAATAAACACCCTTGCGCGCGAGCAGCTCGGCTATGCTTTCGCCGTAAACCGTCGCGGAAAAAATCGCCGGATCCGCCAGCCCGAGCACGACCTTGACGTCGCGCAGCAGCGGGTGAGTTTTTTCTATCTCGGCTATCTCCTCGGCGATACGGTCCGGAGTCCATTTCACGCCGACGTCCGCGTCTCCGCCGTAGAGCTCCGCGACGCGGTAGATAACGTCGTCGGGGGATACCGCATACCACCCGACCGAAAACGGCTTCGAATAACCGTAGTCGAACCCGCGCACCACTCTCCACCAGGAGGGGAACTCGAAGGGCTCAATGACGTGAGAGAACTTCCGCGTCAGATACCCGGCGGGATCGTTGCGCCATTCGCTGAAGACCTGACCCGAGAAGGAGTCCCAGTCGCCGTAAAGCAGCGCCTGCCTCTCCGCGGGAGGAAGCAGGGCAAGGGTGGCGACGTATTCCGGATCGTTCTTTAAGAGGATCTGATTGTCATAGACCGTCGCCGGCACAAAGACCCTCGTCCGCGACGCCTCCTCCG
The DNA here is from genome assembly GCA_017616855.1 of Clostridia bacterium. GTDB lineage: Bacteria > Bacillota > Clostridia > Oscillospirales > RGIG8002 > RGIG8002. The sequence continues at coordinate 53,021 of JAFZXI010000115.1, read as the reverse complement.
TCTCCCCGGAAGGGGTGGAATACTTCACTGTGTCCGCGATCGTCGTCATCGGGGGAGCGGGGATGATGAAGCGGTCCTTCACCCAGCCGTGTCCGACGCCGCCCGGGTTCGCCGTTGCTCTTATGTAGGATCGAACCCCGGGGCCGGAAGATCTGTTTCGGGAGAACATATAGGAATATTCCTCCCAGGTGAAATGCGTCAGCTCGTCGAAGGCGATGTAGTCGAAGCTCTTGCCCTGGTATTTGATCTTGTCTTCCTTCCGGTTCATCGATCCGAAAATGATCCTCGCGCCGGAAGGGAAGGTCCAGGTGTGCGTCGAGGCGTTGTATTTCGCTCCCGGATACGCGCGCGGGTAATATAGGATACTTTTGTCGATCAGTTCGGAAAGCTGTGGATAGCTTTTGCGCAGGATCAGTCCCTTATAGTGGGGGATATTGACCTGCCGCAGCGCCTCTATGACGAGGGCTTCGCTTTTTCCTCCGCCGGCCGCTCCGCCGTAGAGCGCCTCGTATTCCGGACGCCGCATAAACTCCTCCTGTCGGGGCTGCGGGCGCCAGACGACGTTACTCATCGTTCACCTCCGGAATGAAAATAACGCCCGAGAGCGTCTTTTCCGCGTCCGAAGGCGCGAGCGCGGCGAGCGAGACCAGGGCGGAGGCGAGCGCGGAGGCCTCCTTCGGCAAGACGACCTTCGACGCGCCGAGCCAGACGTTTATCCCTTTAAGCACGCGCTTCGCGGTAGCTCTGACGTCCGCGTTGTCGCCGATACCCTCTTCGATCTCGGTGGTCTCCGTATTAAAAACGTCGCGGCGAAGCTCGACGCGCCGCTCAAGCCAGCCGTCGGCCTTCGACCAGTCCGCAATAGTACGCCGCGGCAGGCCCAGTTCGCGGGCAGCCGCGGCGACGGATAGGCCTCTGTTGACAACAAGCGCTTTCGCCTGCTGTTTCATCGAGGGATCGTGCATATCGGGATGTTACTCCTCCTCGGGTCCGTTCTTCTCCCAGCCGGAAGCGGTGAGGTGATAGAAGTCGCCGGTGTCCTGCTCCCAGAAGGAAGAGTTGAGCGAAGCGCCTTTGATATCCGATTTCGTGGCCGAGGACTCTCCGGCGAACTCGCAGTAGTTGCCGAACCTGTAAGTGAGCGTTGCGCCCTCGGGGACCGTGATATCGGTTACGATGGGTATGAGTTTTTCCGTTGCCATAGTTGCCTCCTGTTACATGGTTATACTGATGAGCCCGAAACTGCCGCCGCTTCCGGTGACGTAGATGCTCGCGTCGTCCTCGACGGTCAGCTCGTAATAGGCGGAGCTGCCGCCGTCTCCGGCGACGGTCGTTCCGTTGAGTTTGATATAGTTATCGTCAAGCGAATAGCTGACGTAGCACTTCACAACTTCACCCTCGATGAGGTCAAAGCTGACCGGAGCGTCCTCGTCGGAATAGCGTATGCCCGAGGGACTTTCTATCCAGATCGCGGTCGGAGAGCTCCCGACGCCGGAGGCGAAGGAAATGCTCACCGTGCAGACGGCGCCGGTCGAAAGAAGGTATTTTCCGTCACTGGTGACGCAGAGCTTCTTCGCGAAGTCGTTGCTCGTCGGCTCCGGGATGCCGGAGGGAGTGTCGGGGAAGTCGGTAATATCGCTTACCGTGTGCGTATGGGCGAAGTCGGTGACGTCCGATTTCGCGTGCGTGTGAGCGAAATCCGTTATATCGCTCTTCACGTGAGTGTGCGATACGAGCGTTGTCTTTATCTCTCTCAGCTCGCCGTCCACGCAGTAATAGACTCTGCCGTTATGACGGACGAAAAGACTGTTGTTTTTCAGCTTCGTGTTCGTGACGTCGGTCCAGGTCATTCCGGAACCCGGCACGCTGTCCGCCTTGTAAAGCTTCATCGCCGTCGGCGCATACCAGTAATCGCCCTCGTCGGGAGTGGAGAGGGGCGTATCGTCTACCCAATAGACGATGGGGAAGACGATCTCCCCGCCGGCGGGCGTATAATAAACGACGCCGGAGGCGAAGTCTATGACCTCGTCGTAGGTGTGGGTGTGCTCTTCGTCGGCGAAGTCGTCGACGGCCTTGCCGCTGTCGATCAGGTTGCCTTCGCTGTCGAGCGCGGCGAGGTTGCCCTCGACCGCGTCCTCGACCTTGTCCGCCTTCTCGTCGCCGAAATCGTCCGCGGAGGTGTCTCCGGAGAGCGCGTCGGTTCCGACCAGCAGATAAAACTTCGGGGAGTGGAGCAGCGTGTCGCCGGAAAAGATCTTCAGATCGCACTTGACCTCGCCGGCGACGGCGGTCATCTGAGAGGAGACCAGGCACTCGCAGACGCCTTTCTCCGCGCGGTGGAAGCAGCGAATGCTGCCTTCGGTGCCGTCCGACTTCTTATAGTGCAGAACGGCCTTTTTATCCGAAATATCGTAGGTTTTCCCTCCGCTGTGGATCTGGAAGCGCAGGTATCGCGAGTTCGTGTCGCCGTATTTGACGTGCTGCACGCCCTGCTCGTGTTCCTTCTTCAGATCCAGGCGGATAAGGTATTCGACCAGTGCCATAAAAGCCCCTTTCTAATTTATCATTGCCTTGTTGCCCGTAAGCCCGCCGGCGCCCGCGGCACGTCCGGGCTTTATTCCGGAGGTCTTGCCGGTGGCGACGGGGTTATTCTTTTCCTCTTCCAGCTCGTCGATGCGGTTGAGCCAGTATTCTATGGGGTGACCGCCGACGTAAGTGTTGGCGAAGTAGTCTATAACGTCCTCGCCGTAGGTATCGATGGGGTAGTATTCGGCCATCGCCTCAGCGATCGCCATGCAGCCCTCATCAGTCTTCGTGTCGCCCTTCTTCTTGAGACTCCGGAGATCCGAGTCCGCCGTCGAACTCTTGAAGCCGCTGCTGCTCTTCTTCGTTCCGGATCCGGAGGAAGAAGACGACTTTTTCGCGTTCGCCGCGTCGACCTCATAAGCCGCCTTCAGCGCGTCGGCCTGCCCTTTGCTCATTCCCGCCTTTTCGAGATCTTCGTCGGTCGGAGTGTAGCCGGCGGAGGAGATCAGCGTCGCGAGCTTGTTATAGGCGGTGTCGGCTCTCTCGTCGGCGTATTCGCGCTCGTATCGCTCGTCGGTTATGGCGTCTCTGCCGCGCTCGTATCCGGTGCTCTCGCGCTGCGCGAGGACGTTGATGGTGTCGAGCAGCTCGTCGCGGGTCAGACCGTATTCCTCCAGCTCGTCGTCCCTGGCGTTCTCGTAAAGCTCGAGCGCGAGCTTCAGATCATCCACTTTCTCGCCGCGTTCGCGCTCCCTGTCCTCAACGAGGAGCTGATAGCGCTTATAGGCGTCGTCCAGATCGTCCCTGTAGCGCTGATACGCCGCGTTTTCCAGTTCGGGTATCTTCGAATTGAGCTCGCTCATATATCCCTGATACGCCTGCTGCGCGGCGGAGCGTCCGTAGGACGTCTCGCGCCCGCCGTTCGCGGCGGCAGCCGCGGCGCCGGTGTCGAGCATGGCGATCCGCCCGTTGCGGATGTATTCATCCCGGAGCGCGTGGTAGCTCGGGTCCGTTTCGTGGTCGTAAGAGAACGTCTTCGGGTCGAGGATCTTCTTCAGAGCCCCTTCGATCTCCTGAGCGAGGCCGTATTGATAGTTTTTGAACTCGCTTATCGCGTCGTTGACCGACTGCTTGAGCTGCGTCACATCGTCGGAAGGTTTGTATTCCGTCCCCTGGAGCTTCGCGATCGCCGCCTCCAGCTCCGGATCGTTATATACCGGAGCGGCCGCGGCGGGTGTCGCCGTTTCCGTTGCCGCGGGAGCGGGAGAGGGGGCGGCCGTGGCGGGAGTCGCCGTTTCCGTTGCCGCGGGAGTCGCTGCGGGAAGGGTAAGCCCGCCGACCTCCTCCATCTTCAACCTGAGAGCTTTGTTCTGATCTCCGCTTCCGATGTAGCTGCCGGCGGCGCCGAGGCCGAGGTCGACCCAAGTCTGACCGCGGTCGGCGAAGGAGCCGCTGCCGCCGTATTTCTGGTGAACGTCTTTGACGCTCAAAGGATCATATCCCATATCTGCCTCCTACGGAATGCTTGACTCTGTCGGCCTGTTCGGCGTATTTCCCGTTATTGAAGCGCTTCAGATCGCCGACCAGATAGCCGGTGATCCTGCGGATCCTTTCGAACCCGACGCCTTTTCCGCGCGCTCTTGCTTCATCCATGTTATATACCTCTCGTCAGAAGGATAACGACGATCGAGACTATCCCCGTAACGATCGCGCCAAGTATGAGACGGTTCACCGCGATCAGCGACGTCAGCTTCGCCTCGACGCCGACGACTCTTTCGCTCTGCATCTCGACCTTCTCGTTCAGCTTGTCGTGCTCCGCGCGGTGCTCGCTCTTATAGCGCGAGAAATCGTCCGTATGGACGCATTCTTCGATTTTGTGGGGGACCTTCGGCATCGTTCCTCGCTCCTTTTGTCATTTACGCGCTTATCTTACCACCGCGCGCCGTCGTTTTCTCCCCTAAAAGCAATAAATCTGTTCCGGGAAACGAAAAAAGGGCCTTCCGGCCCGAAATGAAAAAAGAATATGCGATTTTCGCGGGAAATATCGAAACAGGGGAGAGCCCGCCGCGAAAAAGCAATACAATGCAATACGACAGGACTTCGCGCACCTCTCTCCGACGTGCCCCAGTGAAGACATTAAAGAAAAAGGAGACGCTTTCACGTCTCCTTTTTCTCTTGCTGTCATACATAAACAGCCATCAACCCGAACACCTCGGCGCCGAAAAACAGCACCGTGTTCGCATTGACCTCACCTGGTCCGCCCGAAGGGATTCGAACCCCCGACCTCCAGAATCGGAATCTGATGCGCTATCCAACTGTGCCACGGGCGGATATTCTAACTTTTTCCGAAAAAAGTTTTTGCGCGGTTTTCAACAGGTTTTCAACATGCCGCGTCTTTCCGGAAGCTTAATTATTATACCACAATACACCTGCGTTGTAAACTCTTTTTTGCCCTTTCGGTATACAATTTTTCAACATCACAAAGCTTTAACAATTAGCATATTTAGTTGAAAATGCAGAGGCAAAACACAAGATATTGTGGATTTTTTGAAAAAAGTACTTGACAAAGGCGAAAAAAGGTGATAGTATAATACGCACAACGGTTCCGCGAGGGGAGAAGTCTGCCCGCGCGCCGTTCCCGAAACAGCGATTCCATGGCTTTATATACAATATTATAAAAGAAAGGGTGCCGGCAATGATCTGGAAAATCAGAAAGAGAAGCGGCGACGTCGTCCCGTTCGACGCGCTGAAGATAAGAGAAGCGATAAAGAAGGCGGCGGACGCCGCCGATCCCAACGGGCTCAGCGACGTTGAGCTCGATAACCTTACCGAAAAGGTAATCCTCGCAATCCCGTCGACGGGGATACCCACCGTCGAGGAGGTGCAGGACCTCGTCGAAGAGAAGCTTATCGAGCACGGCTACTCCAAGATCGCGAAGGCGTACATTCTTTACCGCGCCGAGCACGCGAAGATCCGTCAGACCGAGTCCGACCTGATGGATATATATAAGGAACTGACCTTCTCTTCCGCCGCGGACGCCGATATCAAGCGCGAGAACGCGAATATCGACGCCGATACCTCGATGGGCACGATGCTGAAATACGGCTCCGAGGGCGGCAAATACTTCGTCGATAACTATATCCTGCCGAAGGACATCGCCGCGGCGCACATCCACGGCGACATCCACATTCACGACAAGGATTTCTACATGCTGACCGAGACCTGCTGCCAGATCAACCTGCTGGAGCTCTTCAAGGGCGGTTTCTCCACCGGCCACGGCTACCTGCGCGAGCCCAACGGCATCTCCAGCTACTCCGCGCTCGCCTGCATAGCGATCCAGGCGAACCAGAACGAGATGCACGGCGGCCAGAGCGTGCCGAACTTCGACTACTGCATGGCGCCCGGCGTCGCTAAGACCTTCAAAAAAGAGTATTTCAAGGCGCTTAAGCAATTCTACTTCTATGCCGACGGCGACGACCTCTCCGACGCCGACAAATTCGTAGATGAGCTGAAAGCCGCGCTCGGCGACGACGTCCGCATGGGCAACACCGACGAATACGGCGCGAAGGTCGTCGAATACATCGTCGGGAAGGGCTTCAAGCGCGAGAACGCCGAGAAGGCGCACCGCAAGTCCGTCGAGACCGCGATGAGGAACACCGACCGCGCGACCTACCAGGCGATGGAAGCGTTCATCCACAACCTCAACACGATGAACTCCCGCGCCGGCGCGCAGGTCCCGTTCAGTTCCATCAACTACGGCACCGACACCTCGCCGGAAGCGCGCATGGTTATGAAAAACCTGCTCCTCGCGACCGACGCCGGTCTCGGCAACGGCGAGACCCCGATCTTCCCGGTGCAGATCTTCAAGGTCAAGGAAGGCATCAGCTATAACAAAGAGGATCCCAACTACGACCTCTTCAAGCTCGCGATGAAGACCTCCGCCAAGCGCCTCTTCCCGAACTTCTCCTTCATCGACGCGCCCTTTAACCTCGCGTATTACAAGCCCGGCGATTTCAACACCGAGGTCGCTTATATGGGCTGCCGCACGAGAGTTATCGCGAACGTCTATGATCCGAGCCGTCAGGTTACCTGCGGCAGAGGCAACCTCAGCTTTACCTCGATCAACCTGCCGAGGATCGCGCTCGAATCCGAAGGCAATATCGATAAGTTCTATTCGATACTCGACAGGCGCATGGAGCTCGTGTTCCGTCAGCTGCTCCACCGCTTCGGCATCCAGTGCACCAAGAAGGTGCGTAACTACCCCTTCCTGATGGGGCAGGGCGTCTGGATCGACTCGCAGAAGCTCAGCGACGACGACAGCGTCGCCGAAGTGCTTAAGCACGGCACGCTCAGCGTCGGCTTCATCGGACTCGCCGAAACGCTCGTCGCACTGACCGGCAAGCACCACGGCGAAAGCCCCGAGAGCCAGAAGCTCGGTCTTGAGATCATCAGCCACATGCGCAAGATGTGCGATGACAAGGCGAAGGCCGAGGGCCTGAACTTCACGCTGCTTGCCACTCCCGCCGAGGGCCTCAGCGGCCGTTTCGTCCGCATCGACCGCCAGAAGTACGGCAAGCTGCCCGGCATTACCGACAGAGAGTATTACACCAACTCCTTCCACGTTCCGGTCTACTACAACATCGGCGCATACGAGAAGATATCCCTTGAGGCCCCGTATCACGCGCTGACCAACGCCGGACACATCAGCTACGTTGAGCTCGACGGCGACACCTGCAAGAACCTTGACGCGTTCGAGTCCGTCATCCGCTGCATGAAGGAGAAGGGCGTCGGCTACGGCTCCGTCAACCACCCCGTCGACCGCGATCCCGTCTGCGGTTACACCGGCGTCATCGGCGACACCTGCCCGCGCTGCGGCAGACACGAGGGCGAAGAGGTCAGTTACGAGAAGCTCGCGGAGCTCCGCAAAAAGTACCCGAATATGCCCAGATTCTACGGAGTAAAATAAACTAACATAAACCACATTTCACACAGGAGGGAAAGAAAAATGACTAAGAGCATTACCACCACCGATACCGGAATAGGCGAAGGCGTCGGCTTCGAGAGAATCCGCAGAATTACCGGTTACCTCGTCGGCACCACCGACCGCTTCAACAACGCGAAACGCGCTGAAGAAAAAGACAGAGTAAAGCACAGTCTTGCGTAATTAAACGCGCTAAACGCACCTGATTAACCGATCAGGTGCGTTTTGCATTATCGGGGGATTGCGATGCGCGCTGAAAAAGAAGAAAAGGCAGAATCCGAAGAGCAGAGCGGGGAAAAGGCGAAAAAGATTGTGGTAATCCGCCCCGCGGAAATAATCGCGCTTGCGCTTGCGGTGGTATTCATCGTGGCGGCGGGCTATTTCACTGTACGCTCTTACGTTTCCGGCGAGCTCGTGTTCGTCCCCGAATCGTCAACCGTGAGACAGATTGAAACCGAGTTTGTTGTCAACATTAACACCGCTGATAAGAACGAGCTCATGATGCTCGACGGCATAGGCGAAGCCCTTGCCGAAAGGATAATAGAATACCGCAAGGAGCACGGCGATTTCGATACCGTGTGGGAAATCACCAACGTCAAGGGCATATCGCAAAAGACTTTAGAGAGACTGTATCCGCACATCACCGTCTGACTCAAGACGCGAGCGGGATATTGCGTACGGACCGCGGGATTACGTTCCCCGCGGTCCTTGACTTAACCGGAGATATATGCTAAAATGTGAATTGTGAATATTACCGGAATCGGAGGGAAGTTAAGTGAAAAACAGGATTGCTGCGAGAGTAATATCGCTGGCGATATGCCTGATAATGCTGCTCGGAGTCGGAGTAATACAGCGCCTTGCCGTAACGGCTGACGCGGCTCCGCTTGACGGCGCCGGCCCGACTGTCGGCAACACAAAATGCATTCTGACGTCCTCCGGCAGCGTTATGATTCAAGCGTACATAGGCACGCAAAAGGGCGTTTCCACCGCCGTAAGTTTCTACTCCGCTACAAAGCTGCCGGTCTACGCTTTTGAGTCAACGACGGGCGGCGGCGTGCCGCAAGGCAAAAAGAGCGAACGCGAAACCTCTATGGGAAACGCCACCGACGACGGTTATTATCTGACCTGGACGTCTGACGGCGACGCGCTGCCGTACCAGGCGTTCGAAGTCGACGTTGCCGGCGTTGATAAAGATATCGTTTTCGGCTTCGAGGGACACACAAAGGACGCGAACGCGACGCTGATAATGCAGGTATACGATCCGGCGACGGACGCCTACTTCGAAACCTCCCGCGACACACAGCATAACAGCACGATCACGCTGACTTACACCGTCGACGCGCAGAAGTACGCGCAGAACGGCAGGGTCCGCTACCGTATAACGTTCCCCGAGGGAGCGTCCGATAAGTGGATATACCTCCACACCGCATCCGCGGCGTATATCGACAAGGATATCCAGTACGGCGCAACGAAGACAAAAACATCCTCCGGTAACTGCTCGCTGAACTATAAAGCAAGCAGCTTTGCCGAGGACGAGGCGTTCTGCGCCGAAGCCGTCAACGAATACGGCGTCGCGAGATCGCTTCCGATCTATTTCATAGATCATAACGTTGATACCCACCCCGATTGTCTCTGGCACTTCAACGTCAATTTTAACGGAAACGCCGGCACCTGCAGGAATATGTTCTGGACGACGGTCGAAGATATGCCTTCGGTCGTTCAGGTGATTCCGTACGGTCCGATTGAACAGGATTTCTCCGCTGCGGCCGTCTACACCGGAACCGTGGAGTTTTACGACGACTTCAAGGGATCGCTCACCGGCCCGGAGGAATGGAAGAAATACTACCATTACGTAACGGTCGACGGCCTTGAGGCGGGGCGCGAATACTGGTATCGCTACGGCAACGGCGACGACGTCTGGTCGCCTCCGTGCTACCTGCGCACCGACGACGGCGACAGCAAGTTCGCCTTTTTCATCGGCGGCGACCCGCAGCCCGAAGCGTCCGGCGCGACGCAGTGGGAGGACATCGTCGTCGCCTACGGCGAAAGATACAGGGAAATGACGTATTCGTGGAACGAGGCGGTACGCCTTACCGGCGCGGAGTTCTTCGTCTGCACCGGCGACGAAACCGACGCCGCGATGAGTGAACGCTGCTGGAACTGGTATTATCAGAGCGGATCGGATATCTTCCGCTCGCAGACCCTCGCGTCCACGATGGGCAACCACGATTTCCGCTACGATTCGTGGAACTCATCTTTCAATTATCCCTATTGGGTGCGAAAGCATAACTACGTTGATCCGCTCGGCGAATACGACCACGGGTTCTTCTATTCGTTTGACTACGGCAACGTGCACTTCACCGTCATCAACGGCAACATCGCCGCCGCGAACGACGGGCTCGATGAATACCAGCCCGACTACCTTAAGGTGAACTTCCGCTCGCTCCGCGACAAGCAGCTCGCGTGGCTCGAACAGGACCTCGCGAGCACCGATAAGGATTTTAAGATCGTCGTATCACATCAGGGAATGTATTCCTTCCCGGTGCACACGTACGACTCTGAAACGAAGGAGCTTCGCTCGCTTATCGTCCCGATTCTCGACAGATACGGCGTCGACATATTCTTCCAGGGACACGATCACGTCTGGATTCGCACGAATACGATGAAGGGCGGCTCGCGCGTGGCGGAAAACTCCGGCTCGGTCATAGACGTCAAGAACGGCGTCCGTACGGTCTACACAATAGACCCTGTCGGCACGACGTATACGAACTGCGGCTCGCTTACCGGAAGCAAATATCATGATCCGGATCCGTCGAGATTTACCGGACTTATCTCTTTTGCGCTGACCTGCCAGCCGGAACTGCCGACGTTCAGCACCGTTGAGATCGAAAACGGCCGCCTGCAGCTTAAGGGCTGGGCAAGGGAAGCGGACGGAACCGTCAAGCGCATAAGCGAATACACCTGCTATCCGCTCGGCAGCGCGCAGTCGGACGGCATGAACATAGTTCGCACATCCTTCTATACCAAGCTCAACGCGCGCATCGACGCGCTCCCCGATGAGATAACGCTTGATAACGGAGAAGAGATCGCCGACCTGCTCGAGATCTGCGGCAGGGAATCCGACACGATGAAGACGAGATTCATCACCTCCTACGAAAAGCTCGCCGCCGCCAAGGAACAATACGACGCGCTCGTCGCCGCGCTCGGCACGAAGGGCGACCTCGACCGCGACGGTGAGATAACGGTATCCGACGCGCTCGCGGCGCTGCGCATCGCGGCTAAGCTTGCGGAAGAAACGCCCGACGCGCTCCGCCTCGGCGACGCCGACGGCGACGGGAGCGTGACCGTTTCCGACGCACTCGCGATACTTCGCGTCGCGGTCGGGCTCGCGGAAGCCCTCTGACGCTCCGCATAAAACCGACAAAAACGCCGGAACGCACGCACGTTCCGGCGTTTCTTTGCCATAAAACGCGTAATTTAAGCAAAATTGCTATTTACAAAGCGCGCGGATTGTTGTAAAATAACTCTATTATACTTCCGAAAGGGAAGAAGGAATGACTATGAACAAAATCATGATAGGCAACGAAGCCGTCGCGAGAGGACTTTACGAAGCAGGCGTCAGGGTTGTATCGAGCTACCCCGGCACGCCGTCTACGGAGATAACTGAATTCGCGGCGAAGTTTCCGGAAGTTTACGCCGAGTGGGCGCCCAACGAAAAGGTCGCGCTCGAAACGGCGATAGGCGCCTCCATCGGCGGAGCGCGCTCATTCACCGGCATGAAACACGTCGGGCTGAACGTCGCCGCCGACCCGCTCTTCACGGTATCATACACCGGCGTAAACGCCGGCCTCGTGATCGCGGTCGCGGACGACCCCGGCATGCACTCCTCGCAGAACGAGCAGGATTCCCGCAACTACGCCATCGGCGCGAAGGTGCCGATGCTCGAGCCGTCCGACTCCGGCGAATGCCTCGCCTTCGTCAAGGAGGCGTACGAGCTTTCCGAGAAATACGACACGCCGGTCATTCTGCGCCTTTGCACCCGCGTCGCGCATTCGCAGAGCGCGGTGCCGCTTTCCGAGCGCGCCGACCTGCCGCTTAAAAGTTACGAAAAGAACGCCGCGAAGTTCGTCATGGTGCCCGCCAACGCGAAGGGGAGACACCCCGTCGTCGAGCAGCGTACCGCGGCTCTCGCGGAACTCGCGAATACCGCGTGGTTCAACCGCGTGGAATACCACGATAAAAAGCTCGGCGTCATCACCGCCGGCGACTGCTACCAGTACGCGCGCGAAGCGCTCGGAGACTCCGCCTCCTACCTGAAGCTCGGCATGGTCAACCCGCTGCCGGAGAAGCTGATACGCGACTTCGCCGCTTCCGTCGACCGCCTCGTCGTCATCGAAGAACTCGATCCCGTCATCGAGCGCTTCGTCCGTTCGCTCGGCATCGAAGTCGAAGGCAAGAGCTTGTTCCCGGTCTGCGGCGAGTTCTCGCAGGTAACGGTCCGCGAAGCGCTCGGCGTCGCCGCTGTGAAGGGCTGCGAGACCGCGGAAAAAGCGCCGGTCAGACCTCCCGTCATGTGCCCCGGCTGCCCGCACAGAGGACTTTTCTACGTGCTCAAAAAGCTCGGCGTCTACGTCAGCGGTGACATCGGCTGCTACACGCTCGGCGCGGGCGCGCCGCTCACCGCCATTGATACGACCGTCTGCATGGGCGCGAGCGTTTCGGCGCTCCACGGCTACAACAAAGCGCGCGGAGCCGAGAGCGCGAAGAAGAGCGTCGCGGTCATAGGCGACAGCACCTTCATGCATTCAGGCATCACCGGACTCGTCAACATCGCCTACAACATGGGCAATTCCAACGTCATACTGCTCGATAACTCCATCACCGGCATGACCGGCCATCAGCAGAACCCGACGACGGGGCAGACGCTGAAGGGCGACATCGTCGCCGCCGTCGACGTCCCCGCGCTCGTCAAGGCGATAGGCATCAAGCGCGTCGTCACCGTCGATCCGTACGACGTTGAAACGACCGAGCGCGTCATCCGCGAGGAGCTCGCGGCGGACGAGCCCAGCTTCATCATCAGCAAGCGCCCCTGCGCGCTTCTCAAATACGTCAAGTTCCCGAATATCTGCGACGTCGACCGCGAGAAGTGCAAGAGCTGCAAGGCCTGCATGCGCATCGGCTGCCCGGCGATAAGCATCATCGACGGCAAGGCGCAGATCAACCGCGAGCTTTGCGTCGGCTGCGGCGTCTGCGCGCAGCTTTGCAAGTTCGGTGCGATATCGACTTCTGCGAGGGAGGGCTGAGAAATGACTGAGAATATACTTATCGTCGGAGTCGGCGGGCAGGGAACACTGCTCGCGAGCCGCGTGCTCGGCGCGCTTTACGCCGCCATGGGCGAAAACGTCAAGATATCCGAGGTCCACGGAATGAGCCAGCGCGGCGGTTCCGTCGTGACCTACGTCCGTCACGGCGACGAGGTCGCCTCGCCCGTTATCTGCGAGGGCGAAGCCGACGTCGTGCTCGCCTTTGAGCAGCTCGAGGCGCTCCGTTTCGTAACTTCGCTGAAAAAAGGCGGACGCATAATTGTCAACACGCAGAAGATAATGCCGATGCCGGTTGTCACCGGGGCCGCCGGGTATCCGGAAGGCATCGTGGATAAGCTGATTGCCGCCGGCGCGCAGGTAACGGCCGTCGACGCGCTCGCGATAGCGGAAGCCGCCGGCAGCGCGAAAGCGGTAAACATTGCCCTCCTCGGAGTCATGGCGAATATCACCGGCGCGGATAAGGCGCTTTTTGAGCAGGCGATAGAAGCCACCGTCCCGCCGAAGTTCCTCGAGCTCAACAAGCGCGCGTTCGAATTGGGTTACGAGTTTGAATAGTAAATCGTAGGGGCGATTATCAATCGCCCGCGCAATCACGCGAAAGTCTCGTTTCTGTCATCCTGAGCGAAGCGAAGGATCCCCCGCCTTTTGCAGCCGGTTGCAAAAGGGAAGGGGATTCCTCGTCGGCTGACGCCTCCTCGGAATGACAGCGGCCGTAGGCGGCGTCTCCGTAGGGACGAGCATTGCTCGTCCGGAGGCGAAGCCGTGACCTGACCATAAACTACACCCCCGGAGGTAACGACCATGATAAAACGACTCACAGCCATAGCCCTGCTTGTATGTATCATTGCCGCATTCTGTCCGACGGGCGTTTTTGCCGCAAACAGCGGCATAGACCGCACCCTGTATTTCCAGGTGCTTGCGCTCGCGCCGAAGGACGACGGACTGGTGCAGAGCGTTAAGTGGAGCACCTATGATGAATACGGCCATCATGAACTCGATGAAGCCGGTGAAGCGGAATTTACGTATAAATGGTATAACACTCACGGCGATGAAGTGGGGTTTTTCAGCCTCGGAGATACTTATAAGCTGCAAATAACAGTGACTTCCTTTAAGAGTCATTATCCTAACTACCTGATAGAAGGACAGTACAGAATCAAAGTTTTAGTCACTACGGTCAGCTATACCGATATTGTTGTTTACGAAGGCGTAGGGAGGAAATCGTCGCAGGACCGCACGTTTACGTTGAGCTGTGCGTTCGAACCGATGATGTATCCCGTAGAGGAAGAAATATCGGTCAAAGGAGTTGTTCCCCCGGTGGTCGGCGAGAATCCTTCGTTCGACGTCTGCGTCGATTCGAAAAACGAGCGTAACGGTGCGCAGGATTGCTATATAACGGATCTTCAATGGAAGGATCTGACGGAAGACACCGTATTGGGGGCGAATGCGCGGTTCAAAGAAGGGCATGACTATACGGTTTGTTTCCGCCTGGCGCATTATAACTATTATTACTTCACCGAAGTGCCCGAATACGTGCTCGTCAATAACAAACGCGCCGACGTTAGCGTTTACAGCGACGACGAGGATTACCCGGGCGTCGCGGACGTTTTGGAAGTGTCGTACAGCTTCCCGACGCTCACGAATCTTATGAAGGGCGATATGGATAAGGACGGCAAGATCACCGTCGCGGACGCGCTCGCGGCTTTGCGCATCGCGGCGAAGCTTGTCGCCGAAACTCCCGAAGACGTCGCGATAGGCGACGTCGACGGCGACGGCAAGATCACCGTAGCCGACGCGCTCTCGATCCTGCGCGTCGCCGCGAAGCTTGCGGACGCCTCGAGTCTGGGTAGCTGACGGCAGGGCAGGGAAAGCAAAAAAAATCTCAAAATCGCGAAAATAATTCTTTACAAATCCGATATTATATGTTATTATATATCGGTTGCGACTGCTTCGTTCGGGGACAAAGCCGATAAAACCGGCATTCACCGACCCCTTACGCAGCTTTCCGCGGACAAATATTTACGGAGGTGAACCAGATGCTGCTGAAGGAAGAAAAGATGGCGATCATCGAGAAGTACCGCCTGAGCGAGACCGATACCGGTTCTCCCGAGGTGCAGATAGCGCTTCTCACCACTCGCATCAACCAGCTTACCGAGCACCTTAAGGTGCACAAGCACGATAAGCATTCGCTTCGCGGACTTCAGAAGATGGTCGGTCAGAGAAGAAACATGCTCGGCTATCTGAAGGCGAAGGATATCGATCGTTATCGTGAGATCATCGAAAAGCTTTCCATCAGAAAGTAACAGCGCATCGGGCAGTCGGACCTCCGGTCCGGCTGCCCTGTTGTCGTTAATTACCGGATGTGCGGTATTTTAGCGGTAAAGCGGGTGCCCGCTGAGGCGGACTTCGGCTTTATTGCTAAATGCTGTGCATACCGGAGAAAATAAACGGAGGTATGTAAAAGAATGTTTGAGAAAATGAGAGTTTTCGAGACCGAGATCGCCGGCCGCAAACTGAAGGTCGAGACCGGCAGACTCGCGCAGCTCGCCAACGCGTCCGCGCTGGTGACTTACGGCGACACCGTCGTGCTTTCCACCGCGACGGCGTCCAAGACGCCCCGCGAGGGCATCGATTATTTCCCGCTTTCCGTCGACTACGAAGAGAAGCTTTATTCCGTGGGCAGGATCCCCGGCAGCTTCCTCCGCAGAGAGGGAAGACCGAGCGAGAAGGCAATCCTCGCCTCCCGCGTCATCGACCGCCCCGTCCGCCCGCTGTTCCCGAAGGATATGCGCAACGACGTCAGCGTGGTCAACACCGTCATGTGCGTGGACCCCGACTGCCAGCCCGAGCAGGTAGCCATGGTCGGCTCGTCCATCGCCATCACGATCTCCGATATTCCGTGGAACGGACCTATCGGCGCCGTCAGCGTCGGCTACGTCGACGGTGAATACGTAATCAACCCCACCGCCGAGCAGCGCAAGGTCAGCCAGATGGCCGTGACCGTCGCCGCCACCGATAAGAAGGTCGTCATGATCGAAGCCGGCGCCAAGATGGTCCCGGACGAAGTCATGATCGAAGGCATCAACCGCGGCTTTGAGGAATGCAGAAAAATCGTCGCCTTCATCAACGAGATAAAGGCGGCCGTCGGCAAGGAAAAGTTCGAGTTCGAGAGCAAGGAAGTCGACCCCGAGATGTTCGAGGCGGTCAAGGCCTTCGCCATCGACAGCGTCCGCGCCGCGATGGACACCGACGACAAGAACGTCCGTGACGCCAACCTGCAGGTCGTTTACGACGCCGTCTACGCCGAGTTCGAGGAGAAGTATCCCGACTCCAAGGCGCAGCTCGACGAGTGCATGTACAAGCTTCAGAAGTACGTCGTCCGCCGCTGGCTGCTCGACGACGGCAAGCGCGTCGACGGCAGAGGCATCGACGAGATGCGTCCGCTTAACGCGCAGGTCGGAATCCTTCCGAGAACCCACGGCTCCGGACTCTTCACCAGAGGCCAGACCCAGGTCCTCACCGTCTGCACCCTCGGCACCGTCAGCGACGCTCAGCTTCTCGACGGCATCGACGAGGAGACCGAGCGCAGATACATGCATCACTATAACTTCCCGTCCTACTCCGTAGGCGAGACGAAGCCCTCCAGAGGCCCCGGACGCCGCGAAATCGGCCACGGCGCGCTCGCGCAGAGAGCCCTCGAGCCCGTTATCCCGAGCGAAGAGGAGTTCCCGTACGTTATCCGCCTCGTTTCCGAGGTGCTTTCTTCCAACGGTTCCACGTCGCAGGCCTCCATCTGCGGCTCCACGCTCGCGCTTATGGACGCCGGCGTTCCGATCAAGGAGCCCGTCGCGGGTATTTCCTGCGGACTCATCACCGAGGGCGACCGCTGGATGACGATGGTCGATATCCAGGGCGTCGAAGACTTCTTCGGCGATATGGACTTCAAAGTCGCCGGCACGCATGACGGCATCACCGCTATTCAGATGGACCTCAAGATCGACGGTCTGACCCCCGAGATTATCCGTTCAGCCATTGAAAAGACCCACAAGGCGAGAAATTACATCCTTGACGAAGTTATGCTTCCGGTCATCCCCGCGCCGCGCGCCGAGCTTTCCAAGTACGCGCCCAAGATGATCACGATGCAGATCGACGTCGACAAGATCCGCGAAGTCATCGGCTCCGGCGGCAAGGTCATTCAGAAGATCGTCGCCGACACCGGCGCCAAGATCGACATCGAGGACGACGGCCGCATCTTCATCACCGCCGTCGACTCCATGGCTGCCGAGGCCGCCAAGGGCATTATCGAAGGCATCGTCAACGATCCCGAGATCGGCGGACTTTACAGCGGCAAGGTCACGCGTCTTATGGACTTCGGCGCCTTCGTCGAGATCGCTCCCGGAAAAGAGGGCATGGTTCACATCTCCCAGTATGACCGCGACAGAGTCGAGAAGATGGAAGACGTCGCCACCGTCGGCGACGAGATCATGGTCAAGGTCGTCGAGATCGACAGCCAGGGCCGCATAAATCTCTCCCGCAAGGCCGTTCTCGACGAGATGGACGGCATTGAGAAGCCCATCGAGGCCTATGTCAGCAGACCGAAGACCTCCGGCGGCGACCGCGGACACGACCGCGGCGGCCGTGACAGAGGCGGACGCGACAGAGGCGGCGACCGCAGGAGAAGATAATCTCCGCAATAACGCGATAAAAAACGCACGCTCACACGAGCGTGCGTTTTTGCATCCGATTTTCAGTTCAGCGCCGCGACTCCGGCGTTGAGATACGCGGCGAAGGCGAGCCAGGCAAGGTACGGAATGAGCAGCCAAAACGCCGCTTTGTTCACGCGTCTGAAGAACACCGCCGTCGCGATGACCGCGGCTATGAGTGCGAGCAGCCATGCGAACGCGAACCAATACTCCTTCGCGCTGAAAAACACGAGCGGCCAGAAAAAGTTCAGTATCAGCTGCAGGCCGTAGTAAATCAGTCCGTTCTGGCGGTCATCTGTGTGCCTTTCGCGCCATACAAGCGCGGAGGCGATTCCCATCAGCGTATAAAGCAGCGACCATGCGATAGGGAAGACGATCGCCGGCGGCGAAAGCGGCGGCTTCTGAATATCGGCGTAGTCCTTCATATCGCTCATCGTCAGCAGAGCGGAAAGCCCGCCGAGCGCGAGCGGGATAAGTATTCCGATTATGAACGGCAGCGCCTTTTTGACCTTTTTCATAAAAAATCACTCCCCGTATTATTCTATACGGGGAGGGACTATTATATTCCGTCTATTCTGCTTTACTGCGGATTACTGAAGGGAATCTTCTTCAGCGAGCTTCGCGGCGACACGGAGGATCTTCAGCGCGTCAGCGACGGTGATCTCATTGTCGCCGTCGACGTTGCCTATCAGCAGGTCTTCTTCGGTGGGCTCAACGAGCTTCGCGGCGATACGCAGAGCGCGCAGCGCGTCCGCAACGGTGATCTCTCCGTCCTTGTCCATATCGCCCTTCTTGTACTGCTGGGCGGGAGCAACGACGGTGATCGGCAGGGTGGCGGAAATCTCGCCGCAGGATACGGTGATGGTCGCTTCGCCTTCGCCGACAGCGGTGATCTTGCCGTTCTCGTCAACGACAGCTACATCGACGTTGGAGGAGACCCAAACGGGCTCGAAGGGATCGGTATAGCCTTCGGGGTTGACGGTGTAAGCGGGAGTGTATTCAGCGCCGACTTCGAGTTCCTTGGATTCGTCAGCAAAGACGATGGATTCGATCGGTACGCCCGCGGGCTTGACGGTGACAGGCAGGGTGGCGGAAATCTCGCCGTTCGCAATCGTGATGTTCGCGGTGCCTTCTCTCAGAGCGGTGATCTTGCCGTTTTCGTCAACGGAAGCGATCTCGGCGTTGTCGGAGGACCAAACAGGATTGAAAGCGTCGGTGTAGCCTTCGGGGTTGACGGTGTATTCGGGAACGAATTCCTGGCCGACTTCGAGTTCCTTGGACTCGTCAGCGAAGACGATGGACTCGATGTGCAGGACGGTGACGGTGACGGAGCCGCCGTTAGCGGTGAACTCAAGAGCGTTGTCTTCTTCGTCACGGAGTCTGTCGACCTGGATGTTTATAATGGAATGCGTGCTTTCTTCAACGTTGCGGATCGTGAAGATAATGCTCAGGGCAGCAACGTCAAATTCAACGCCCTTGGTGATAGCGGCGCCGAGAATGAGCTTGCCGGTGGCGGCATCGTTGTCATTCGCAAGATAAACGGCCGGGTTGTCTTCGGGAAGATCTCTGATATCGTCGCCGATTTCGACTCTCTGATATTCGAGCACGGCGGCATCAAATGTGACGGTGAGCTGGACAGCGCCGATCTTCGCGCCGTTGATTGAAATGTTGCAGGCAACTTCGTCGCCGGGTTTGCCGTTGGCACCGCCGCCGGATACCTCGACAACAGGACCATCCGCGAACGCAGCGAACGGAACTGCGACAGCCATCAGCATGACGCAGGCTATGATAGCGGAAAGGATTCTCTTAAAAGATTTCATGTTATTTTCTCCTTTGCTTATAATACTAACTGTATTCTATCAAAGATTCTATCAAATGTCAATACATAAAATAAGAAAATAGCAAGCAAAATTGTGATTTTTCATATCAAATAAAAGGAAAAGCCGCTCCGATCGGAGCGGCTTGAAAAACGCCGTGGATTATACTGTGCCGGTAACCGTCAGAACGGATTCTCCGGGAATGGAAACCCATTCGCCGGTCGGGCTTTGAGTCTGCGTCGCGGCGGGGACGGTGATGACGCCGGGGACCGTGGCGAAGACGCCGGAAGCGTAAGTGTAATCCGTGGTCGGCGTCAGCGCGGCGCCGTTGAGTTGGACTGTGAGGGAAGAGAGAACGGGATTGAACGTGTCGCCGACGGAAACGTCGTCTGTTGCATCCGCTGCGGTGCTGCCGTTGTTCTCGATGACGAAGGTGTAGGTCAGCTGTCCGTTTTCGGTCACGACCGCAGGATTTACGGACTTCGTTATCGTCAGCTGCGGAGCGTCGTCCGCGGTTATCGTTGCGGAAGCGGTAACGGGGGCCGTCATTGTGCCGCCGGTAACAGTGACGGTGTTCGTGATTTCCGCGCCGGAGCCGAGCGGCGCGTACTGATTCACGGTCGCCTTATATATGACGGCTGCGTTCCCTCCGGCGGGCACGCTTACGCCCGTGAAAACGAGCGGAGGTCCCGCTGTCACGCCCGGAGCGGCCTGCTGAACGCCGTTAACAGAATAGTTGACGGAGCCGGCGGCGTAGGTCAGCGGAGTGAGCATCGTCTGTTCGAAGGCATAAGCGCCGAGATCGTCAGTGAGGGTCAGACCTTCAAAGTCCGACGCGGCGTTGTTAGTGAGATTGATGACGAAGGTCTTTTCCGCGCCGGCGGTGTAGTCGGGCGTCAACGCCGTCTTCGTCACCGTAAGGCCGCTTTCGATTGTACCGGTTACGGTGTTCGATTGTCTCGTGACGCCGTCGTAGGTCAATGTGGCCCTGTTGAAAAAGGTAGTTGCCATAGGCATTTCTCCTTATTTGTTTAAGTTCGGAGCGGGCGTACCGTTCCGCGTTATTATATGCCGCGAGCACGTATCACGACACGCAATCCGCCTTTTTGACCTTAATAAAAATGCGCCGTGCTATTGACTTTTCGGTAATAAAATAGTATACTTTCTCAGTATGGAATACGATGTCCGTTGATAATGGGTAAGAGTTCGGACATACAATTTTACAGAGCAGTAGTCCCTAAAGGAAGGTAATCAATCAATGAGTACACAAAGCTTAAGCGGCGCGTTATTCGCCGAGATGGTGAAAAACGGTGCCGCGGGTCTTTACGCAAACAGAAGCATTGTGAACGATCTTAACGTTTTCCCGATCCCCGACGGGGACACGGGTGATAATATGTATATGACTGTGGAATCCGGCGCTTCCGCCGTCGGCGGCGAGGGCAACCTCGGCGAAATGGCGCACAAGGCCGCGCAGGGTATGCTTATGGGTGCCCGCGGCAATTCGGGCGTTATCCTTTCGCGTATTTTCGCAGGTCTGGCAAAGGGCTTTGACGGCGTTGAAGAAGCGGATATCGCCGGCGTCGCCGCCGCGTTTTCGTCCGCCGTGAAGGAAGCGTACGGAGCCGTCGCGGTCCCCGTTGAAGGCACGATTCTTACAGTGCTGAAGGACGGCGTCGCCGTCGCTAACTCAAAGGTTACGGCGGATAGCACGCTTGAGACATATTTCGACGATTTCACCGAAGAGCTGCGGCTCTCGCTTGACAGGACGCCGGAGCTCCTTGACGTGCTCAAGGAAGCGGGCGTCGTGGACAGCGGCGGAGCCGGATTCGTTTACATAGCCGAGGGAATGCGCGACGCGGTTTACGGGATTAGCGGCGACGCTCCCGGAGCGGCTCCGGTTTCTTCGTCTCAGGCGGCGAAGAAAATCGACGTCGACACCTTTACGAGCGATATGCAGCTCGAATTCGGCTACTGCACGGAGTTCCTGCTCCGCCTGCAGAAGTCCAAATGCGACGTTGACGCGTTCGACGTCAGCGCCTTTACCGAAAAGCTCAATTCCATCGGTAACTCCGTCGTTTGCTTCCGCGACGGCACCGTCGTGAAGGTCCACGTTCACACGATGACGCCGGGCGAGATCCTTGATTTCGGTCAGCAGTACGGCGAGTTTCTCACGCTGAAGATTGAAAACATGATGCTCCAGCACCATGAGGCGACTATCCAGAACCGTTTTTCCGTCGCGCCGCCGAAGCCGAAAAAGGATTACGGCATCGTCGCGGTCGCGTCCGGAGACGGAATAAAGCAGGTGTTTACTTCGCTCGGCACCGACTGCGTCGTCGACGGCGGGCAGAGCATGAACCCCTCGACGAAGGATTTCATCGAGGCGTTTGAAAGCGTGAACGCTAAAACGATTCTCGTTTATCCGAACAACGGCAATGTGATAATGACAGCTAAGCAGGCGGCGGAAATCTATACCGATGCCGACGTCCGCGTTATACCGAGCCGCACGATAGGCGAGGGTTACGCCTCGCTTTCGATGCTTGACACGAGTTCCGGCGATACCGACAACATTATCGAAAAGGTCGATGAGATCATCGCCGGCGTCGTTACCGGAATGGTTTCCCGAGCCAGCCGCGACGCGGACATGGACGGCGTCGTCGTCCGCAAAGACGACTATATCGGCTTCGCGGACGATAAGATTTACGTCGACAGCCCCGACAAATGCGAAGCGCTTCTCGGTCTTGCCGAAAAGCTCGACAGCGCCGAGCGCGACGTTATGCTGCTCATCTGCGGACGCGATACGACTGAAGAAGAGGCGCAGGGCGTTTACGAAGAACTCGTCAAGCGCTACAAACGCACGGAAGTCATAATGATAGACGGCGGCCAGCCGATACATGACTTTGTGCTGATTCTCGAATAGAAATAAGGGAGTGTGCGAGAAATGCTCAGATTGTTTTTTGACTCGGATTGCGACGTCGATCTCAAGACCGCGAAGGAATACGGCGCCGAGCTTATCAGCATGCCTTATACCGTCGACGGCAAACTGATTTGTCCCTATGAGGATTATGAAGAGTTCAACTATAATGAGTTTTACGGCATGCTGCGCGACCGCGCGGCGCAGGGCGGAGAGCTTCCCACGACGAGCAGCGTGAACGCGGAACGCTACAAGCGGTATTTCGAGCCCTTCTTCGCGCAGGGCGACGAGATACTCTACGTTCACTTTTCGGAGGCTATGAGCCAGACGTTCGAGAATATGCGCGCCGCCGTCGCGGAGCTGAAGGAGAAGTATCCCGACGCCGTTTTCCGCGAGTTCGATACGAAAGCGATAACCACTCTCGGCTACACGCTTTCGAGAGAAGCGGGCGAGCTTTACAAGGCGGGCAAGACCGCGGACGAAATCATCGCGCATCTCAATAAAGAAATCAATCATTACACGATATACTTTTTCGCGGATAACCTCAAGTTCTTCAAGCGCAGCGGCAGAGTCGGCGGCCTGGCCGCGACCATGGGAACCCTGCTCGGCGTCCGCCCGATAATCTACATCAGCGAAGAAGGCAAGATGGAGAGCATCGGCAAGGAGCGCGGCAGGTTCAACGCCCTCGAGCGCCTGCTCACTTACGTCGAGGAACTCGGCGACGATATAAGAGCGCACCGCCTCGTGGTCGCCCACACCGGCGCCGACGAAATTGCCGATCAGCTTATCGAAGCTATAAAAGAAAGATTCGGAGCCGATCTCGAAATTGAAAAGGTCGTAGTCAATCCGACTGCCGGCGCGCATTGCGGTCCCGACTCCGTCGGTATCTGCTTCCATTCGAAGCGCCGCTGAAATAATCAGGCATCTCTAAAGGAGGCCACGTATGATAAAGATAATCGTTGACTGCTTCGGCGGAGACAAAGGCGTTCCCGCTACCGTAGGCGGCGCAAAGCTCGCGATAGAGAGCTTTGACGACCTCGAAATCGTTTTAACCGGCGATGAGCAGACGATAAAAGACGAAATGAAGCGCATCGGACTCAAGGACCGCTGCACCGTTGTGCACGCGCCAGACGTCATAAGCTGCAACGACAAGCCGACCGACGTCGTACGCCACAGGCCCGAAAGCTCCATGATGAAAGCGATAGATATGCTCCGCGCGGGCGAAGCGGACGGAATGGTGACCACCGGTTCGACCGGCGCGCTCGTAGCCGCCGCGACCATGCGAGTCGGACGCCTCAAAGGCGTCAGCCGCCCGACATTCTGCCCGATAATCCCGACGATGAACGGAAGGATCGTCGGCGTATGCGACAGCGGCGCAAACGTCGAATGCACGCCGAAGCGCC
Organism: Clostridia bacterium; assembly: GCA_017616855.1. Lineage (GTDB taxonomy): Bacteria > Bacillota > Clostridia > Oscillospirales > RGIG8002 > RGIG8002. The sequence continues at coordinate 29,359 of JAFZXI010000115.1, read as the reverse complement.
TTTGCCAGTTCGCCGTTATGGGCAGCATCTACATGAAGAGCGTTTTCGGAGTCAAAAGCCCCCGCGTCGCGCTGCTGAACGTCGGCGTCGAGGAGGAGAAGGGCGACCTGCTCCGCAAAACGACCTATCAGCTGCTAAAAAACGCCGAAGGACTCAACTTCGTCGGTAATATGGAAAGCCGCGACCTTATGTCCGGCAACTACGACCTCGTCGTTTGCGACGGCTTCTCCGGCAACGTGCTCGTCAAGAGCGCCGAGGGCACCGCGCTGCTCATGCTCAAGAAGATAAAGAAGGATATTTCCTCCCGCATGCGCAACAAGGTCGGCGCGCTGTTCATGAAGAAGATGTTCAAGGAAGAAAAAGAGTTCATGGACTACCGCAACTACGGCGGAAGCGTCATTCTCGGCACCAAGAAGGTCATAATCAAGGGCCACGGCAGCAGCACCGCCGTTTCCGTCGCCAAGTGCATCGAGCAGGCGTACCGCATGGAAGCGAGCGACATCAATTCGCAGATCGAGGCCGCCGTCGCCGCTTACGTTGAGGAAAAGGAACGCGCGGAAGCGTGATAAAAACCGAATAACAAACGAACGCCGCGGTTATAATGCCGCGGCGTTGTTATATGCGTTTTTCCGATTTTCGCGACAGGGCTCATAATTCGTATCATTCCGTGGAAAGATATTGAAAAAGCGAAAAGGAATGGTATAAATGAAAAAGCTTAAACGCCGCACTGTCGTAAAGATAGCCAGCTTCGCCTCGGCAGCGCTTATCGTCGCGGTCGGATTCGCGGTTTCCGGCTACTCGCTCGCCTGCGAATACCGCGAGGACCTCGAAAACGGATACCGCCGCGCCCTGACCGGACTTTCCTCCGACGTCAGCAATATGGATACGCTGCTGCTGAAAAGCAAATACGCCTCCACGCCGACCATGCTCGGCACGATAGCGTCGGAGATATGGCGCAGCTCCGGCTCCGCGAAGACGAACCTCGGCATGCTTCCCGTGACGGAGGCGTCGCTCGACAACGTCAACAAGTTTCTCTCGCAGGTGGGCGAATACGCGCTTTTCGTTTCCGAGCGCGTCGCCTCCGGCGATGAAATGACGGCGGAGCAAACCGACGCGATGGCGCGCCTTTCCGCGCTCGCGACGAAGGTGAACGACGGGCTGAACGAGCTTATCGCGGCGATTTCCGACAAGACCGTCATGCTGACCGAGGTCAGCAATAAGACCAACGGTTTCCTCGCGGGCATAAACAACGACGGGATAGCGATTTCGGGCGGTTTCGCGGACGTCGAAAACGGATTCGAGAATTATCCGACGCTTATCTACGACGGGCCGTATTCCGATTACTCCGTCAATAAGGAGAGCGCGATGCTGAAGGAGGAGACGCCCGTTTCCGCCGAAAAGGCGCGTAAAGTCGCGGCTTTCGCGATGGACGTAAGCGAATCCGACGTCACCTTCGGCGGCGAAAACAGCGGAAAGCTTCCGGGCTATTACTTTTACTGCGGCGAAAAGTCCGCGGAGATAACGAAGGCGGGCGGACACCTGCTCACGATGACGGACGGCGCCGAGCAGGGCGACGAGCTTATCAGCGTGAAGGAAGCAGTCGCCGCGGCGGAGCGCTTCCTTGTCAAAATGGGTTATAACGGTATGGAAAGCACCTATCACGTCGTCGAATACGGCGTCTGCTCGATAAGCTTCGCTTATGAAAGCGACGGCGTGACCTGCTATCCGGATATAATAAAGGTCGGCGTTTCGATGACCGACGGAAAGGTCAAGACCTTCGACGCGCGCGGATATATCACCGACCACACCGAGCGCGAGCTCCCCGCGCCGGAAACTACTGCCGCCGAAGCGATCGCGAAGCTGCGCAAGGGCCTGTCCGCGCAGAGCGAGCGGCTCGTTGTCATTCCCACGGACGGAGGCGGCGAAAAATACTGCTGGGAGATAAAATGCAGGGCGGCGGACGGCACGAAGGTCCTGGAATACTTCAACGCCGACAGTCTCCGGGAGGAGGACATCCTGATTCTTTTGGAGCAGGAGAACGGCGTGCTGACTGTGTGATGCTAAGCATTTGCGGCTCGTCCGCGAGCAGCAGGTATCCGAGCGCGAAGACCATTCCGCTTTCGTCGTCGGATCGGAGCAGAATGAAGATGAGTATCAGCAGCAGGTAAGTGTCGAGGTTTTCTCCGCCGCCGAGCAGGGAGGATAGCGCGTTCAAAGCAGCCCATCCTTTCTGATATAAGGGATGAGCCGCGCCATGCGCATGACGGAGAGCGCGTCGTTGAACTTCGCCTTTCTGCGCGGGTTGAGGTAAGGACGTATCGCGTAGAGCAGGGAAACGTCGCCGCCGTCGCGGCCGAGCTCGCCGACTATACTCATGATGCGGGAGAGCTTTTCGGGATCTATTCCGGAGGGCTCTCCCGTTTCGGATTTGTTTTCCGCCGAGGAACCGTTTCCGTTTCTGAACGCGGCCGCCATATCCATTATTTCGCGCATAGCTTTCGGGTCGCCGAGTATGCGGTTGAGGTCGTTTTCAAAGTCGCTCATATCAGTTGCCGTTCCTGCGCTCGATGATTTTCCGGAACTCCGGGTCGGCGAAAAGCGCCTTTACGCTGCCTGCTTTCGCGGCGCAGCGCTTTATTGCTTCGATCTCGGCGTCGGAGAGGGAGGAAGCGAGCGCTTTCGCGGCCTCGGTCGTTTCTTTGCTCGCCGTGTCGAGCGCGTCGGCGTAATCTTTCATATCCATATCAAGCACCCCCTGCGACATTTTATGCGACGGACGCGGAAAATACCACGTCGAAGGCATAAAAAACACCGCCGAAGCGGCGGAGAGGCAAGGGAATGAAATATCAGTTGCAAGAATGAAATCGCGGCAGAGCCGCGGTGAAATCCGGGCAAGCCCGGATGAAATCTGCCTTGCGGCAGATGAAATCAAATCCGTCATCTTTATCCCGCACGTTAGTGCGGATTTCATCGCGCAGCGATTTCGTCCACTAAGTGGATTTAACCCGTCCGTAAGGACGGATTTAGTTGCAAAAAGACGCTTGCTTTCGCAAGCGTCTTTTTGCTGGAGGCACCACCCAGACTCGAACTGGGGGTAAAGGCTTTGCAGGCCTCTGCCTTACCACTTGGCTATGGTGCCGTGCTCCGGGGATCTCCCGAAACAAAACGCTTAAATACCGAGATATTTAAGCGTCCTTTTGGAGCGGATTACGAGACTCGAACTCGCTACCTCCACCTTGGCAAGGTGGCGCTCTACCGGATGAGCTAAATCCGCAGATATGAATATGTCCACGATAAAAATCGGTATTTGTGGTGCCTCCGGTTGGAGTCGAACCAACGACACACGGATTTTCAGTCCGTTGCTCTACCACCTGAGCTACAGAGGCAAATGTGGCGACGCTGACGGGACTCGAACCCGTGACCTCTAGCGTGACAGGCTAGCGTTCTAACCAGCTGAACTACAGCGCCGTATAAAGTGTTGTAAACGGCTACGATCACGCCGATCGCGGAACGGTTAACAACTTAATTTCTGGTGGGAACAACAGGGCTCGAACCTGTGACCCCTTGCTTGTAAGGCAAGTGCTCTCCCAGCTGAGCTATGCTCCCCGATCGCACCGGCGAAAAATCGCCTTTTTTTCGTGCCGCTTGACTATTATACCGCAGAGGTCCCTCTATGTCAAGCACAAATTTCCGAAAATCTCAATTTTTTTTGCAACACCGCGGCAAACCGCTTTGCAACGCGGTTTCGGAGAGGGGAAAGAGGGCAAAAACGGTGCTTTGGGAAGCGGATTTCAGGATAAAACCGCGTCTTTTTCGTATCCGAGCAGGTGGAGCGTGCGTGATGCGACGGCCGCGGTAACGAGACCTGTAACGGTGCCGGCTGTCGCGAGCAGCGGCAGATACGAAAACACCGCCGCGGAACCCATAATAACGGACGCCGCGGAAAGCTGCCCGACGTTGTGCATGACCGCGCCTGCGACGCTGACGCCGAAAACCGAGAGTTTCTCTTTGAAAGTCAGCGTCAGCAGCCACATCGCCGTCATCGCGAGCAGACCGCCCGTCAGCGAAAACGCCAGCGACGTGACCGAGCCGAAAAGCAGCGCGGAAAGCCCGCATTTCAGCGCCGTAACGCCGTAAGCGTAGGCCGGTCCGTACATAAGCAATACGACCAGCAGCGCGATATTCGAGAGCCCGAGCTTTATGCCCGGCAGCGGGATAATCAGCGAAAACGGAAGCAGATGCTCCAGATAGCCGAGTATCAGGCAGACGGCGGTCATCAGGCCGCAAACGGTAAGTTTTTTCAATCCGTTCTTCATGCCGTCACCCCGCTATCGCGTCAACGTCGCCTTCGCCGCCGACTATACGCAGCGTTACGCCGTTCGGCAGGCAGACCGCGAGCTGTCCCGCCTTCGTCAGTTTGCCGGTGTGTACGCAGTCTTCGTTCGGACAGTTTGAACTGCTGAAGAACGCGCTTCCGTCCGAGATTGTAACCACGTTTTCATAGTCGCCGTTGACAACGTATTCGGCGTCCGTATCGAGCGGAAGGGAAGCGATAACTTCGCCGTTTTTGCTGATTTCGGCGTAGAGCCGCCCCGTTTCGCCCTTCGGCAGAAAGAAAAGAAACACCGCCGCCGCGAGCAGCAGCGCCGCGGCGATGATGATAAAGTCGCGCTTTTTGAATTGTAAGCTCAGCTTACTTTTCATGAACGTAATCTCCGTTCGTCAGCTCGAACTCCGCGAAGTCCGAGCCGGTGGTGTATATGTGCTTATCCTTCGTGATGAAAAGCGCGGAAACGCCGTATTCTTCGCATTTGCGGAGCCCGTTTTCGAGTCCCAGGCAGAAGAGCAGGGTGGAAAGGTAATCGCCCTTCGCGCCGTTATCGGTGATAACCGTAACGCTGTGCAGGTCGTTGTCTATCGGGTAACCGGAGGCGGTGTCGAATATGTGGCAGTAGCGCTTGCCGCCGACCTCGAAATAGCGCTCGTAGTCGCCGGATGAGGTTATGTATTTATCCTTTATCTTTACCGTCCCGACATAGCTGTTCGCGTCGCCTTCGGGGTCGCGAATGCCTACGTTGTAGGCGCTGCCGTCCGGCTTTTCGCCGAGCAGGTAGATGCTGCTGCCGACCTGAAGCATCGCGGAGGTGACGCCCTCGCTTTTCAGCAGGTCGACCGCCTTGTCCGCCGCGTAGCCCTTTGCGATGCCGCCGAGGTCGCAGCTCATGCCTTCGTATGCGAACTTTGCTTCGTTGCCGTCGATCGTGAGGTATTTATAACCGACGCAGAGCATCGCGTCGGCGATCTCGGCGGGGGAAGGAACGCGCGGAGAATCTCCAGTGACATTCCATAACTCCGTGACCGGCGCGATCGTGATATCGAATATGCCGCCCGACTCCGCGCAGTATCCGAGCGCTTCGGAAAGAAGCGTCGCGGCGTCGTCTCCGACGGTTACGCCCTCCGTGCCGGAGGCATTCAGCCGGCCGATATCGCTGTCCGCTTTGGTGCGGGAAAGCTTTCCGTCAAGCCCGGTCATCAGCTTACCGACCTTTTCGAGCGTTTCGTCGCCGCTATAAGCGGTAACGGTAATAAAGGTGTCCATGGCGAAGACCGTCGCGGTGCGCGCGGAAGTATCGGCTGCGGGTTCGTTTCCGCAGGCGGCGAATGCGAATATGAGTGTCAGCGCGAGCAGCGCGGCGATGATTTTCTTCATTTCCGGCTCCTTTTGTGGAAGTAGATAATTATATAATACCATCTTTCCCGAATTATTCAAGTAAAACTTGACATCTGCGCGCGTTTGTGAGATAATCACAAACAGGATATTATATAAGGGCGAGGACGCGCTCCCGCCCGTCATATACGAAAGGTATGGGGAAAATGAGAAAAGAACTCGAAAAAACCTACGATCCCGTGCAAGTCGAAGACCGGATATACGACTTCTGGCTTAAGGGCAACTACTTCGCCGCGAAGGCGGATCCCGCCAAAAAGCCGTACACCATCGTTATTCCGCCTCCGAACGTGACGGGACAGCTCCATATGGGACACGCCCTCGACGAAACGATGCAGGATATCCTTATCCGCACGCGCCGTATGCAGGGCTACGCGGCGTTGTGGGTGCCCGGCACCGACCACGCCGGAATCGCCACGCAGATAGTCGTTGAAGCGGCGCTCCGCAACAACGAGGGCAAGACGCGCTACGACCTCGGCAGGGAGCGCTTCGTCCGCCGCGTATGGGACTGGAAGGAGCTTTACGGCAACCGCATCCTCAAGCAGCTTCGCAAGCTCGGCTCCTCCTGCGACTGGAGCAGGGAACGCTTTACTATGGACGAGGGCTGCTCCGAGGCGGTCAAGGAAGTGTTCGTAAACCTCTACAACAAGGGCCTCATCTATCGCGGCAACCGCATTATCAACTGGTGCCCGCGCTGCACGACCGCGCTTTCCGACGCTGAGGTCGAGTATAAAGAGCAGCCCGGCCACTTCTGGCATATCAGATACCCCATCAAGGGCACGTCGAAATCTCTCGTCGTTGCGACAACGCGCCCCGAAACGATGCTCGGCGACACCGCGATCGCCGTTAATCCGAACGATGAACGCTACAAGAGCATCGTCGGAAAGACCGCGATACTTCCGCTCGTCGGCAGGGAAATACCCATCATCGCCGACGACTACGTCGATATGGACTTCGGCACCGGCTGCGTGAAAATCACCCCGTGCCATGACCCGAACGACTTCGAGGTCGGCAAGCGCCACGGCCTCGAGGAAATACTCATAATGGACGAGAACGCCTGCATCAACAAGAACGGCGGACGCTACTTCGGGCTCGACAGATACGCCGCCCGCAAACAGATCGTCGCGGATCTCGAAAAAGAGGGCTACCTCGTCAAGATTGAGGAGCACTCACACAACGTCGGCGAATGCTACCGCTGCAAGACGACGGTCGAGCCGATTGCGTCGCGCCAGTGGTTCGTGAAGATGGCGCCGCTCGCCAAGCCCGCCATCGAAGCGGTCGAAAACGGCGACGTTAAGTTCGTACCGGAGCGATTCTCGAAGATATATATCAACTGGATGAATAACATCCACGACTGGTGCATTTCCCGCCAGCTTTGGTGGGGGCACCGCATACCCGCGTATTACTGCGACGACTGCGGCGAAATGACTGTTTCGAAAGAGACGGTCAACGTCTGCCCGAAGTGCGGTTCGAATCACATGCACCAGGACGAAGACGTCCTCGATACCTGGTTCTCATCGGCGCTGTGGCCGTTCTCGACGCTCGGCTGGCCGAAGAAGACCGCGGACCTCGACTATTTCTATCCGACCACGACGCTCGTTACGGCGTATGACATAATCTTCTTCTGGGTCGCGAGAATGATCTTCTCCGGGCTCGAACACACCGGCAAGCCGCCGTTCAAGACCGTATTCATTCACGGCCTCGTGCGCGACGCGCAGGGCAGGAAGATGTCGAAGTCGCTCGGCAACGGCATCGATCCGCTTAAGGTCATCGAGCAGTACGGCGCGGACGCGCTCCGCTTCGCGCTCGCGACGAACAACTCGCCCGGCAACGATATGCGCTTCTCCGATGAGAAGGTTGAGGCGAGCCGCAACTTCGCCAACAAGCTCTGGAACGCCGCGCGCTTCGTGCTGATGAACCTCCACGGCGAAGAAACGGCGCTGCCGGCGCATCTGACGCTCGACGATAAGTGGATACTTTCCAAGCTGAACAACGTCGTCGCAGACGTCACCGCGAATATCGACAAGTTCGAGCTCGGTATCGCGCTCGACAAGGTCTACAGTTTCATCTGGGACGACTTCTGCGACTGGTATATCGAGCTCGCGAAGATACGTCTCTTTGCCGGCGGAGAGCAGGCGGAGGGCGCCTCGCGCGTGTTGGTTTACGTGCTCGATAAGATCCTTAAGCTGCTGCATCCGTTCATGCCATTCATCACCGAGGAGATATGGCAGAGCATTCCGCACGAGGGAAAAGCCCTCGTCGTCGCGCCATATCCCGAATACTCCGAAGCGCTGAACTTTGCCGCTGACGAAGAGGATATGAACCTCATCATGTCGGCGATTAAGGAGATCCGCGCCAAGCGCGCTGCGATGAATATCCCGCTTTCCAAGAAGGCGGCGCTCTTCATCGAGACCGACAAGCCGGAGACCTTCGCCAAGGGCGCCGAGTTCTTCAAGCGCCTCGCCGGAGTCAGCGAGATCGAGATCGAGCGCGAGCTTTCTGTCGCGAACGCGCTTACGATGGTCGTTCCGTCCGCGAAGCTTATGATCCCGATGAACGAGCTGGTCGATCCCGAGAAGGAACGCGCCCGTCTGAACAAGGAGAAGGCCGCCGCCGAGAACGAGATTACACGCTGCGAAAGCCGCCTCAACAACGAGGGCTTCATCTCCAAAGCGCCCGCGAAGCTCATCGAAGACGAGCGCAAGAAGCTCGCCTCGCTCAAGGAGATGCTCGATAAGATCAACGATTCGCTCGCTAAGCTGGGAGAGATCAAGTGAATTATTCCGAGGCATTGGAATATCTGCAAATCTACGGTCGGCTGTCACCGACCGTAGATTTGCATAGGATAAAAACGCTGCTTGCGGGGCTCGGAAACCCGCAGAACCGCTTGAAGTTCCTGCACATAGCCGGTACGAACGGCAAGGGCTCTACCGCCGCGTTCTGCGCCTCCGCGCTGAAGGAGGCGGGGTATAAGACCGGACTGTTTATTTCGCCTTACGTCGTGCGCTTTAACGAGCGGATACAGATCAACGGCGAATACATTCCGGACGAACTCTTTGCCGCCGTTATGGACAAGGTGAAAGAGATCGCGGAGGCGAACCCGGATAATTACGTCGAGTTCGAGCTGCTGACCGCCGCCGCGATGGAATGGTTTTTCCGCAACGGATGCGAAATAGTCGTGCTCGAGACCGGCATAGGAGGCCGCCTCGACGCGACGAACGCCGTTATGACTACTGTCGTTTCCGTCATAACCTCGGTCTCGTTCGACCATACCGAGTTGCTCGGCGACACGCTCGAAAAGATTGCTTACGAAAAGGCGCAGATAATCAAGTCCGGCGGCTCCGTCGTCGTTTATCCCGACCAGGCGGAGGAGGTCTTCGCCGTGATACGCGAGACGGCGGAGAGAAAGCGCGCCGAGGTGATAATCCCCGACCTTATGCGCCTGCGCAAAAGGGAACGCTTCTTCACATACAAGAATAACGATTATATCATTACGCTTCGCGGAGCTCATCAGGTGCTGAACGCCGTCACGGCTATCGAGGCGCTCGAAGAACTCGCGTGCAGCGGGTTCTACAAGCTCACGCGCGAAAAGATCGCGCTCGGGCTGATGAAAGCGACGCTCCCGGCGCGGTTCGAGACCGTCAGCGTGAAGCCGCTCGTAATCCTCGACGGCGCGCACAACCCCTCCGGAATGGAATGCCTTGCCGGGGTGCTCGAAAGCGAGCTCCCCGACAGGAAGATAACCGCCGTCGCGGCAATGATGAAGGATAAAAACGTTTCGGATTCAATAAAAATGCTCGCGAACCACGTCAACAAAGTGATAACCGTTAAGGTTGACAATACGCGATGCATGGAAGCGGAAGTGCTGCGTGACGCATTCGGGGCCGCCGGCGTTCCGGCTGTCGCCGCGGAAAGCGTCGAAGCGGCGCTCAAGCTCGCTTCCGACGATCCGGAGACAGACGCGGTCGTCGTCTGCGGCTCGCTTTATCTCGTTTCGGAGGCAAGAAAAATCTATATTCCCGACAAATAACGACAGAGTTTTCAAATCGGACGGGCTATACTTTCGGGTATAGTCCGTTTTTTGTATTTTGTATATAATCGAAAAAACGGGAAAACCTGCAAATATGAGGTGAGAATATGGAGATGAAATACGAACAGCGCACGCGTGCGCTTACTGTAACGCTCCCCGCCGAAATCGACCATCATTCCGCCAGGCCGATACGCGAAGAGGCGGATATGTGGATTGCGAAACTGCGGCCGGAGACCGTCGTGCTCGACTTTTCGGGAGTGAAGTTCATGGACAGCTCCGGAATAGGGCTGATCCTCGGCAGGTATAACAAGGTCGCTCCTATCGGAGGTCGCGTCATCGTCGAATGCGCCGACCGGAGAACGCTTCAGCTTCTGCGGCTTGCCGGCGTGCAGAAGCTGGTGGAAATCAAGTCTGCGGCGCAGGTTTAGCCGCGGGGAAAGGGAAAGATATGAAATACATCAATTCATTCAAGCTGCAGTTCGTCGGCCGCTCTTCGAACGAGGGCTTCTCGCGCAGCGCGGTAGCGGCGTTTCTCGCGCAGTTGGACCCGACGGTCGAGGAGCTTTCGGACATAAAGACCGCCGTTTCCGAAGCGGTCACCAACGCGATAGTCCACGGCTACGGCAACAAGCTCGGCATCGTCTACATAAACGCGTACGTTTTCGCGAACCGCAAAATCGCCATCGACGTCAAGGACAAGGGCAAAGGCATCGAAGACATCCAACGCGCGATGACCCCGCTTTTCACGACGTCGCCCGAAAGTGAGCGCTCCGGCCTCGGTTTCACTGTGATGGAGGCGTTCATGGACAAGCTGCGCGTGCGCTCGAAGACGGGCAAAGGCACCGTCGTGCATATGGTTAAAACGCTGAAGGCGAAGGAATGATTGCAGCCGAAAAGGATTACGACCGCATCGTGCGCGAAAACACGGCTCTGGTGCGTTCCGTCGCCGTGCGCTTCAAGGACAGGGGCGCGGAATACGACGACGTATTTCAGGCGGGCTGCCTCGGGCTGTTCAAAGCGGCGGCGCGGTATGACGAAACGCTCGGCACCGCGTTTTCGACTTACGCCGTGCCGGTGATCATTGGCGAAATACGCATGCTTTTCCGCGCGGGCGGCGCCGTCAAGGTGGGGCGCTCGATGAAGGCGCTCAACGCCGCCGCACTCGCCGAAAAAGAGCGCATCGAAAAGGAAACCGGCAGGGAAGCGCGGCTTTGCGAACTCGCCGAATCGCTCGGCGAAGCGCCGGAACGCATCGCGTCCGCGCTGACCGCCTGCGCGCCGACCTGCTCGATAGACGCCGATGAAAACGCCGCGCTCGGCGCTTACGACGAGACCGATTCCGCGCTGACTCGGCTCGACCTCGACCGCGCGCTCGGTATGCTTGAACCGCTCGAACGGCGGCTGATACTGCTCCGATACCGCCACGAGCTTTCGCAGTCGAGCACGGGGAAACTGCTTTCGATGTCGCAGGTGCAGGTCTCGCGCCGCGAAAAGAAGGCGCTGGAAAAACTCCGCGCCATTCTCACTTGACCTCGGCGCCGCGGCGTGCTATAATAGATTCAAACGGGGGTGAGCGTATGAACGAAGCCGATAAGGAAGGGTTGACTCCGGAAGAGATCGAGCGCCTTGAGCGCGAGGAGCGCCGTCAGGCGATAGAGGAACAGCTCGAAGAGTTCAAAGCCGAGGTAAAGGCCGACGACGAAAAACGCGAGAAGCGGCGCGAAGAACGCCGCCGCGCCCGTTCGCGCATTTACTATATCCTGCTCGCGCTGCTGATTATCGGCATCATCGCTTTCCTCGTCATCAAACGCGACCTGATCTGGAACTGACCTGTCAAAAATGATACGCCGCAGGGATCCGTGCTATTCCTGCGGCGTTTTTTATTGCGGGATAAGCGGTAATCTGCCGAATTCGTTTATTGACATTTAATGTAAATAAGTATATAATAAATCTAACTGTTTATTGTATGTTTAAGCATATCGATTTCAAGGATAAAGGAGCGACCAAACATGAAAAAGACCCGCATTATTTCCGTCATCCTCACGCTGACAATGCTGCTCGGAATGCTTCCGGCGGCGCTGATCCCCGCTTCCGCGGCGCCCGCCGAGGCGGACACGACCGAACGCGTCGTCTACAGCTTCACCTTCGAGTCGGATCCGTACGCGGCCGGCTGGTGGACAAGAGACTATGACGGCGACGGCTACAACTGGGAATACTACACCACCTCCAAGCCCGGAGGATCGGTGTATGTCCGCAACGGCAAGGGCGCGATCTATTCGGAGTCCTACGCGGACGGACCTCTGACGCCTGCGAACTGGCTCGTCACGCCGTATATCTACATTCCCGACGGCGGCACCTCAACGCTGCGCCTCTGGGCGCGCGGCACCGCGCCGGACGCATACGAGGAAACCTTCCGCATCGCTTATATGGATAAGTATGAGAGTTACTATCCGAGCGTGATCTCGCAGACTTTCACGACGACCGAGGACTGGGCGGAATACACCGTTGACGTTTCCCGCTTCGCCGGAATGTGCGTCGCGTTCGTCATAACGCATTACGGCTGCTCCGACGTATACAAGCTCGCGCTCGACGACTTCTCGATAACCAACGTCGGCGGGCCGACGAACGTTTACAGATTCGATTTCGAGAGCGATCCATTCACGAACGGATGGACGACCGTAAACCTCGACGAAGACGATTACGACTGGACGTGGGCGCAGAACGCCGGCGGCGATCTTGATCCGCTTTCGGTCAGCGGCGGCGGCGCAATCTGGTCGCCTTCCTGGGCTGAAGGCAACGATCTCAACACTACAAACCGCCTTGTCAGCCCGTATTTCACCGTGCCGACCGACGGAACCACGACGATCACTGTCTGGGCGCGCGGGAGCGATAGGAACGACTACGCGGAAAACTTCATTTTCTGCCTTTACGAATACCTTGGCGACAAAATCCCGCTCCAGATTTCGTCAAAGCGCACGGCGACGAACGAATGGGTGAAATACTCCTGCGATATCCCGGCGTCCAAAAGGGGAAAGCGCGTCAGGATCGCCATAGACCATTACGATACGCGCGGAATGCACCGCCTCTATCTCGATGATTTCAGCGTCGACTGCGTCCGCGATAATGGTATTATAATCAGTAATAACTTCGAGGCCGATCCCTTCATCGACACCTGGCACAGACAAGATATGGACGGCGACGGCTATAACTGGACTTACGGCAACAGTCGCTTCAGCGAGTATACTTACCCGACCTTCAACACGCTTGCCTACGGCGGCGACGGCGCGGTATTCTCCGCGTCTTACCATGACGGCAAGGAGCTTTCGCCCAATAACTGGCTTCTTTCGCCGGTGTTCTACGTGCCGAAGACGGGCAAGACCGCCGTCAGATTCATGGCGCGCGGCAGTCATACGATCGATTACGCGGAAAAGTTCAGAGTCGTTTATTACTATCCCGGCGGCTTCACGTACCAGGTGGGCGCGGAGTTCACCGCGACCAACAGCTGGAACGAATACACCGTTGAACTACCTGATAACATAAAGGGCGAGCTTGTCGGCGTCGGTATCGTGCATGGTAATACAACGAATAAGCTGCGCCTCTGGGTAGACGATTTCATGGTCAAATATGACAGCTACGTGCCGATAGGCGACTTCGACAACGATAACGAAATCACCGTCGCGGACGCGCTCAAGGCGCTCCGCATCGCCGCGAAGCTTATCGATGAAACGCCGGCGCTGATACGCATAGGCGACACCGATCTTGACGGTCACGTCACCGTTGCCGACGCGCTGGCGATACTCCGCGTCGCCGCGAAACTGATTAATTGGTGGACTATAGACCCGTACGCGGTATAAGACGAACGCCGTCGCGTTCGCTGCCATATTCACCGCCGAGTGCGGCGCAACCGATCGAAAGAGAGGCAACCAACCATGAAAAGAACCCGCATCATTTCCGTCATTCTCGCGCTGACGATGCTGCTCGGGCTGCTTCCCGGCGCCTTCGTCATATCGGCGGGCGCGATCACCGGACTCGGCACCGCGTCCAACCCCTACATAGTCACCACTTGGGACGAGTTTGACTCGGTCATGCGGCTCGAAGACGAGGGGCCGGTCTACGTCAACATCGGCAACGACATTTCCTGGATCGGAGACGACAAGTATTACAGCACCGCTATCCCCGTCAACGGAAATATCGTCCTCGACCTGAAGGGCCATTTTATTCATAAATACTGTAAAGGCACTCACGGCGATATCGGGGGCACTTTAGACTATCATTGGGACGGAGCCGGATACGGCAAGATCCTCGCGGTCGCCGGCACACTGGTCATCAACGACACCATCGGCGGTGGCACGATGCAGGTCAACGGCGAGCTCGTAGAGGAATACTACTGGCAGACCAACAGTTACGATTGCCACGAGCAGGTGCTTATCGCCGAGTACGGCGGACGCCTGACGGTCAACGGCGGCAACTACATCGCCGGCTATACGAAAGAGATGTATTGCGCCGCCGCTTACGTCGCCAAAAGCGAGGGGCGCAACGTCAGCTATCTCGACAGCGACTATAACGGCGACGCATGGCGCGTCGACAGCGGCACCGCGCTGACCGCGAAAAACGGCTCCACCGTCATCATCCGCGGCGGCAGTTTCACCGGCATCGGATACGCGGACCTCGGCTGCGAGGATTCAAACGGCTGGGGACTCCAGATATGGGAAAAGCAGGCGGCGCTCGAGATAAACAGCGGCTCGACCGTCAAGATCTATAACGGCAACTTCCACGGCGACGGCGGCGCGAATATTATCAACTATAACGGCGGCGTCGTCGAGGTCTGGTGCGCGGCGTTCACGGTCAAGAGTCCGAGAATAATCGTCGGCGACAGATGGAACCAGACGCTCACCAAATTCCGCATCGAATACGATACGAGCAAATCGCCCGGCAAAGTCAACATCCCGACCGAGTGCTTCAAGGGCGCGGAAAACGGCGGCGTCTTCCATTACGACACGACCGTCATCGACTACGCGCCGGGCAGGACCGGCGACTTCGGCTACGGCCCTCTCGAGCCGCTTCCCGAGCCGGATCTGAACGTTTACTTCGAGGATCCCGCCGTCAACTCCGCGGGCAAGATCGAATGGGCGCCCTACAGCTCCCGCGTCATCCGCGCGGACAGCCCGAACTACTACTACCCGGCCGGCGCCGGTATGTATGCCGGTCAGGAACTCTACTATAATGAGTCCACCTATATCAATATGATCGCCAACGGCTACGGCTGGACGATCTATGACGTCAACAATCCCGCGTCCTTCAAGACGATAAACACCTTCAGGGACGACTTCGACCTCAACTGGTTCTGCACCGGCTACAACAGCGTTTTCGTCGAGCAGTCGGCGGGATTCACCTTCCAGAAGGGGCACACCTACGCGGTGAAATACAGGCCCTTCATCACCTTCAACCGCCGCACGACCTACGTTTGCGGCGTGTTCTGCGAGCTGACGCAGAAGGTCTACGTGCCGGACGTCAGCCTGCCGTTCGTCGAGTATTCCTCCTTCACAAATATGTGGAGCAGACCGGTCGGCGGCAAGAACAACTATCAGCTTACGCTTTTCGTCCGCGACCTGGACAGGACCATGGACAACACCGTCGAGCTGCGTCTCGTTAAAGGTGACGGCGAGTCTTCCTACTCTGTGCCGGTCATCGGTGACGGCGGCAGCGTCGTGACCTTCTCGCTGACTCAGTACAACTCGACGTACGTACGTTTCACCGACGCCGAGAATATGCTGAAGCCCGGCGCGATGAACAAGCTCGCGCTGCACATCTTCTCTCAGAATCCGTCGAGCGGAGCGCGCTACGAGACCGAATTCGCATTCGACGTCTACTGCCCGAAGTGGGTGACGACCGACCGTTACAACACCGACGAGCAGGACGAGATGGATCACATGACCACAGCCGTCAGATGCGTCGGCTCGGACAAGGTCACGCTCAAGCATAACAACACCTCCGCCAGCGGCACGAAGTATTCCTGCTGGAAGTTCACGCCCGCATCCGGCGGCGACACCGTCATATACAAAACGTCGAATAACACCGGCTCAAATCTCACCCTCGGCGCGTCCGACGCGGGTATCTACCAATACTTCGCTTATTCCGACAGCGCGGGCACAAAGCTCATATATTCGAGCAACCAGATCAGGGTCATGAAGTCGGATTGCTATTATATCCATTTCGACGCGGGCGATGGCACCGGCGACAAGCCCGACGTCTCGGTCAGCGCGGGCGGCACCTATACCGCGCCAAACTGCGTATTCATTCCGCCGGAGGATAAGAAGTTCCTCTTCTGGCGCTGCGAAGGCGAGAGATATTATCCCGGCGATACCATCACCGTCAAGCAGGATCTTGTGTTCACCGCGATCTACGTCCAGCAGTTTGTTACGCTCAGCTTCGACCCCGGCGAAGGCAGCGGCTATATGGAGTCGGTCGTCGTCCCGAACTGGGTGGATTACGAACTGCCCGAATGTACCTTCACGCCGCCGTCCGGCCGCAAGTTCAGCGGCTACTGGCTCGACAGCAGAGGGTATTACTACAGACCCGGTTTTGCGTATACGCCGTATGTCAGCGAGACCTTCACGCCTTACTGGACTCCCGCGATGTGCACGATAACCTTCGACCGCAACGGCGGGCGCACCGATATGGATCCCGGCACCGCGCTTTACGGCACGCAGTATACGCTCCCGAACTGCACCGCGCAGCCGCCGGCGGGCCTGACCTTCGATTCGTATATTATAGACGGCACATACGGCTTCATGCCCGGCACGAAGATCGACGTCACCGGCGATATGACAATCGTTATCAACTGGACCTACCCTAAGGTGCTGACGACCGCCGGCTGCACGATAGGCGCTCCCGTCGCGGGCGAACACCCGGATATGAACCCCGTTTCGCTCGAGCCGGAGAAATACGACGTCATCGTCGAAGAGTGGAAGAATTACAAGACTCAGGTGGAGATAGGCGAGAACGAGAAGTTTACGAAAGACTTTGATTATCAGGTCGTAATAATCTTCGCGCCGAAATCCGGCTACGCCTTCGAGAAGGGCAACACCGTCTTCGAGATAAACGGCCAGACCGCGACGAACAAGGGCTCGACCTCGATGGGCTTCTACGAGGCGCTGACGATGGCGGCGAACTCCGAGACGACGATAACGAACGCGGGCGCGACCATCGACGAACCGCACAAGGGAATGACGCCCGCGGAAATAAACGCCACGATCCAGTCGAACAACCCCGATAAGTATACCGTCTCGGTCCACCACTGGACCTACGTCGCGGAGGGCAGTCTCATCACCATGAGGACCGACGTCGATACCTTCAAACCCGGCGTCGAGTATACGCCGTACCTGGTATTCACTCCGCTGGACGAATACAGCTTCAATAACGATACGATCTACACGCTGAACGGCGGGTTAACGCCGAAGGATCCTTACTACGAGTGGTGCTCCGGCGTCAAATTCATCGTCGACGCGCCTCAGAGCGGCGACGTAAGCGGCGGCATCACGAACAGGACGGACCAATCCGAACCGGTTACCATTTCGCTTTATAAGTCCGGCTCCGACTATGCCGCCTATTCGATAACAATCCCCGGAGACAGCATGAGTTACGCCGTCTGCGGCGTCGCGCCCGGCAACTACACGCTGATCGCGTCCTCGCAGGACAAAACGCTCGCGACGAAGTTCATCACCGTTGACGGCAGCATCACCTGCGACCTCGTGCTGAAGCTGTTTATGCGCGGCGACTTTGACTTCGACGGGCAGATAACGGTCGCGGACGCCCTCGCGGCGCTGCGTATCGCTGCAAAGCTCGTCACAGAAACCTACGACCACGTTCAGATAGGCGATATCGACGGCGACGGCCACGTTACTGTCGCCGACGCGCTGGCAATCCTCCGCGTCGCCGCAAAGCTGACCGATATCAGTACGCTCGGATAAGTGACGCAGCCGTGCGGCTTGCCTCCCTCTGAGGAGGGAGGTGGATTGACGGAGCAAAGCGACGGCAAGACGGAGGGAGAGATAACGTCGATTCTCCCTCTGCATATACTTCGTGCCGTAGACGCAAAAAGGACAATTAGCCGTCTCCGAAATAACGCACCTGCAAAGCGCGGCTCAGCGTTATCTCTCCCTCAGTCTCGGACGGCTTTCAGCCGCCCTCGACAGCTCCCTCCTCAGAGGGAGCCAAGGCGCGAATTGCCCACACCTTCAGCATAATCTCACTTTCAAAGGAGTCGATTATATGAAACGCCGTATCCTTTCATTACTGCTTGTTTCCGCCGTTATCGCGGCGCTGTTCGCGGGCATGCCGCTGAACTCGTCCGCCCTGTACGTGGGCGGCGAATCGGGCGAATGTATCTGGACTCTTTCCGATTCAACGCTTACCATAAGTCCCGGCCTTTCCGGCGGGGGACGCATGGCGGACTATGACAGCAACAACGCTCCGGCGTATGCCGACTATTGGCAGTACGTCAAGCGCATCGTCGTGGAAAGCGGCGTTACCCATATCGGCGACATGGCGTTTATTTATTCCGCCGCCGAGTCGGTGACGCTGTCCGACGGTCTGACTTCCATCGGCGCTGACGCGTTCGCGAGATCCGACACTCTGCGCAGCATCGTGATACCGGACAGCGTTACCTCGATCTCGAAAGAAGCGTTCCTTGAGTGCCGCGCTCTTGAGAGCGTTACGCTGTCGAAAGGCCTTACGATTATATCGCCGTATCTTTTCTACGGATGCAGCAAGCTCAATTCCGTCGTTATACCGGAGAGCGTGACGGGCATCGGGAAATTTGCGTTTGCGTACACAGGGCTGAGAAGCGTTGAGTTTCCGATGGGCCTGAGTCAGATCGGCGATAAAGCGTTTTTATCGTGTCCTAACCTCTTTAGCGTCGTGGTGCCTCCGTCCGTCACGAAGATAGGCCAGTACGCTTTGGGATATTTGGGAAGCAGCGTCAACCCCTCTTATACGATTTACGGAAAAGGCGCTTCGCAGGCGCAGGTATACGCCAACAGTAACGGCATAAAGTTTTCTCTTTATGTGTTCCCCGTGACCTACACCGTGACCTACAACGCGAACGGGGGCAGCGGCGAAATGCCTTCCTGCACCGTCGCGGAGAACGCGACAATAAGACTGCCTGAATGCGCCTTCACGCCGCCGGCGGGATATGAATTCAGCTACTGGCTGGTCAACCGCAAGCGTTATGAGGCGGGCGGATACGCCGCCATTACCGACGATACCGATATCCTCGCGATCTGGAAGGAGTCGGGGAACTCGTATTACGCCGTCACCTTCGACGCGGGGATCGACGGCAGCGGAACGATGAACGCCGTGCCCGTCGTTTCCGGCGGAACGTTCACCTTCCCGGAGTGCCTGTTCCAGGCGCCGGAGGGAAAGAAGTTCAAGTGCTGGATGTCGATGAGGGTCTACTATAACCCCGGCGACACCATGACGGTAACAAGCAACAGAACGGCGACCGCGATATGGGAAGACGTCACCGTTCAGCAGATAGGCACCGTGCGCGTTGGCGGAACTCCCGTCGCGATAGTCGGGCAGTCCGCCGCGGATAACCCGCCGGATTGCTTCTCGCGCCTGTATAATTCCGTGATCGTATCCTCGTGCTGGAATACTAAAAGTTATTTATCCGGCAGAGTTTATTACTCCACCTTTAACGGCAAGTTCGAGGCGGGCGTCGAATACTATCCGTCTTTTACCTGCGCTCCTATAGGAGACGAGTTCGCGTTCAACGATATTGTGACCGTCGTGTTCGACGACGGGCGCGAGGTGCTCGTTTCGGTCAACTCCAACGGCGAAATAGCCGTCGTCGGTTCTGCGGTAACGGCGATAAGCGCGATGAAGGGCGACCTGGACAAGGACGGCGAGATTACAGTCGCCGATGCCCTTAAGGCGCTGCGTATCGCGGCTAAACTCGTCAGCGCGACGGGCGAGGATATCGCGATAGGCGACGTTGACGGCGACGGCGACATCACCGTCGCAGACGCGCTGAAGATACTCCGCGTCGCCGCGAAGCTCGCAAACCAGAGCTCGCTGGGATAATGCCGCAGGGACGCATCGCCCGTCCGTTCTCCGTCATCCTGAGCGAGCGCGAAGCGCGAGTCGAAGGATCCCCCGCCTTTTCCGACCGCTTGCAAGGGGAAGGGGATTCCTCGTGCGCAGCCCTCGGAATGACGCGTAACTGAAACAAAAAACGCCTCCCGAATTTCGGGAGGCGTTTTCGCATATTCGGTTTATTATCAATTTTCCGCGGCCGGCAGGTCGAACCAGAAGGTCGTGCCGACGCCGACGGTACTATCGACGCCGTAGACGGCGTGGTGCGCTTCGAGGATGTTTTTGACGATCGCGAGACCGAGACCGGTGCCGACGATTTTGCGGACGCCCGCTTCGCCTTTGTAATAGCGGTCGAAGATGTGCGGCAGGTCCTCTTTTGAAATGCCGCTGCCGGTGTCGGTCACGGAAAAGCGTATCAGTTCGCCGTTTTTCGCTGCCGCGAGGGTGATTTTTCCGCCCTGTTTCGTGTGGTTGAAGGCGTTGTTGATGAGGTTGTAGAAAACCTGCTCCAGTCGCGGCAGATCGCCGACGGCGGAGAGCCCGTCCTCGCATTCCGCGGCTGCGGTAACGCCGCTTTTCGCGCTCAAGTCGTC
The DNA here is from genome assembly GCA_017616855.1 of Clostridia bacterium. GTDB lineage: Bacteria > Bacillota > Clostridia > Oscillospirales > RGIG8002 > RGIG8002. The sequence continues at coordinate 8,916 of JAFZXI010000115.1, read as the reverse complement.
GTATCTCGAAATGATGTCGCCGAACGCGCGCCTGACGTCGAACGGGGCGGGGGAAACGGTAATCGAGCCGGACTGCAGTTTTGAGAGGTCCAGCATATCGCTGACGATACGGTCGAGCCGCTCGGTCTCGTCGATGATTATGCCGAGCTGGCGTTCGCGTTTTTCCTTGTTGTCGCCGGTAACGTCGCGCAGCGTTTCCGCATATCCTCTGATAAGACTCAGCGGAGTGCGCAGGTCGTGCGAAACGTTCGCGATAAGGTCCTTGCGCAGCTCGTCCGTTCTGGAAAGCTCCGCGGCCATGTCGTTGACCGATTCCGCGAGCGAGCCGATTTCGTCATTGGAATCAACGTCGAGCTTGACGGAGTAATCGCCCTCCGCGATGCGCTTCGTCGCCTTTTCGATGCGGAGTATCGGCTTTGTCAGCGTGCGCGAAATGATGAATGAAATGATGAGCGCGAGCGCGAGGAGTACGACGGTGGTGATTATCAGCTGGCGCTGAATAATATTGACCGTAGTGTTGACCGGCGCGAGCGAAGCGCTTATCATAAGCGCGCCGTAGGTGCCGTCGGAATAGCGGTAGGGGATGCCTCTGACCGCTACGTTAGTGCCGAATTTCGGATGCGAAATAGTGCCCTGATACTCCCTGCCGGAAAGCGCTTCTGAAACCGCGTGTTTGAAGGCGCTGCTTGAAGCCATCGAAGACGGAGAAGGCGTTGCGGATTCCGTGTTGAAGATGCACAAGGACTCGGTTACGTATGCCTGCACCGAGATGTTTTTCGTATACGCAAGCGTGGACGCGCTGCTCATGAACTCGTCCGATTCGTTTCTCGACAGGCAGTCGGCGAGGTATTCGGCGTCTTCGTTTATCTGCGACATTATCTCGTCAACGTAGACGCGCTGCAGACTGACGACCTGAAACACCCAAAGGAGCACGAGCATGCCCGCTATAAGCGCGGTCATGCCTGCCCAGAACTTCAGCGCGAGACCTTTCATTTGCCCGTTCCCGTTTCGAACTTATATCCCGTTCCCCAGACGGTAACGATGTAGGAACGGTAGTTTTTCAAGCTGTCGCGGAGCATCTTGATATGCGTATCCACGGTGCGCTCGTCGCCGTAGAAGTCGTAGCCCCAAACCTTTGAGAGAAGCTGTTCGCGCGTGAAAACGTAATGCTCGTTATGCGCGAAGAAGCTGAGGAGCTCGAATTCCTTCGGCGTCAGCGAAATCAGCTCGCCGTCGACGTAGACGTTGCGGGAGAAATACTCGATCTTCAATCCGCCGAAGGTGTCGGTCTCCTTTTCCGCGGCGGAGCCGGTCTTGTCGGTGTCCGCTCTGCGAATGATTGCTTTCATGCGGGCGAGCAGCTCCTTGGGGGAGAAGGGCTTAATCATGTAGTCGTCGGCTCCGAGCTCAAAGCCGAAAAGTTTATCGTATTCCTCGCCTCTGGCGGTTAGCATGATGACGGGCAGGTTGGACGTTTCGCGGAGCGTTCTGAGCACGTTCCAGCCGTTGACCTTCGGCATCATGACGTCGAGCAGCAGCAGATCGTAGTTGTTTTTCGCGAGCAGGGCAAGGGCTTCCTCGCCGTCGGCGGCCTCGTCGACGGAGAATCCGTCGAGGCCTATGTATTCCTTGACCATATCCCTTATGCCTTCTTCATCGTCGGCAATGAGTATTCTCTTGTCTTCCATAATCGTTGCTCCTTTCTGCCTTTTCGGCGGCGTGTAATTATTATTAAAGTTTCATTATCAACCATTGTGTATTATAACTCATTTCGGCGGGTTTGTGAAGTGATTTTGAAAAGATATATCCAATTTTTCGATAGTTTGTCACAAATTGGTGTGCAACAAGCCGATTTTGGAGCGTTTTTTTGAAAAAAGAATTGCAAAAGGATCGCAAAAGTAATATAATGTCCATATTCTACTCACAGAGGTCGAATGGTTATGCAAAGCATCAATGAATTATGGCAAAGATATACCGCTTTCAAGGCGATGGATCTCTCGATGAATATGTCGAGAGGCGTACCGTCTCCCGAGCAGCTTACGCTTTCGCAGGAAATGCTCGTCAACCTCGCGACCGCAAACGATTGCCGGACCGACGGGATTGACTGCCGCAGCTACGGACTGCTTACCGGCATACCCGCCGCGAAGCGCCTTTTCTCCGAAATGCTCTGCGTGAACAGCGACAACATCATCATCGGCGGAAACTCCAGTCTGAACATGATGTTTGACGCTATCTCCCGCGCCTGGTGCTTCGGTATCCTCGGAAGCACCCCGTGGGGCAGACTTTCCGAGGTCAAGTTCCTTTGTCCCGTCCCGGGCTACGACAGGCACTTCGCCATCTGCGAGCTTTTCGGAATAAAAATGATAAACGTCGATATGACGCCCGAAGGGCCGGACATGAACAGGGTAGAGGAGCTCGTTTCCTCCGATCCGGCGATAAAGGGCATCTGGTGCGTGCCGAAATACTCCAACCCGGACGGCACGACTTATTCCGACGAGACCGTCCGCCGTTTTGCGCGGTTAAAGCCGGCGGCGCCGGATTTCCGCATCTTCTGGGACGACGCCTACTGTATGCACGACCTCTATGAAGAGGGCGACAAGCTCCTCGACCTGCAGAGCGAGTGTGAGAAGGCCGGCAACCCCGACATTGCTTATATCTTCGGCTCGACGTCGAAGATAAGCTTTCCGGGCAGCGGCGTCGCGGCTTTCGCGTCGAGCGAGCGCAACATCAGAGACGCCGAGCGCATCATCTCCAAGCAGACCATCGGCCCCGACAAACTCAATCAGCTGCGTCACGTCAGATTCTACCGCGACATCAACGGAGTGAAGGCGCACATGCGCGCCCACGCCGCACTTATCCGCCCGAAGTTCGAGGCGGCTATCGAAGTACTGCGCCGCGAGTTCGCGGACTGCCCCGAGGCGGCGAACTGGACCGAGCCGCGCGGCGGCTACTTCATCTCGCTGAACACCGCCGACGGCTGTGCCGGCAGGGCGTTCGACCTCGCCGCCGAAGCGGGCGTGAAGCTGACGAACGTCGGCGCGACGTTCCCTTACAGACGCGACCCGCGCGACCGCAACATCCGTATCGCACCGACCTATCCGAGCGTCGATGAAGTCCGCACCGCGATTGAACTGCTTTCCGTCTGCATCAAGATCGCCTATTGCGAAAAGAATTGCTGACTCCCGCCGTCATCCTGAGCGAGCGGAGCGAGTCAAGGATCTCCGAAAATAAGCGTAAAAAAACGCCTCCCGCGAGGGAGGCGTTTTTATATAGTCGTTATTCTCAGAGCGCTGCGTCATCGGACGTGAAGACGGCTTCCTCAGCGCTTTCCTCGCGTTTTATCTTTATCTGCGAGACCTCTGTGTCGAGGGAGATGAGCTTGAGGGAGTTGTCGATCTTGAAGACTTCCTTGTGAAGTTCTTCGAGGCGGGCGCTTATCTCGCCGACGTTGCCTTCCATGCGGCGGAGCATTTCGGCCATGGAGTTCTTCATGTCTTCGACGTCGGAGATGAAGCCCTCGACCTTGTGGTGCAGCCCGTTTATCTCCTCCTCGGCGTCGCGGATTTTGCCGACCGCCTTATCGCGCGCGGAGTTCATTATCATCTGCGCGTTCTTTCTCGCGTCGATAATCGCGTCGGCGATCTTTTCCTTTTCCTCATGGACCTTTTCGGCCTCTTTTTCGCCGGCGGAAAGCTGCGACTTGAGACGGTTGTTTTCGACCTCGAGCAGCACGGCCTTGCGGCGAAGCTCACTCGCTTCGCTTCTGGCGGCTTCGCGCTCGGCGCTGGCCTTGTCGGCGGCTTCCTGCGCTCTCGTGCAGGCGTCTTCGAGCGCGGAGATGCGCTCCGAAAAATCGTTCACCTGCTCGGCGAGGTTTTCGCGCGAAGCGGAGAGCTCGGAGATCTTTCCGTTAAGATCGCTCTCAACGGCTTTATATTTGCGGCTCAGAGCGTCGATATATGCGAGAACGTCGTTTTTGTTGAATCCTCCGAACGCGGAGGTGCGCATTTTAATATTATTATCCACGGCGTTTTCCTCCAATCTTTTGATAATCATATCACGCCGCAGGAAAAATATCAATATCAAAATATGTAAAAAATAAAATAATTGCGTTGATTCTGATTCTGTTTCGTCGAAAAGAAGGGAGACTTCGGGCGTTTTTTGGGGTTCGCGGCACAAAAAAACGGCGCCCGTCAGGGCGCCGGACAGTCAAATCCCGTTATGTAATTATCCCCGCCGTCAGCACCGCGAATGCGCCCGGTACTCCGAGGAGAAACGAAGCGGTCAAACTCACCGCGTTCAGCCCGACGTAGATACCCGTCAGCTCCGCCGACAGATTCAGCGCGAGCAGCAGCGAAACGCCGCCAAGTCCTCCGACGATGAAGCGCTTTTTTCGCGAACCGCCGGCAGCCGTCAGCGCGAAAGCGAGCAAAAACAGCGCGGCCGCGCTTGCGACCGTCCAAAACGTTGCCATATTATCCGTCCTTTCCGTGTCAGCTCGCCTTTCGGCGCGCCATTTCCATAAGCGCGTTGTATTTGCTTTCCGCGGCGCAGAGAAGGAAAATGATCTCATCTATGCGGGCCGGATCGTTTTCGTAGTCAAACCTGCCGTAAAGCCGCTTCAGCTCGTCCTTTGCGAGTTCAATCTGCTCAAAGAGCGTAAGATCCGTTTCAAGTATTTCCGCGTCGGGAAGCATAGCCATCACCCTTTTTGTAAATAGTATGTACGCGGACGGAAAATATGCCCGCGCAAAGATATTTTTGACAATAAGGTGAAAAGTTATGCAGTCGGGTTGACAGCGACACGTTGATTTGGTAAAATATAGGCGGTGATTAAAATGAGAGTGGAACCCGGCGGATTAAGCAATATCAACGACGTCAAAATCCTTATATGCCGCGTGCTCAGCGAGCTTGATAACCCCGTCGCGATGACCGATCTGACCGACGGCATGCTCGCGGACGGCTACGTCAATTATTTCGACTACGCCGTTGCCATAAGCGATCTTTGCGAAAACGGACACGTCCGCAAGGAAAGCGAAGACGGCAGGACCGTGTTTTATATTACCGACGACGGCAGGAACGCAGACCGCCTGCTCGGCGCGACGCTTCCGCTCGCTGTGTGCGAGAAAGTGTACGCCGGCGTGCTCGAAGCGAAAAGCGGCGGCAGAGCGGAGTGCGTTATCGAGCCGCACGCGCTGGGATGCTTCGTCAACATGCGCTTCGCGCTCAACGGCAGGGAGCTTTTCAACGTTCGCATAGAGGCGGGAGACGAGATGACCGCGGAGGATATAAAGCGCAACTTCCTGAAAAACCCGCACGACGTTTACATCTCGCTCATAAAACTGATTAAATAGTCACAGGATATTATTCAAAAGCGGCAGCTCGCTTTCACTGATGTGTTTCAGCACGGTTTTCAGCATTTCGAGTTCGCCGATAATACTGCTTTTATCACGGCATCGGGCAAATCCTTTCATTTGCTCGATGCCGATTTCTATGTCGTGCATTTCGTCGTGCCGGACAAAAAGTATATAATATACTTTTCGCTTCTCCCAGAAGTCCGCGAAGGCGTTCAGCGTTTCTTCGCAGGCGGCGAAATCGTCGCGCATCGCGCTTTCGGAGGCGGCGGTGATGAAACCGTCCGCTTTCTTTTCCGTATCGTGCAGGAGCAGAATGCAGGCGAATGAAGCGCCGGCTATGAAAACGAGAAGCAGCGGAACCGCGATCGCTATTCTTTTCATTTTGAGTCCCTCTTCACTATTTCAAAACCGCCTTGTGTAAAGAAGCAGTAAAAAACGTCCTTCATCCTGACGCCCTCGCTTTTCAGAGCCGCGTCAAGCGCTTCCGGCGCGACGCCCGCGGCGTTCAGCTCGTCTTTGACCGGCTTGCCGTCTGAGACGACCATGCGCGGAAGCTCCTCCGGCGGCGGAGCGGCGGGGTCTGCCGGTATGACGCTGAACTTACCGTCCGTTTCGACTATCGCGAAGGCGACGTCGGAAAAAGAGGCGCAGCCGCAGTTTCTAACTTCGCCGAGTAGATCGTCGAGAGTGAAGCGCAGGCGGAACAGGTTTTTCTGCACGACCTTACCTCCGTCTATAACTACGACGGGAGAGCCGAGCATTCGCTTGCGGAATCCGATGGAACGCATGCTTATCGCTGAGAATAACAGCTCGCAGATAACGAGCGTTAACAGAGGCACGAGTCCGTTTATCAGCGGTATTCCGGTATCCGTGACAGGTATCGCGGCGAGGTCGGAAATGATAATAGTGATTATCAACTCCGCCGGTTGCAGGTCGCCGAGCTGGCGTTTTCCCATCAGCCGCATCGCGAGCATCAGCAGTATATATACGATTACCGTGCGTATTAAAGAAACGAGCATTTTTACGCCTCCAAAACGTATTTTCCGCCGCCGCTTCGGCATTATTCGGAAACACGCCGTTTTTCGCTTCATAAAATGGAACGGGAGGCGGGAATATGGCAAAGAAACGTATGAGACGGGTGAAAATACTGATAATTCTCGGGGCGGCCGTCGCCGCTCTGCTCCTTCTGCGCGCAAAGCTGCGCCCGTACGTCGTTTCGCTCGCGGAAATGGAAGGGAAGCGGCTCGGTTCGGCGGCGATAAACGACGGCGTCGTCGCCGTATTCGCGGAAGAAAAGCTAACCTACGGCGACGTTGTCGATATCGCGTATGCGGCCGACGGAAGGGTAGTGTCGCTTCACGCTGACGCGAAACGCCTGAACGCGCTCCGTCTCGCGGTCGGAGACGCGGTCTCGGAAACGCTTGAAAAAGCGCCGCCGACGAGCGTCCGCGTTTCGCTCGGCAGCTTGCTCGGCGAACTCTTCGCGGGCAGGGGATTCGCAATCACGGTTAAGCTCGATTCGATAAGTACCGTTGACGTCGATTTTTCGAGTGAGTTTGCCTCCGCCGGCATCAACCAGACGCTTCACCGCATAACCATGACCGTCGAGGTTCGCTTCACTATCCTCGCCGCGACCTACCGTATCGAAACGCTTTCGACCTGCTCCTTCAACCTTGCCGAAACAGTGATCGTCGGCGATGTTCCGGAGAATTATACCGATTTTGACTTCTCAAGGACAGGGAATACCGGATAAAAACTGATTGTTTGCCTTAAAAATCGAGCATAATTTGACAATTTTTTATTGTAATTGCGCCGGCAAGCGTGTATAATGTAAAAAGAAAGGAAGTGTGCGGATGACCTCGCTGACGGAAAACCGAAGAGTCAAGTTTCTGATAAACGTTTTCTTCATAGCGGTTTGCGTCGCTATGGCGTATTTTGCGCTGCGGTATTTGCCGGGGCTTTTTGTGCCGTTCATCTTCGCGCTTCTTATCGTGCTTGCGACTAATCCGCTTGTCAATCTGGTTGAACGTAAACTGAAGATACCGCGCAAGATAGGCGGGCCGATAATCGTTATCCTCGCGATCGGGCTGATTGTGGTCGCGTTTTATTTCCTGATCACCGTCGTGCTCGGCGAGGCGACCAGTCTCGTCAAGGATATAGGCAATCTCATGAAGAGCTTGCCTGAAAAATGGGAAAACATAATCAATTCCTACGAGGCGTTCCTTAACAGGATAGGGCTGCCGGAAGTGCTCCGCAACGCGTTTAATTTCAGCACGCTCGTCGGCAACATGACCGAGTCGCTTTCAAAGACGTTCGATGTGCAGAACATCGTTTCCGGAATAGTAACGAACGCGTCGTCGTTCCTGTTCAGCTTCTTCATCACGGTAGTCGCTACCGTTCTGCTCAGCGCCGATTACGTCCGCATAAGAGCGTTCGTAATGCGTCAGCTTTCGCCGAAGCATCAGAAAACGATGCTGAACGTGAAGGTGTTTATGAAGACGACAGTCTGGGGATACACAAAAACTTACGCGATTATTTTCGCGTTCTATTTCGTGTCTATGTACTTGCTGTTCCTGGTGATGCATCTGAATCACGCGATGCTGCTGTCGTTTATTATCGCGCTCATCGACCTTCTTCCCGTCGTCGGGTTAGGCGTAGTGTTTATCCCGTGGGCGATAATCAATTTCATCGGCGGCGATATCTGGTTCGGAATAATCCTCGTCGTGGCATACGTTGTTTTGACCTTCGTCAGAAACCTCATCGAGCCGAAACTCATTGGTAAGCAGGTGGGCATACATCCCTTTGTCGCGCTGCTCGCGCTTTATCTCGGACTCGAGTTGTTCGGGTTCATAGGCGTATTCGTGCTGCCGCTTGTGGTTATACTGCTTAAGAGCGAGCACGACGCCGGACGTTTGCACATATGGAAATGACGCGCCCGCAGGTCGAGATATTCACCGACGGCGCCTGCTCCGGCAACCCCGGCGCGGGCGGATGGGGAGCGGTTCTGCGCTATAACGGCAGGGAAAAGGAACTATCCGGCGGCGAAAAGGAAACGACCAACAACCGCATGGAGTTGACCGCCGTTATTGAAGCGCTTTCCGCGCTGAAACGCCCCTGCGGCGTCACGCTTACGACCGATTCGCAATACGTCGTCAACGCGGTCGAAAACCGCTGGGTCTACGCCTGGAAAGCGAACAACTGGCGCAAAGCGGACAAAAAGCCCGCGCTGAACGCCGACCTCTGGGAAAAACTCCTCCCGCTGCTCGAAACGCACGCCGTAAGCTTTGTCTGGATACGCGGACATAACGGACATCCGGAAAACGAGCGCTGCGACGCCCTCGCCGTCGCGGAGACCGCGAAACATAAATAATGACGCAACAAATCAACGCCCCCTCGGACTTGCCGAGAGGGCGTTTTGTTGTAAAGGAAAACCACGCGATAGTCGCGTGGTTGGAAAAAGGTTAACCGATAAAGAAAAATCCTCCAAATGTGATAGAATAGGATGACCTGCCAGTCAAACAAACAACACAAAAGGAGGATAAATCTATGCCAAAAGAAG
>JAFZXI010000114.1 GCA_017616855.1 Clostridia bacterium | reverse complement strand
CGCAGTGATGTGATGTGTTCCGCCAATGTGCCGAAGGCACACATCACGCGCGAAGCGCACATCACGTCCGAAGGACGCATCACGTTCCGCGTCAGCGGAACACATCGTTCGCCGAGTGTCCTTAAGAACACTCGGCGAAAGCCGGCTGCTTTTTTGCGATACGGGAGCTTCTTTTGAAAAAAATATAAATATTTTCCGTTTTTTGCAACATTTCGCGCTTCCCGTCTGTATAAAGGGCAGAGCGGCAAAAAACAGCGGCTCGAAAACACAACAAGCGAGGTAAGAAAAATGAAAAGATTCCTTTCTATTCTGGTATGCGCCGCGATGCTCGCGGCAATCTGCGTCGCTTTTTCCGCGTGCGGCAAACAAAACAACGGCGGCAGCGACGTCAACGGCAACACGAACGCCGGGGGCGACGAAAACGGTATCGACGGCGGCTGGACGAAAGCCGATTCGCCCGAGATAACCGACGAATTCAAAACCGTATTCGAGAAGGCCACGGAAACTCTGGCGGGCGTCGAGTACGTCCCCGTCGCCTATCTCGCGAGCCAGGTCGTCGCGGGAACGAATCACTGCGTGCTCTGCAAGGCGACTCCCACCGTTCCCGACGCGGAGGCGTCGTACGCGATCGTTTACGTTTACGAGGACCTGAACGGCGGCGCCGAGATAACGGGTATAGTTGAAAGCGGCGCGGGCGCGGAGTACGCGGACGCCGACGGCGGCTGGACCGAGACGGCTTCCCCGGCTCTGACCGACGAAGCGAAGCAGGCGCTTGAAAAGGCCTGCGAAACGCTCGCCGGCGTCGAATACGTCCCCGTCGCTCTGCTCGCGACTCAGGTCGTTGCCGGCACGAACTATCGCATCCTCTGCGAAGCGACGGCGACCGTCCCGAACGCCGAAAGCAATTACGTTATCGTCGAAGCAGCCGAAGCGCCCGACGGCAACGCGGAGATCACCGGCACCTATGAATTCCTTGCCGATGAAAACATGCAGATCGCGAACCCCCTCGTAGAGTACGGCGCGGACGTCGGCTCGCTCGAAAGAGCGCAGGAAGCGGTCAAGTTCACGATTGCGATCCCCGAAAGCATCAAGCCCGAAAACTATATCGTTATCGACGGAAAGCTCCTCGAGATCGACTTTGACGGCGGTTATATCCGCAAAGCGAAGGGCGCTGATGACGTCAGCGGCGATTATAACGAATACGAGACCGTCAAAACCGCGGACGTCGACGGCAAGGAAGTTACCTTTAAGGGCAACGGCGGCAAAACAATGCTTGCAATTTGGACCGACGGAGACTATACTTATTGTGTCGGTATATCGGACGGAACGAGCGAAGCCGATATCACCTCACTCGTAAAAGCAATAAAATAGTCCGGGGGAAACAATGACAAGCGCCGCAGTTTTGCATCGTCCCTATTCTTTAATAAGACGGATCGCGCCGGTGTTGATGACGCTTTTTTCGACGCGCTCCGACGCGCGTTCCGAAGCGAATACCGACGCGGACGCGGCCCTTGTCAATCAAAAAGCGGAACGCTTTTTCAACCTTTTCGGCAACTCGGTCCTCCGGCTCGCTTACTCCTATCTGCACAGCACGGAGGACAGCGAGGAGGTATTGCAGGAAACGCTGATAAAGTATATCAGCTCCGCGCCGGCGTTCGAGAGCGACGAACACGCGAAGGCATGGCTTTTGCGCGTCGCCGCGAATATCAGCAAGAACCGTATCGACTACAACCGCCGCAGGCAAACGGACGAACTTGCGGAAGAGCTCGCCGCGGAGGAAAGGACCGACCTGTCTTTCGTATGGGAAGCGGTCAAAACGCTCAAACCCGCGCAGAGAGAGGCGATTCACCTGTTCTATCAGGAAGGATACTCGACAAAAGAGATCGCCGATATCCTCGGACGTAACGAGAGCAGCGTCAGATCCGATCTCAAGCGCGGCAGAGAAGCGTTGAAAACGATACTGAAGGAGGCGTACGATTTTGAATAAATACAACGAGATAATGGAACGCCTCACCGTTTCCGACGAGATGAAGAAGCGCCTGACCGAAGGCGCCGGTAAAGCGGAGCAAAGCAAGGGCAAGGTCATACGCTTCGCGACCGTAAGGCGCGCCGCGCTGATCGCCGCGTGCTTCGTGCTGCTGATAGTCGGCGTGTTCGTCATAAGCGGCATAAACGCAAACGAGAACAACGTCGCTCCGGGCGGCGTAGACACGACCGGCTCGATTGATAAAACGCCGTGGGGCTCCGTCGAATACAAAAGCGCCGCGGAACTGTCGAAGGCGTCCGGAATAGAGATTTCGGATCTCGAAAACCTCCCCTTCAAAGCGACCGAAACAATCTATCAGGATTACGAGACCGGACTCGTTGAGATAACGTATTCAAACGGCGCCGACAGCTTGAGCTACAGGGTTTCCAAGGGCGACGAAGACAACTCCGGCGATTATAACGAATACGGAAACGTCTATAAAAAAGAGATCGGCGGCACGACCGTGACCCTCAAAGGCGAAGGAAATCTGATCTTCTGCGCGCTGTATACGCGCGGCGGGTATTCGTATTCCGTGACGTCGACGGGCGGCCTGACGCTCGAGCAGCTCGAAAAGATGATATGACGCTTTCAAAGTGACAAAAAAGCAGCCGCGTGCGGCTGCTTTTTTGATTACTAATAATCCGCCGACTTCGCTATTGAAAACCGCCGCGCTTTGTGATATACTGTGTCTTGAAATAAACCGCAAAGGAGCATATATCATGAAACAATCCGTTCTTCGCAAATACGCGCAGTTGATTGCGCGGGTCGGCGCCAACGTCCGGAAGGGTCAGGACGTCAATATCTATGCCGACCTCGATCAGCCGAAGTTCGTCGAGCTGCTCGTCGACGAATGCTACAAGGCGGGCGCGAGAAAGGTCTGGGTCTACTTCGACTATCAGCCGCTCGAGAAGTTGCACGTCCGGCACCAATCCGTCACCACCCTCGCCAAGGTCGAGGAGTGGCAGAAGGCGCGTCTGCAGCACTACGTCGACACGCTCCCCTGCCGCATCTATCTCGTTTCCGAGGACCCCGACGGGCTGAAGGGCATCAACCACAAAAAGCAGGCAAAAGCCAATCAGAAGGCCTATCCCATCATAAAGCCCTACCGCGACAAGATGGAGAACAAGTATCAGTGGTGCATCGCCGCAGTTCCCGGCGCGGCGTGGGCGAAGAAGCTCTTCCCCGGTCTGCGCAAGGGGCAGGCGATCGAGAAACTCTGGGAAGCGATCCTTTTCACCTCCCGCGTGACCGAAGACCCGATCGCGGCGTGGAAAGCGCACGACAAGGACCTTATCGACCGCTGCGCCTACCTCAATTCGCTCGGCATCGCCGAGCTGCGCTACAAGGGCGATAACGGCACCGACCTGACCGTCGGCATGATACCCGAGGCGGAGTTCAAGGGCGGCGGAGACCGCACGCTCAGCGGCGTCTTCTTCAACCCGAACATCCCGACCGAAGAGTGCTTCATCTCCCCGATGCGCGGCAAGGCCGAGGGCATAGTCTACGCGACCAAGCCGCTTTCCTACAACGGCCAGCTCATCGAAAACTTCTCCGTACGTTTCGAGAACGGCAAGGCCGTCGAGGTCAAGGCGGAGAAGAATCAGGCGCTCCTTGAGCAGATAATCAGCATGGACGAGGGCGCCTCCTACCTCGGAGAATGCGCGCTCGTGCCCGTCGATTCCCCGATATCCGAATCCGGCATGCTGTTTTACGAAACGCTCTTTGACGAAAACGCCGCCTGCCATCTCGCGCTCGGCGAGGGCTTTGCCGATACGATAAAGGATTACGAGAACAAGACCCTCGAGGAGTGCCGCAAGCTCGGCATAAACGAATCGATGGAGCACGTCGATTTCATGATCGGCTACGAAGGGCTCGACATCGACGCCGTGACCCGCGGCGGAAAGACCGTTCCGATCTTCCGCAAGGGCAAGTGGGCGTTCTGAGCGGATACGATGGCACGAATCATTGAAGTTACGGATCTGAACGCGCCGGGACTGGAGGCCTTCGCGAACCTGACCGAGCGCGAGCTTTTCCATCAGAACAAGCCCGAATGTGGGATCTTCATCGCGGAGAGCCCGAACGTCATCCACCGCGCGCTCGACGCGGGCTTCGAGCCCATCTCGCTGCTTATGGAGCAGAGCCAGGTCGCGAAGACCGGCGACGTGCTCGAGCGCTGCGGGGATATACCGCTCTACACCTCCTCTATGGAGGTGCTCTCTAAGCTGACCGGTTTCAAGCTCACGCGCGGAGTCCTCTGCGCGATGCGGCGCGTGCCGGAGCTGACACTCGATGAAGCGCTCCGCGGCGCGAAACGCGTGACGGTGCTCGAGGACGTCGTCAACCCGACGAACCTCGGCGCGATATTCCGTTCCGCAGCCGCGCTCGGCATGGACGCCGTGCTGCTGACTCCCGGCTGCTGCGATCCGCTTTACCGCCGCTGCATCCGCGTCAGCATGGGCACGGTCTTCCAGACCCCCTGGGCGCACATCGGCGAGGAAACGACGGACTGGCCGCATCCCGGCATGGAGATACTGAAAGAACGCGGCTTCAAAACCGTCGCGATGGCGCTGAAAAACGATTCCGTCGCGATAGACGACCCCGCGCTCGCGGCGGAGGAAAAGCTCGCGATAATCCTCGGCACCGAGGGCGACGGGCTCGCGGACTCCACGATAGCCGCCTGCGATTTCACCGTTAAGATACCGATGTCGCACGGCGTCGATTCCCTCAACGTCGCCGCGGCAAGCGCGGTAGCGTATTGGCAATTAGGAAGAAGGTAAAACGCACATGAGCAGAAAAATCACTCTTCTTGACGGCGCGGTCGGAACTACGCTCTGGAACATCGCAGAGGCGCACGGCGTCGATAAGGTCCCGGTATGGATCTATAATATCGAGCACCCCGAATTCGTCGACGAGCTCGTCAAAAGCTACCGCGACGCCGGCTGCGAGATCGTGCTCGCCAACTCCTTCGGCGCGAACGAGCCCTCGGTGAAGCGTTCTTCCGCCTACTCCGCCGCCGAGGTAATCACCGCCGGCGTGAAGATCGCGAAAAAGGCGCTCGAGGGCTCGGACGTCAAGCTTTCGCTCGCGCTCGGCCCGCTGACTCAGCTGCTCGAGCCCTACGGAGACCTGACCGAAGGCGAATGCGCCGCCATATATGACGAAATGCTCGACGCGGGCGTCGGCGCGGGCTGCGACATGGTCATGGTACAAACATTCATGGATCTGGAAATGATGCGCGTCGCGACCGTCGAAGCGAAGAAGTACGGCCTGCCCGTCATGTGCTCGATGACCTTCGAGAAGATAGGAAAAACGATGTTCGGCAACTCCGTTTCCGACGTTATTGAAACGCTCGCGCCGCTCGGCATCGACGCGATAGGCGTCAACTGCTCGCTCGGCCCAGACCTCGCGCTGCCGATAATAAAGGAGTTCTCAGAAAAGACCGACCTGCCGCTGCTTTTCAAGCCGAACGCCGGCAAGCCGATCACGGGCTCGGACGGCACGACGACGGTCGCTTACACGGCGGAGCAGTTCGCCGCGGATATAAAGCCGGCGCTTCAATACGTCAGCTACGTAGGCGGCTGCTGCGGCTCCGACGCGAGTTATATCAGGGAGATAAAAAAGCTGCTGTAATCATCGGAGAAAAAACAAAGTGTGTATTCGGTCAGAATACACACTTTTTTATTACGGCTGCAAGCGGAAGGGAATCCTTCGGCTTCGCGGCTGCGCCGCTGCGCTCAGGATGACGGTGTTCGGACGGGCAATGCCCGTCCCTACTGCGTTAACGGGCGTTATTTTCTGCCGTCCATGACCGCTTTTATCGTGGTCAGCATATCGCTGACGTTCAGCGGCTTTGCGATATGGGCGTTCATGCCCGCTTCCTCCGCCGTCTTCACGTCCTCACGGAACGCGTTCGCGGTCATCGCGATTATCGGTATGCCGGAAAGCGACGGGTCCGGCAGCGCGCGTATCGCGCGCGCCTCCGTGTAGCCGTCCATCACGGGCATCTGAATATCCGTGAGTATAAGGTCGTAGTATCCGCTTTCGGACGCGATGACCTTGTCGACGGCAATCTGACCGTTTTCCGCGGTGTCGAGCTCGAAGCCCGCCTGCGTCAGCAACAGCTTCGCGATCTCCATATTTATCGCGTTATCCTCGACGAGCAGCGCGCGCAGTCCGTCGAACCTTATGCTTTCCGCGGAGTTTTCCGGCTTCTGCTCCTCCTGCTTTTCTATCGGGAAGGAAACGTTGATTATGAACTCGGTGCCCTTGCCCTTCTCGGTGACGACGTCGATTTTGCCGCCCATCATATCAAGGACGCCTTTGGTGATCGCCATTCCGAGGCCGGTGCCCTGAATCTTGCTGACGGTCGAAGTCCTCTCGCGCTCGAACGGCGTGAACAGATGCTCGACGAAGGCGGGATCCATACCGATACCGGTATCCTTGACGCGGAACTCGTAGTCGCCGACGCCGTCCCGACTCGAAATCTGATTCAGCGAGAGGGTGATTATCCCGTTTTCGCCGGTGAACTTGCCGGCGTTGCTCAGGAGGTTCATCAGCACTCTGTTGAGCAGGTTTTTATCGCAAAGCACCCACTTATCGCTGACGTTACAGGACGAATTGAAGGTTATCTTCTTTTCCGCGAGCTGCGCCCTCATCAGTTCCGCGGATTCGCGTATGCAGTCCTCGACGTTCACGATCTTCGGTTCAAGCTCGATCTTGCCGCTCTCGATGCGGCTCATTTCGAGGACGTTGTTGACAATCGCAAGGAGCTGGTCGCTCGCTATTTCGATTTTTCTCACGTACTCAAGCTGCTTTTCGGCGCTCCCCTGCTCCTTTTTCGCGAGGGTGGTGTAGCCGATTATCGCGTTCAGCGGCGTGCGGATATCGTGGGTCATATTCGAGAGGAAAAACGTCTTCGCCTTGTTCGCTTCCTCCGCCGCGATCAGCTTCGCCTCGAGGTGTTCGTTTTCCCGGACGCGGCTGACGATGCGCTGCATGAGCCAGACCATCATGAAAACGAATATGCTTCCGCCGAAAAGTATGCCCGACATAATGATATTCGGCTCGCCGAGCACTCCGATACCGACGGCGATGTAGCCCGCGAGGAACAGCACGAGCAGCACGATAGGTATCCTCAGTATGCGGCGTTCGCGCTCCCAATCACCGCGCTCGCGGATTTTTCGCGCAAAACGCACGTAAAGGAATATGTTGAACGCCATCAGCGCGCTCCCCGCGAATATTAACGAGTATATCAGATAATCCATAGCGTATCCCCTTTGCCTTCAATCTCACGGTCGAAGCATATATATTTGATTATATCCTCCGGCGGCGGTTAAGTCAATGCTTTCATGAAAAATATCGCAGCAGGCGGACTTCGCTCATCAAACCGCTTGCATTTCGCGCCGGATTATAGTATACTGTAAATATGAATGTCACAAACCGACGAAGCGAGGTATGATATGAAACACAGAAAGCCGACTTTCCGCGCGCTCCGTGCGCTTGCCGCAACGCTTGCCGCAACGATGATATTGCTTTCAGGCGCTCCCGCCGTGAGCGCGGAAAAGCCGCTCGACTATACCGGAAAGGGCGTCGGCTACAGCTCGGTGCTCTACGATAACTCCAACGGCCTGCCGACCTCTGAGGCGAACGCGATAGTGCAGTCCGACGACGGCTTCATCTGGATAGGCAGCTACAGCGGCCTTATCCGCTACGACGGCAACGAGTTTTACCGCTACAGCTCCTCGACGGGCATCGCCAGCGTCATGAGCTTATTCGTCGACAGCAGGCAGCGCCTCTGGGTCGGCACCAACGACACCGGCATCGCGCTCCTGCAGGACGAGGACTTCACCTTCTACGGCAAAGCCGAAGGGCTCCGCTCCGCCTCCGTCCGCTCGATAAGCGAGGACGCGGACGGCAACATCATCATCGCGACGACGAAGGGCCTCGCCTACATCGACGGCGATAACGCGCTCCGCGCCATCGACGACCCGCGCACGAATAACGAATACGTCTGCGAGCTTTGCCGCGGCGATGACGGCGTCATCTACGGCGTGACGCTCTCCGGCGCGTACTTCACGATAGAATCGCTGCGCGTCGGCGCCTATTACAGCGGCGAAAGCTACGACTTCGACGTCGTCAACACCATCTACCCCGACCCCGAACGCGCGGGATACGTCTACCTCGGCTCGCAGAACACCGGCGAGCTTTACCACGGCGACATCACGAAGGGCATGGCGGGGTACGAAACGCTCTCCACCGCTCCGCACGCGACCGTCAACGCCATACGGCTCTTCAACGGGCTGCTCTGGATCGCATCCGACAGCGGCGTCGGCTACTTCGACTCCGCTCGCACCTACGTCGAGCTGCTCGACCTGCCGATGACGAACTCGATAGACCACATCATCGAGGACTATGAGGGCAACCTCTGGTTCTCCTCCTCGCGCCAGGGCGTAATGAAGATCGTCAGCAACCGCTTCACCGACCTTTCCGCGCTCGCGAAGCTCGACCCGCTCGTCGTAAACACGACCTGCAAGCACGGCGACGACCTCTACGTCGGCACGGATACCGGTCTTTACGTCGTCGACAAGGACAACGCGCAGAAGGAGAACTCCGCGACGCGCCTGCTCGCCGGAGCGCGTATCCGCTGCATAAGGCAGACCTCCGACGGGCGCCTCTGGCTCTGCACATACAGCTCCAACGGGCTCGTCTGCTACGACGCGGAGGCGGATAAGATACTGACCTTCACCGACGCCAACGGACTCGCCTCCGGACGCGCGCGCATGATGATGCAGCTTAAGGACGGCAGCATCGCGGTCGCGACCAACGGCGGCGTAAACATAATCAAAAACGACGCGATAGTCGAGACCTACAACGCCGCGACCGGCCTGAGCAACCTCGAAATACTCTGCCTTGAGGAGGGCTCCGACGGAGCGCTTTACCTCGGCAGCGACGGCGACGGCATTTACAAAATAAGCGCCGACGGAAAGCTCACCCGCCTCGGCAGCGACGACGGACTCCACTCCGAAGTCATACTCCGCATGAAGAAGGACCCGATCGACGACCTTTTCTGGATAATCACCAGCAACTCCGTCGCGTATATGAAGGACGACGTTATAACGACGATAACCGGCTTCCCCTACTCCAACAACTTCGACCTTTTCTTCGACAATAACGAGCGCGCATGGGTGCTGAGCAGCAACGGCATCTACGTTGTCAAGCGCGCTGACCTGCTCTCCGGCGGCGCGATCGAATACACGCATTACGACGCCGAATGCGGACTGCCCGGCATCGCGACCGCGAACTCCTACAGCCACATCGACCCGGACGGCACGCTCTACGTCGCCGCCTCCACCGGCATCTACAGCGTCAACATAAACGAAGAAGCGGACAACGGCGCGGATATCCGGCTTTCCGTCCCGTATATCACCGCGGACGACACGGTCATATGGATACACAGCAGCGACACGGTGCATATCCCCTCCGACTGCCGCCGTCTGAATATCTACGCCAACGCCTTCACCTATTCGCTGAACAACCCCCACCTCTCCTATCACCTTGAGGGCTTCGACGACACGCCGGTCTACCTGACGAAGCAGGAAATGTCGCACGCGAGCTACACGAACCTGAAGGGCGGCACCTACGTCTTCACGCTCTCGGTGATGAACGACGTCACGGGCGAGGTCGAGCAGTCGGTCGAGCTGACGATAGTCAAGGATAAGGCGTTCACCGAAACGGTATGGTTCATCGTGCTGCTCGTGCTGCTCGGCGTCGCGCTGCTGACCTTCGTTTTCTGGCTCATTTACCACCGCAAGACAGTCGCGATGCTGCGCAAGCAGGCGGAGGATAAAAAGCTCATCAACGAGATGACCAAGGTCTTCTCAAGCTGCGTCGATATGAAGGACGCCTACACCAACGGCCACTCCGCGCGCGTCGCGAAGTATTCGCGCATGTTCGCCGCCGCGATGGGCAAGAGCAAGGAGGAGGTCGAGGATATCTACAATATCGCGCTGCTGCACGATATAGGCAAGATAAGCATCCCCGACAGCATCCTCAACAAGCCCGGACGGCTCGACGACGAGGAGTTCGCCGTCATGAAGACGCACGCCACGCGCGGCTACGACATACTGAAAGAAATCACCATCGCGCCGGATATCGCGCTCGGCGCCGGATACCACCACGAGAAATACAACGGCACCGGCTATCCCTCCGGACTCAAGGGCGACGAGATACCCGAGATCGCGCAGATAATCGCGGTCGCGGACGCTTTCGACGCGATGTATTCCACCCGCCCCTACCGCAAGAAGCTGCCGCTCGAGACCGTCGTCGAGGAGATAAAGCGTTACACAGGCACACAGTTCTCGCCGAAGGTGGTCGAAGCGTTCCTCAAGCTCGTCGACGAAGGCGCGTTCGACGAGGGAAACGAAGAGAAAACGGAATAAAAGCAGATAAATAAATATCCCCCCGTAAAACGGGGGGTATTTCATTTTCGGGCATAGCCCTATCCGATAATGGCAGCGCACAAGTGCGCTTTTTATTGGCCTGCCAGCCACGCAACTGTTACTTACCACCCATAAATGGGTCCCGTG
>JAFZXI010000113.1 GCA_017616855.1 Clostridia bacterium | reverse complement strand
GGCAAGACGGAGGGGTTGTGCAATCACGCGCTTGCCTGAAAGGAAGCCAACAACCCCTCAGTCTCAACCCGCTTCGCGTGTTTCGACAGCTTCTCGCCTGCGGGCTCGGTCAGAAACGCGGCTCTGACAGTCCACCGGACTGTCATTCACTCCCGCGTTTCTCGCTCCGCTACCTTGCACAGGGGAGCCGGGCGATTATAATCGCCCCTACGGCTCCCACGCGCCTTACGCATAAAAAAACAAGGCAGACGACTGTCTGCCTTGCCGTTGCTCAAACCAAAAGCAAATTACGCCTCGTAGACGCTGACCTGCTTCTTGTCCTTGCCGACGCGCTCGAACTTGACCTTGCCGCTGATCATGGCGAAAAGGGTATCGTCGGAGCCCTTGCCGACGTTCACGCCGGGATGGATCTTCGTGCCTCTCTGGCGGACGAGGATGTTGCCCGCGAGGACGTACTGACCGTCTCCGCGCTTCGCGCCGAGGCGCTTGGAGTGGGAATCTCTGCCGTTCTTGGTGGAGCCCATTCCCTTTTTATGAGCGAAAAACTGTATTCCCAATCTGATCATAATACACACTCCTGTTCTGTGACTGTGATGTTCTCCGGATATTCTTCCGAATAGCTCTTTAACTGCCTGATGAACGCGCTGACTACGCGCTCGCTGTTTTCGTCGGGGGAGGGGATACGGACGCGGACCTTCGCGTTCCTTTCGTCAACGGAGGAAACTCCGCCGATGAGGTTCGCCGCGAGCTCGGTCGCCGCGGAAACCGCCGCGCAGAGCACGTCGTTTCCGGCTTCGGCAAGCCCGGAATGTCCGCCGACTTCAAAGCCGACGTATCTCCCGCCGGACGTTGAAAAAACCGCGGAAATCATTATTCCGCCGCTTCTTCTTCGGTCTTCTCCGCGGCCTTCTTGGCGGCGGCGACGGCGGTTATCTCAACCTTGGTGTAGGGCTGTCTGTGACCCTGCTTTTTGCGGGAATCCTTCTTCGCCTTATACTTCAGGATGGTGACCTTCTTGCCCTTGCCGTTCTTCAGAACGTTGGCGGTAACGGTCGCGCCTGCGACGGTCGGGGCGCCGATCTTGCTCTTTTTGCCGTCGCCGATAAAAAGAACCTGATCGAAGACGACTTCGTCGCCCTCGGCAGCGTCGAGCTTCTCGATGTAGATCTGATCTCCCTTTTCAACCTTGTACTGTTTTCCGCCGGTTACGATAATAGCGTACATTACACGGCCTCTCTTTCATTAGGACTCGCTGTTCGGGGGCAGGCGGAACGCCTTTTGTGCATCAAAAAAACACGCCCTCAACACGCGGCAAGTGCTATTTTACACTTTATACGCGCGTTTGTCAAGAGTTTTTTTCGCATAAACGCACTTTTTATTATGTAAACTTGTTGATGGCTGCGGCGAAGCGAGTCTTGCCTCCCCTGTGCAAGGGGAGGTGGCATCCGAGGCGTAAGCCGAGGATGACGGAGGGGTTGTGCGATCACGCGCTTGCCTGAAAGGAAGCCAACAACCCCTCAGTCTCAACCCGCTTCGCGTGTTTCGACAGCTCCCCTTGCACAGGGGAGCCCGTCAACGTTTCTGCGTTCGTCCGCGGGCGATTAAGAAATGCGGCTGTGCCGCCGCCCCTACGGCAATTTGCAATTTGCCATTGCGGCTTCGCCGCCAATCAGTTCTTGACCGGCGGGGATTGGTGTGATAAAATATCATATA
Source organism: Clostridia bacterium (assembly GCA_017616855.1). Lineage (GTDB taxonomy): Bacteria > Bacillota > Clostridia > Oscillospirales > RGIG8002 > RGIG8002. Next base: position 5,168 of record JAFZXI010000113.1, on the reverse strand, counting down.
TACGGTTTTACGGAGGAACGGGCGATGAAAAAACGTCGGTTTTTCAAGAGAATATGCGCCGTCGCGCTCGCGGCGGTAATGCTTTGCGGCGTCGCGCCGGCGGGCTTCGCCGCGTCCGGAGACGCGGAGGCGCCGGACTTCTCGCGCAACAACGCCGAAGCGCTCTACGCGACGGGGGAGGCGGCGTTCCGCAAAAGCGACTGCGCCTTCTCGGCGAAGTGGATATGGAGCCCGTCCGACGACGGCTCCCTCAACCGCTGGATGGCGTTCCGCAAGGACGTGACGCTTTCCGCCTCCGACCTTGAAGGCGAAATAACCGCGAAAATCGCCGCGGATACGAAGTACTGGCTCTGGATAAACGGCGAGCTCGCCGTCTTCGAGGGCGGGCTGAAGCGCGGCGCCGCGCTGCTGAAAAAGGATATCTACCCGCAGGGGAGCGACGAACAGCCCGACCTCGACGAGATGATAACCGAGGTCGCGAGCTACTACGACGAGGTCGTGCTGACTCCCTACCTGCGCGAAGGCGTCAACTCGCTCGTCGCGCTCGTGTGGTATTACGGCAACGAGGGGCACTCCCACGTCGGCAGCGGGCAGGGCGCGTTCCTGTTCGAGTCGCAAATGGGCGACGGGCTGATAATTTCCGATTCGAGCTGGAAGGTCAGCCGCCACGCGGGCTATCAGCCCTCCAACCGCGTCAACGTCCACGCGCAGGAGTTCCATATAATCTACGACGCCCGCGCGGGCTTCGACGATTTCTACAAGCCGGAGTTCGACGTTTCCGGCTGGGAGAACGCCGCCGAGCTCGGCGAAGCGGGGGACAAGCCCTGGAACGAGCTCTGGCTCCGCCCGATACCCGAGTGGAAGGTCTGGGACCGCGAGGCGTACCCCGTCACCGATACCGAGCACGTGCAGGCGATAAGCGGCGGCTACCGCGTGCTTTTCGAGACGAATATCCACTACTGCGCCTACCTGAAGGTCAAGGCGCCCGCCGGCAAAACGATAAAGGTCTCCTGCCCGAACGCCGGCAGATACTCCGTCACCTACGTCACGAAGGGCGGCGAAAACGGCGAAGCCGTCGAGCAGGAATACGAGTCGCCCGCGTGGATAAACTGGTGGTACGCCGATTTCTCTATCCCCTCCGGCGTGGAGGTCGTCGAGCTCGGCTACCGCAGGTCCGGCTACAACTCCGAGTTCACCGGATACTTCGAGTGCAACGACGATTTCTATAACACGCTCTGGACGAAGGCGCGGGACACCGTCTACGTCAACATCCGCGACACCTTCATGGACTGCCCCGATTCCGAGCGCGCGCCCTGGCTCGGCGACATGGTGAACGAAACGGAGATCGCGTACTACTCGCTCGACGAGCGGGTTTACGACGCGATACGCAAGGATATTTCCGTCCGCGTCAACTGGCAGAACGAGGAGGGCGTCATCTCCTCGACCGCGCCGGCGACGCTGCGCTATAACGAATGGGCGGAGCTTCCCGGGCAGTCGCTCGCGGGCGTTATGTCGTGGTTCCGGTACTACCTTTATTCCGGCGACCGCGTCACGCTCGAGCAGGCGTACCCCGCGCTGCTGAAGTATATAGAGCTGTTCGGGCTCGACAAGGTCTCCTTCACCGTCCCGTTCCGGCGCCGCAACGGCACGAACACGATGCATCTGAGCTGGGTGGACTGGGGCAGCAACATCGACAAGGACCTCTGCCTGAATATCTGGGCGTATATCGGCGTCAAGACCGTCGTCGATTTCGCGGAAGCCCTCGGCGACGCCGATACCGCGGCTTATTACGCGAGCGTCCGCGACGCGATGGCGGCGAAGTTCGACCGCCTCTTCTGGAACGGGAGCGAATACCGCTCCTCTACCTATACCGGACCCGCGGACGACCGCGCGCAGGCGCTCGCCGTTTTCGCGGGGCTCGCCTCCGAGGATAAGTATCCGCTGCTCCGCGATATACTGCTGAATAATCAGTTCGCGAGCCCGTACATGGTCAAATACTGCATCGAGGCGCTCTACCTGATGGGTTACCCCGAAGCGGGCGAGCGGCGCATGAAAGAGAGCTATTACAACGCCGTGACGTCCTCGAATCCGACGCTCCCCGAGCGCTGGACCGACGGCAGCGCGAACCACGGCTGGGCGGGCGGCGGACTCGTTTCGCTTTCCGGTTACGCCGCGGGCGTGCGTCCGCTCGAGGCGGGCTACGATAAGTTCATCGTCAAGCCGCAGCTCGGCGAAATGATAACGAGCGTAAACTGCGGCGTCCCGTCGCCGAAGGGGCTGATAACCGTCCAAGCGGAGAAAAAGAGCAACCGCTTTATGATGTACGTCGACGTGCCCGAGGGCAGCAGGGCGGTGCTCGCCGTCCCGCGCATGGGCGAGAACACGATGGTCATATTCGGCAACCTGATGCTCTGGAATAACGGCGTCTTCAACGAGGGCGTCGAGGGCGTTTCCTACGTCGGCGAGGATTGCGACAGCATATATTTTGAAGTCGGCGCGGGTTACTGCCGCGTCGGCTCGTCCGCCGCGCCCGCGCCCTCAGGCGAGAGCTTCACGCTGCGCATAAACGAAGCCGAAAACGGCAGGATAGAGGTCAACGGCGCGCCCGTCGCGCTGCCTTACGAAGAAACCTTCGCCGCCGGAACGCAGGTCAACGTCGCGGCGGTCGCCGCCAAGGGCTTCGCCTTCACGAGCTTCGACGGCACCGTCGGCTCGCGCGAAAGCGCGCTGACGCTGACGATGGACGCGGATAAGACGCTTTCCGCGCACTTCACCGCGGCGTCCGGCACGCTCAGCAGGAACTACGCGCTCGGCTGCCGCACGCTCGCTTCCACTTCGCTCGCGACCGAGCCGGCGTTCCGCCTGCGCTTCGTCAACGACGGGATAATCGAGCCGACCGCCGGCGAAAACGAGGGCTGGTCGTCCAAAAACGCCGGCGCGAGCGGCGCCGAGTGGGTGGAGCTCATCTTTGAGGAGAAAACCGCGGTCAACCAGGTCGTCCTGTATCCGCGCGTCGTCGGCGAAGACGCGGGTTACGGCATTCCGGAGGAAATCACCGTCAGCGTCAGCGACGACGGCGGGAGTTGGGAGGTCATAAAGACCGTCGCCGGCATAGAGCGGCCTTACGACTTTGTCGTCATCGACTTCGACGGCGTCGAGACGCTGCGCGTCCGCGTCGAAGGCGCGAGCTTCCGCAAAAACCCGTACCAGCAGAACCGCAGACGCATGCAGCTCGCCGAGATCGAGGCGTACTGGTACGGCTTCGAGCCGGTCCGCCTCTGCGACGCCGACGGCGACGGCGAAGTCACCGTCAGCGACGCGCTCTTCGCGCTCCGCTGCGCCGCGGGGCTGACCGCTCCGTCGGAGGAGCAGAAGGAGCGCGCGGACTCCGATTCGGACGGCGCCGTAACCGTCGCGGACGCGCTTTCCGCGCTGCGCTGCGCCGTCGGACTGGCGCGCGCCGTCCTCGCGTGACGCCTTTGAGAAAAAACCGCGATTTTTTGAAAAAAACGCTTGCATTTGCGGGAACTATATAGTATAATGACTCTTGCTGACTGAAAGTTGGTCGCGATCAACGCCGATCAGCCGTAAGTCGTTTAACAAGAACTGATCGTACTTTACGCCGATCAGCCAGAGAAAAGAGGTACTGAAATGAAGGAAGGAATCCATCCTAACTATCAGCCGACGACCATCAAGTGCGCCTGCGGAGAAGTCATCGAGACCTCCTCCACCAAGAAGGACCTGCGCGTTGACATCTGCTCAAAGTGCCATCCCTTCTACTCGGGCAAGCAGAAGCTGGTCGATACCGGCGGACGTGTTGATAAGTTCAACAAGAAGTTCGGCCTTGGCAAATAAGCTTTTCGCGTTCCGACGTAATTTTTTACGGGAGGATATGCCGATAGTTTATCAAGCCGACCTATTGAAGAATACAACAAGTTCTCGAAGCACAAGCTCAATACGGCTTGTGCTTTTCGGGCATTGTAAAAATAATCGGTAGTTGCCTTATGGAGTACGTAACCGTTTTCGAGGAAGCGGAGGCGCGCCACACGGAAAAGCGCTCCGAGTTCATAGGCAGGATAGCGCACGCCGCGGATGAAAGCGAAGCCGCAGCGTTCGTTTCGCGTATCCGCGCGCTCGAGCGCGACGCGAGGCATAACGTCTTCGCCTATATCGCCTCGGGCGGAAGCGCCGTCCGCTATTCCGACGACGGCGAGCCGCAGGGGACGGGCGGAATGCCCTGCCTCGAGGTGCTGAAAAACTCCGGTCTGACCGACGTTGTCGTCGTCGTCACGCGCTACTTCGGCGGCGTGCTGCTCGGCGCGCCCGGGCTCGTCCGCGCCTACACGAAGGCGGCGGCGGAGGCGGTAGCGGCGGCGAGGAAGGTCACGATGACCGAGTGCCGTCTTGTTAAGTGCGTCTACGATTATACCTTCCACCGCATAATTGCCGACGTTGTGAAGACCTTCGGCAAGTTATACTTCGTCGATTACAGAGAAGCTGTCGCGATTGACTGCTATGTCAGGAGCGATAAAATCCGCGAATTCGTCGCCGAATTGAGGAATATTACAGGCGGCGACGCGCTGATAAACGTTTCCGACACGGTAGAATACATAGCGCTTTGAGCGCGGAGGACGAAATGGATCCGAGAGTCGTATACGAAGAAAACGAATATAAGTTCCTTTCCCCCCGCGCCGTCAAGAGCCGCGACACGAAGGGGAGGGCGAAGCCGATAGATCCCTGCCCGCTGCGCACGGATTTCCAGCGCGACCGCGACAGGATAATCCACTGCAAGTCCTTCCGCCGCCTGAAGCACAAGACGCAGGTCTTTTTGGCGCCCGAGGGCGACCATTTCCGCACCCGCCTGACGCACACGCTCGAGGTCGCGCAGATCGCGCGAACCATCGCCCGCGCACTGCGTCTTAACGAGGACCTGACCGAAGCCATCGCGCTCGGCCACGACCTCGGGCATACTCCGTTCGGGCATTCCGGAGAAGCGGCGCTCAACGAGGTCTCGCCGACCGGCTTCAAGCATTACGAGCATTCCCTGCGCGTCGTCGACGTCCTCGAACGCGACCGGCAGGGGCTGAACCTTACCTACGAAGTGCGCAACGGCATCCTGCGCCACACCTGCGACCCGCTCGCCGACACGCTCGAGGGGCAGATCGTGC
>JAFZXI010000112.1 GCA_017616855.1 Clostridia bacterium | reverse complement strand
GAGGGCGCGGCGGATAATTCTATCCGCGACGTCGTCCCGAACGACCTGACGCCGATACTGACCGGCTCGAAGATAGAAAAAGTATTCTGCAACGGCAGACTGGCTTACGATCTTTACTGCCGCTATATCGGGCAAAAAACCGGCGTCTCCGCCGTCTGCCTGCCTTCAACCAGTCCGGCGAACGCCGCCTGGACGCTCCCGCGCCTCATCGAAGCGTGGCGCGCCGCGGGGATAGGCAAATGATAACAAAAACACTTGCGTGAGGGGATACGATGAGCTTTTTCAACAAACCAAAAGAGCCCGAACCCGTCTGCGGCGGCACCGACAGCAGTTACGACGCCGACGCGCCGAAGGAGATACTTTCCGACGACGTGGTATTTTTCAGCGCGACCTCCGAGCTGAACACCTTTGACGTGCGCGAAAGCGAAGACGAGCCGCTTTCCTTCGTCTCCGCGTACGCGGCGCGCGCGGACGGCGGGACCTTCCTCTTTCTCGAAACGAAGCGCGACTTCCGCGACGGTTCGGAGCGCGGTTGGGCGCTCGTCAAAGCGGACGCGTTCCCTGCGATTGCCGCGCTGACGCGCGAGTGCGCGCTCGCGAAAAGCAACGGCCGCCATTCCGTTACCCACGGCCTGCCGCAAAACTTCGGCGGCAGCGTCGATATCCGCTACGCCGGCGGCGAGCGCATAAGCTTTTCGGATAACCAGTCGCCGATAATCTCCCGCGAGACGGGGCTGAAGATCGCGGAGCTCTTCGCTTCGCTGATGGCGGGCGAACGCGCCGAGCTGCCAGACCTTTCGGGACTGAGGGCGATACGCTTCAGCGAGGAGCGCGCCGCCGACAGCTACACCCGCGTAACGCTGACGCTCCGCGCCGACGGCTCCGGCGAAATCGCGAAGACGCAGCGCTACGGCGGCGAACACGTCTACGAAAGCGCCTCGCGCATGGAGCCGGATGAGGTCGCGCGTATGCTCGCCGGAATAGAAGAAAAAGGCGTCCTCGCGTGGGCGGGGCTTCCCGCGGGCGATTATCCCTTCGAGCCGGAAAAACGCATGGTATTCGTCTTTGACGACCGCGAGATCGCGATCCCGGGCGACCTGCGCCCGCCGGCGCAGATACGCGGCGGCTTCTTCGATATCGAGCTTGAGATAGCAACGAAGCATTGAGGTGTTTATATGATATTCAAAAAGAAAAAAGACGTCGCCGCGTTTGAAAAGCTGACCTTTTCGATAAGCGCCATGCGCTACCACCACGAATACGTGATAGCGCGCGACGGCGATAACGCGACCGTCGAGTTTTATAACGGATACTTCCGCCGCGACGAAGAAGGCGAGCCGGAAAAGACCGTTTCGCGTTCCGCCGCGGAGATTGTGAAGCTGCTGAAGGACTGCGGCGTCGACCGTTGGGACGGCTTCAGCGGCAAAAACCCGCGCGGAATGCTGGACGGCACAATGTTCAACTTCAGAGCGGAGCTCGCCGGCGGCGACAGAATCTACGCGAGCGGCTCGAATAACTTTCCGCGCGGCTACCGCGACTTCCGCGACGCGCTGGAAGCGATGATAAGGGATTGACGCCGCGGGCGCAAAATAATAAAAGGAGTATTGGTATGGGACTTTTCGGATCTAAGAATAAAGTGATGCCGAAGCTGTCGGAGGTCTTTTCCGCCGACGCGATAAAGAAGATTTACGAGGTCGCGGGGCCGAAGCTCACCTGCAACGGCTACGGCAAATACACCGACTACGCGGAAATACTCATCACCGCGCTCCGCGAGCCGGACGGGGAGATGGATAAGCGCGCCTGGGACGCGGTCATGTTCTCCTCCGGAGTGCTCACGAAGGTCGAGCCGGAGCTGACGGGCGTTCTCAAGGAAGCAATCGCGAAGTATAAGACGCTGAAAAAGAACGGGTGAGCGCATGGATAAAAAGGTCTACTTCGCCGGTTCGATACGCGGCGGACGCGTTGACGCGGAGCTTTACCGCCGCATCATCGCGCACGTGAACCGCACCGATACGGTGCTTACCGAGCACGTCGGCAGTCTCGGCTTTACCATGTCCGCGAGCGACGAGGGTTCGGACGAGCATATCTACGCGCAGGATACCGCGTGGCTCCGCGAATGCGACATCGTTATCGCGGAATGCACCTGCCCGTCGCTCGGCGTCGGCTACGAACTTGCCTACGCGGAAAAGCTCGGCAAGCCCTGCCACGTCTTATTCAAGGGCGAAAAGGCCCGTCTTTCCGCGATGCTGACGGGCGACCCGTACTTCGCCGTTCACACGTACGAAACAGAGGAAGAGATATACCCGATCCTCGATGAAATATTGAAACAGGGGAGAAACGAAAATGACGAAAATACCCGCCTTTGACGAGGCGTACTGCCTCGATACCTTCAAAAAGCTGCTCGCCGTCGACAGCACGACGGGACAGTATGAAGAACTCCAGACCCTGCTCTGCTCGATGCTCGACGGGCTCGGATACTCATATCACGTGACACGCAAGGGCGGCGTGATCGCCGACCTCGGCGGTGAAGGCGAAGCCCTCTGCGTGACCGCGCACTTCGACGATATCGGCTTGATGGTGCGCAGGATCAACCCGGACGGCACGCTGAACGTCTGCAACGTCGGCGGGCTCCACCCATACTACTGCGTCGCGGAGAACGTCCGCGTCCACACACGCGGCGGCGAGGTCTTCACCGGCTGCGTCTGCCGCACGCCCGCCTCCGTCCACGTGACCGAGGACGAGCTGAAGGAGGAGCCGGATTTCCGCAAGAATATCTGCGTCGTGCTCGACCGCGACGTGAAGACCGCGGAGGACGTCGCGGCGCTCGGCATAGCGACCGGCGACGTCATCGCGCTCGAACCGCGCCTCGAGCTTTCCGGCGGCTATATCAAGTCGCGCTTCGTCGACGACAAGGCCGCCGTCGCCGTGCTGCTGACGCTGATGAAGGCGCTCAAAGACAGCGGAACGGTCCCCGCGCGCAAGGTTTATTTCTACTTCGCCGCGTATGAGGAGATCGGCCACGGCACCGCCTGGCTGCCCGAGGGCGTCCGCGACATGCTCGCCGTCGACATCGCCCCGACCGGTCCCGACCAGACCTCCGACGAGCATAAAGTCACGGTTTTCGCGAAGGATTCGCGCTTCCCGTACCATTGGGGAATGACCAACGAGCTGCGCGAAACGGCGCTCGAAGCGGGCGTTGATTTCGTTATGGATATATTCACCCCGCATTACGGCACCGATTGCGACGTCAGTCTCGTCGCCGGCCACGATATACGCCACGCCGCCATCGGCTTCGGCACCGCCAACAGCCACGGCTACGAGCGCACCCACGTCGACGGGCTGAAAAACACCTACGACCTGCTCGCCGCGTACCTGCTGAAATAATGAACAAGACCGAACTTGCCGCGCACATAGCCGAGCAATACGGCATCGAACCGGATTCGCCGTGGGCGGATTCGCCCGAATACAAGGTGTTTCGCCATGGCGGGAGCAAAAAGTGGTTCGCGCTGATAATGACTATCCCGGCGAAAAAGCTCGGGCTTTCCGGCGGCGCGCTCGACGTCGTGAATCTGAAATGCGATCCGATGCTCGTCGGCTCGCTGACGCGCGAACGTGGAGTTTTTCCCGCGTGGCATATGAATAAGACGCACTGGATAACCGTCGCGCTCGACGGCTCCGCCGACTCGGAGCTGACAAAGATGCTGCTCGACGCGAGCTTCACGCTCACCGCGCCGGAACGTAAGCAGTCGAAAGGGAGTAACGTATGAAAAAGATAATCGCTTTGATACTGTCAGCCGTTCTGCTGATTCCGACGCTCGTGATAGCGCCGTTTTTCCCCGTGCACACCCACGCCGCGACGGTCTACGCCATCTGCGTTATCTGCGACGGCAGCGGCAAGTGCGGGCTCTGCGACCCCAAGAACACGCCCGAAGGTCAGGGCAACGGCTGGCTCTACTGCGGCTTCTGCGATGAGAACGGCATGAGAAAATGCGGCACCAACCACACCGGAGACGGCACCCCCATCGGCTGCGACGGCAGCGGCTACATGCCGGACGGCAGCGTCTGCTGGAACTGCAACGGCACCGGAGTATACCTCTGCGACGCCTGCCACGGCGAAAAGAAGTTCAAGTGCAAGTGCCTTGAGATGGGGCAGCCCGGCAAGTGCACCGTCTGCTACGGCACCGGCTGGTACACCGTCGATTCGCAGGGGCAGAAGATAGAACTCGGCCACGGCGTCTACCCGCCGGACGGCGCGAAGCTGGACGCCGGCGCCTGGGGACGCCACGAATATTATACCTATAACGCCTCGCGCTTCGGAACGAACGTGACGCCGTATCAGGCGATGGCAAAATACGGCGCGAGCACGAGAGAGCAGTTCTATAAGGTTCTCGGCGGCGGCACCATAAGCGGCTCCGGCAGCGGCGGCAACTCCGGCGGAAACGGTGGCGGCAATTCCGGCGGTAACGGAGGAAACAACGGCGGCGGCAACTCCGGCGGCAACGGCGGAGGCGATAATTCCGGCGATAACGGCGGCTCCGGTCAGGCGCCGGACAACGAAGGCGAGCCGACTCAGACCGACTTTTACGAAGGCGAGGTCGTCTCCGACGAGGAGACCGTCCGCAGATTCGCCGACGAGGGCTATGAAATGATACACCTTCTTAGCATGCGCGTCGACGGCGACCGCCTCTTCACCGTGCAGGTCGTCAAGCGGTACCTCTCGCAGACCGAGCGCAACAAACTCGATTCGATGACCGCCGCGGATATCGGCGCGCTCAAAGAAGAACTCAAGGGAAAGGGACACGGCTTCAGCTACATAACCGGCGGTCCGATACAGGTCAGCGGCGGCGATTATTGCAGGGATTTCAACTTCTCGGGCGATTACGAGCTGCCCTTCACCTGCGACGTGCTGCTGCAGCTTCCTGAGGGCGATAAACCCGAAAACTACAAGCTTTACCTTGCGGAAGGCGAGGGCTACCGTGAAGTAAACTGCACCGTCGATCAGGACGGCAGCGTGCGCTATCTTATCTTCACGACGAACAAGCTCGGGGACTTCACGCTCACGAACGGAACTCCGACGGGCGTGGTACCGCGTCCCGACGCCGTTGACGATGCCTCGTCCGAGGCCGAAGAAACCGGCAGCGCCCCGCGCGAAAGCGGCGGAAATAATCTCATACCGATAATCCTTATCGCGCTCGGTGCCGCGGCGGCCGGCGCTGCATCCGTCGCAATCCCGATGGCGATAAAGAAACG
>JAFZXI010000111.1 GCA_017616855.1 Clostridia bacterium | reverse complement strand
CTTCTTCCGCGGGCGCTTCGGGCGCGGCGGGCGCATCGGCGGTTTCAGCCGTTTCCGCGGGCGTTTCGGGCTGCTCGGGCTGTTCCTCCGGCTGCTCCGGCTTCTTCTCCTCTATCGAGGGGAGAGAATCTATCATATCGAGATGGCTGCGGTAAATGGCAAAAAGTCTGGCGCGGAAATCGGATACTTCCTTGCGCAGTACGTTCAGAGTCTCCTGCTCCTGCTCGACGTCCTTCTGGGCGTTCTTGACAAGGCGCTCCGCCTTGAAGGTCGCTTCTCTTATGATGAGGTCGGCCTTGTTTTTGCCTTCTCTGATGACCTGCTCGTTGATCTTCTGCGCGTTGAGCAGGGCGTTTGAAAGGGATTCTTCGTTGCTGCGGTATTCCTCGAGTTTGGCAACGACTACTTCAATCTTCTTGATCAGTTCGGCGTTGTCGGTAAGCATCTTTTCATAGTCCCTCGCGACTTCGTCGAGGAAGACGTCGACCTCTTCCATTTTGTAGCCGCTGAAACCCTTTGAAAACTGCTTGGATTTGATATCTTTCGGATAAATCATTTACAGCCCCCTACACGTTTATTTTTCTCTTATGCGGATCAGAACAATCCGTTGTTTTCCAGTTCGTCAAGCAGGTCGCCCATTATCCCGACGTTGTACGGGGTTATGAGGTAAGTGCTGTGCGCGACGCGCTGTATCTTGCCGCCGTTGGCGTACGCTACGCCGCTCAAAAAGTCAATAAGTCTGCGAGAAATCTCCTTGCCGGTGTTTTCGAGATTGAGCACGACGGTGCGCTTCTCGTTGAGGTGGTCGGCGATGGCGCCGGCATCCTCGAACACTTCCGGCTTCACGAGCACGACCTGAAGCTGCGTCGTCGCGTGAATATTGACGACGCGGTTGCTCTTAGGCACCTCAGTCAACGACCGGCCTGCCGGCTCCTCATCCCTGCCGGGAACGACGGTTTCTATTTCGTCGTCCTCGTCGTTATAGGTGAACAGGTTTTTAATCTTGTCTCCGATTCCCATTTTCCGCTCTCCTTTTATATTTTTAATTTCTTTCTCCGAATATGGCTCTGCCCACCCTGACGAGGGTGGAACCGTTCTCGACCGCCCACATATAGTCGTCGGTCATACCCATAGATACAATATCTATATATTTATTATCCTCTATTTTTGCTCGTATGTCAAGAAACAGTTTACACATTTCGGAAAAAAGTTTTGCCGCTTCCGCTTTTTCGACCCCTTGCGGCAGTATCGCCATCAATCCGCGCAGGCGGAGGTGCGGGACCGAAGCGATTTCAAGCGCGGCCCCGACGGCATCTCCGACGGCAAAACCGGACTTCTGCGGTTCGTTACCGATATTGACCTGCACGAGCACGTCGAGCTCCCTGCCGTGCTTTTCGCAGGCGGCGGAAAGCGCCTGAGCGAGCTCGTACGAGTCGACGCTCTGCACCATATCGACCTTGTCGATGATGTATTTGATCTTGTTCTTCTGCAGATGCCCGATGAAATGTATCCGCAGACCGTCCGGCTTGTCGATGAGCGGATACTTTTCCGCGAGCTCCTGCGCTCTGTTTTCCGCTATGACGCGCACTCCGGCGGCAATCGCTTCGTTAACGCGCTCCGCGCTCTGAAACTTCGTGACCGCGGCGAGCGTGATCTCCTCCGGCTTTCTGCCGGCGCGAAGCGCGGACGCGGCTATGTTCGCCCTGACTGCGGCGATGTTTTCGGAAATGTTCATTTTGCCTCCCGCGTCATATGAGCTTGCCCGCGTACATGTCCTTGCCGCCGATGATGATGTCGTCGTAAAGCTGGAGCATGGACGCGTCCTCTTTGTTTATCCTCGAAATTATGTAGCCGTCGCCGGTGTAAATCGGGTCGACCTTGCGGAACGCGACCTTCTGACCGCGCGCGATATAAACCCCCTGCTCCCCGTCGACGACGCGGAGCGCGTCGGAGTTAACGCGGACTCCGGAATAGCTGTTAAGCCGTATTATCGCCCTGTCGGCGCGCATACAGGCAAGTTCGTTATTGATATTATTGCATGAGAAAATCACCGCGCAGTTGCCGTCTTCGTCCGTTTCGAGCTTCTCGACGGTGAAATACACGTCGTAAGCGAGCGAGGACGAAAAACGGACCGGCAGCGTTTGGTTAACACTCAGACGGGCGGCGTCGCTTTCGGAAATCGGCGCGACGTAATACCACTCGTATTCGTCGATGAGCTTTCCGACGTTTGAGCGCGACGAAACCTCCGGCGTTCTTTCGCAAAGGTCGGAAATCTCAGCCGGAGTAAGCTCGGTTATTCTGTCGTAATCGACAAGCTCCTCAAATGAATCGGTATAGCTCACGAAATACCCGGAATCCTTTGAATACACGGAATCGTACTCTCCGACACGGGAGCTTTTCAGCGAGGCGTATTCCTCTTTCAGCGCCTCGAGGCGCGTCGTGAATCCTTCTACGTTGCCCTGCACCACCTGGCGCATATTGAAGCCGGTGAGCACTTCGTCCATGACCGCGTCCGCGTTGCGAAGCTTGCCTTCGCGGCAGGCGTCCGCGAGCTCCGCGAGGCCGTTGCGTATGCCCGTTTCTATCGAGTAGGCGTCGACTCCGGACCCCTGAGCGCCCAAAGCCGCTTCGAGTCTGGCGATCTCCGCTTCCGTTTCGCGCAGGCGTTCCTCGACGTCGGCGCCGCGGGCGGAGGTATAGACGTTCGCGATGCACTCGCCCCTGGCGACGCGGTCTCCGTCGCTTACGAGATAGTCGACGATGCCGGTCGGGGACGTCTCCACGAGCACTTCGGAGCGCAGGGCAACGCCCGCGACCGTGATGCTGTCGTCCACCCTGACCCTCCTCGCCTGCTCCGTTTTCACGGGGTCGTAGACGAGATTGAAGATGTTATAGGCGACGTATGCTATCAGCAGCACGGACACGGCTACGGATATGAACCTTCCGGGATTCTTCTTCAACTCTCTTCACCCTCTGCGGTCAAACCGCTTTTTCCTCGACGTGTTCCATGGCGACGCGCTCCGCCGGTACGACGGTAGAGATGGCGTGTTTGTATACCATCATCTGTTTGCCGCCGGAAAGCAGCAGAACGGTGAAACTGTCAAACGCCTTGACGACACCGTTGAACTGGAATCCGTTTTTCAGGAACACGGTTACCTGCGCGTTCTCTTTTCTGCAAGCGTTGAGAAAAATATCCTGCAAGTTTTGTGAACCGGGCATGGGTGACTCCTTTCGCTTTATTCTGTTTTTGTTGTATTTCTATTTCTTCGCGAAGTCAGAAAACAAATCGGCGATATTCGCCGCGATTTCCGCGACGGAGCGCTCGTCCGTGAAGTATTCCGCCTCGTATTCGCCGCGGCGGAACCAGGTAAGCTGGCGCTTCGCGTAGTTGCGGCTGTACTGTTTTATGCGCGCGACCGCCTCGTCGAGCCCGCACTCCCCGCGGAAATACGCGAAGAGCTCAGGATAGCCGATTGCGGATATCTTTTCCGCGTCGTAATTTTCATAAACGCGCTTCGCCTCGTCGAGCAGTCCCGCTTCGAGCATCGCGTCGACTCTGCGGTCGATACGCTCGTACAGCTTCGCTCTGTCGCGGCAGGAAACGAGCGCGCGGAAGAGCGAATAATTGCTTTCGCGGACGGAACCGGCGTCCCATTCGCTCTGGGTCTTGCCGGTAACGCGGTATATCTCAAGAGCGCGTATCACGCGCTTGACGTCATTCGGGTGGATCCTTTCGGCAGAAGCTTTGTCAACCTCTTCGAGTTTACGATGCATTTCAGCGGCGCCAAGTTCTTCCGCCTGCTTTTTCAGTTCGGAACGGACGGCTTCGTCGTTGCTTTCCGCGGAAAGCTCCGTGTTGGACGTCAGCAGGTCGATATAGAGGCCGGTGCCGCCGCAGAGGATTGGCACCTTCCCCGCCGAAACGACGTCGGCGATCTCCCTTTCGGCGTCCTGTTTGAATCTGAAGACGTTGTATTCCCCGTCCGGCTCGACAAAGTCGATAAGGCGGCAGTCTACGCCGTCAAGTTCTTCTTTCGTCGGCTTCGCCGTGCCTATGGAAAGCTCTTTGTATATCTGCATCGAATCGGCGGAGATAATCACGCCGCCGACGCGCTTCGCCGTTTCGACGGCGACGGCGGTCTTGCCCGCCGCGGTCGGCCCGCAGATAACTATAAGCTCGGGTTTCTTTTCCATATCCATATCAGGCGCGGAGGAACTGCTTATCAAGGTCGCCGCGCTTTATTTCAAAGCAAACGGGGCGTCCGTGCGGACAGAAGCGGGCGTCCGGGTCATCGTCGAGCATGCGGAGGATGTCTTCGGCGTCTTCCTCGCTGCTGCGCTTGCCGGCCTTGACGGCGGCCTTGCAGGCGACGGAATGGAGGATATCGTCGTAAAACGCCTCGCTGACGCTGCGCTTACCGCCCTTCGGGAGCTTGTCCGCCATTATCTGAAGCAGTGACGCGACGTCGTCGTCGTTCAGTTTCACCGGAACGCTTCTGACGATTATCTGCCCGCCGCCGAAATCGTCGACCTCAAAGCCGAGCTGCGAAAGCGTTTCGGCGTAATCGAGTATCACCTGCGCGTCGCGCTTTTCAAGCGATACGGTTACCGGCGACAGCAGCAGCTGCGCGTCGGAATCCGGGTTGAACTTGCTTTTAAGCCGGTTGAATATGATGCGCTCGTGCGCGGCGTGTTTATCGACGAACAGCACCCCCGCCTCGTTTTCGAAAATCAGGTATGTCCTGAAAACCTCACCGATGTAATTATAGCCGTGAACCGTGTCGGTTTTTGTCGCTTCCTGTCGCACCGGAACGTTTTTTTCGGTTTTCGGCCCGGACTGCTCGAAAAACGGCACTTCGGCGGGCGCTTCCGGCTTGACCGCGGCGGGTTTCGCCGCCGGTTGCGGCTTCGCAACAAAGGCGGGCACCTTCGGAACGCTGATGCGCACGTCGGTTTCGGGGATCACCGTCTGCTCCGCGGGCGCGGGTTTCTCGACGGGCGCGGCGAAAATGCTCTTCGCCGGAGTGGCGTTGAGCATCTCGACTTTCAACTCCTCGACCGGTACGACCTTAGACGGAACGATGCCAATCCGGTCGCGTTTGCCCTGCAGGGCGCTCTTGACAGCGTGGTAAACGGCGTCGAAAACCGCGTGGTCGTCCGTGAAACGCACCTCCAGCTTCGCGGGGTGGACGTTGACGTCGACGAGCGCGGGATTCACTGTGACGTTGAGCACGCAGGCGGCGAATTTGCCGGACGGAACGAGGTTCGCGTAAGAAGCGTCAAGCGCGGCGGTAAACGTTCTCGAACGTACAAGACGCCCGTTGACGAAGAATATCTGCATATTGCGGTTCGCCTTCGGATACGCGGGCTGCGAGGTGAAGCCGCTGACGCCTATGCCCCAGCTGTTACCGTCGACCGGAGTCAGCGTTTCCGCGAACTTCCTGCCGAAAACCGCGTCGATAGCCGATTCGAGCCGTCCGTCGCCGGGCGTGCGGAGTTCTTCCTTGCCGTTTTTAATAAACTTGAAGGCGACGCCGGTATTCGCGAGGGCAATCCTGTCCATGAACGAAGCGACCGCCGCCGCTTCGGAAGCGTCTTTTTTCAAAAACTTCATTCGCGCGGGCGTGGAGAAGAACAGGTCGCGGACGACGACCGTCGTGCCCGTCGGGCAGCCCGCCTCCTCGCAGGAGTCAAGGTCGCCGGCGACGTATTTCACGCAGGTGCCTATCTCGTCGGAAGCGCATTTCGTTATCATCTCGGTGCGCGAAACGGCGCAGATTGCCGCGAGCGCCTCGCCTCTGAAGCCCATGGTCTCTATGGCGTTGAGCTGGTCGGCGTTCTGCAGCTTGCTGGTCGCGTGGCGCAGGAACGCGGTCGGCACTTCGTCCGCGGGAATGCCGCAGCCGTTATCGCTGACGCGGATATAGGTAATGCCGCCGTCCTTTATCTCCACGGTTATATCCGCGGCGCCGGCGTCGATGCTGTTTTCAACGAGTTCCTTGACGACGGAGACGGGTCTTTCGACAACCTCTCCGGCGGCAATAAGCTCGGATACGTTTTTCGGGAGAACTTTTATCATTCTTTCTCCGCCTCCTTTGCCTCCGCGGAAAGCTCGTAAAGCAGGTTCAGCGCCTCGATGGGCGAAAGCGTATCCGCCTGCACGCGGCGCAGTTTCCCGATAAGCTCCGCGCCTTTGCCGCTTACGGCGTCCTCCTGCGGCGCGACAGCCGCGGGCGTGTAGCCGCCGTTGGCTTCGAGCCCCTTGAGGATCTGACGCGCGCGGTCGGTTACCTCCTTCGGCACTCCGGCGAGGTCAGCTACCTCGATGCCGTAGCTGTCGTCCGCTCTGCCGCGGACGATCTTGCGCAGAAAGACGAGCTTATCGCGCTTTTTCACGGTGATATTGTAGTTCTTGACGCAGGGCATTTCCGCTTCAAGATCGGTGATTTCGTGGTAATGCGTCGCGAAGAGCGTGCGGCACTTCGTAACGCCCGCTACGTAATCTATGACCGCCCTCGCGATGCTCATTCCGTCGAAAGTGGACGTGCCTCTGCCGATTTCGTCGAAGATGACGAGACTGCGCTGCGTGGCGTTTTTGAGTATGTACGCGACCTCGCTCATTTCCACCATGAACGTCGACTGCCCCATCGAGAGATCGTCCGACGCGCCGACGCGGGTGAAGACCTTGTCTGCGATGCCGATTTTCGCCTTAGACGCGGGAACGAAGCAGCCGATCTGCGCCATAATCGTTATCAGCGCGACCTGGCGCATGAAGGTCGATTTGCCCGCCATGTTCGGGCCGGTGATTATCGCGATCATGTTCGAATCGAGGTCGAGTTTCGTGTCGTTCGGGACGAAAAGTCCGTCCGGCAGCATATTTTCGACGACGGGGTGTCTGCCGTCGGTTATCTCGGTGACGCCCTCGGAAACGATCTCCGGCTTGACGTATCTGTTCGATGAAGAAACGGCGGCGAAGGAACAAAGCATATCGAGCATGGCGACGGCGGACGCGGTCGCCTGAATGCGCGAAAGCTGCGCCCCTACCCTGTCGATGAGCTTCGTGAAGATGCCGTATTCGATCTCGCTTATGCGGTCGTCAGCGGTGGCGATCTTGACGTCGAGCTCGCGGAGTTCCTCGGTGACGTAGCGCTCGCCGCCGACGAGCGTCTGCTTGCGGATATAATGCTCCGGCACCATGTTCTTATACATGTTCGTAACGTCGATAAAGTAGCCGAAGACCTTGTTATACTTGACCTTGAGATTCTTTATGCCGGTAGCGGCGCGTTCGCGCTCCTCTATCGAGGCGAGGACGCCGCGCAGGTTTTTCATCAGTCCGCGCAGTTCGTCGAGTTCGGAGTCGACGCCGTCGCGCACCATGCCGCCCTCGCGGACGGATACGGGCGGATCGTCGACGATTATCCCGTCGATATCGGAGCAAACGTCCTCGAGCGCGTCTGTGCACTCGTTCAGGGATTCGAGCAGCGGGTCGGTGAAGCCGCCGAGCAGCGTTTTGATATCCGGCAGCGGCATAAGCGAAATGCAGAGCGCGCGGAGCTCCTTCGCGCCCGCGGTCTTGTACGCGATGCGCGCGGAAAGGCGCTCTATGTCGCGGACGGAAGACATCGTTTCGCGCAGGGCGTTCAGTCCGATATTGTCGGCGAGGAGCGCTTCGACGGCGTTCAGGCGCATGCGGATATGCTCCGGCTTCATCAGCGGTTTTTCAAGCGAGCCGCGCAGCATACGCTTGCCCATCGGGGTCTTCGTGCGGTCGAGCACGTGGAGCAGCGAGCCCTTCTTTTCACCCGTGCGCATGGTCTCGCAAAGCTCGAGGTTGCGGCGGGTGCTGACGTCGAGAAGCATATAGTCGTCTTCGCTGACGAAAGTTATGTCTGTTATGTTTGCGATCGCGGTCATCTGCGTCGCGTAAAGGTAGTCGAGCAGGCTGCCGAGCGCGATTATCACCGCCGGAGTACCGCTTATGCCGAGCGCCAGAACGCTCTTGTGAAAGTGGTCTTCGACTATCCTGATGCAACTGTCGATATTCGTGTCGCCGGTGCCGTAGGTTATGACGGTGCCGGAGCGTCTGTCGAGGAAGTCGGTAACTTCCTTTATCGGCTTCGTCGCCGCGGAAAGAATGACCTCGCTCGGCGAAAAGCGCCCCAGCTCGTTGATTATCTTCTCGGTGCGCTTCTCGGAGCCGTCCGTCAGGCAGCAGAGCGTGCCCGTGGTTATATCGGCGAAGCACATTCCGAGTCCGTCGTCAGTACAATGGACGGAGGCGATGTAGTTGTTTTTGCCCTCCTCAAGCGAGTCGGCGCTCATCACGGTGCCGGGCGTTACGATGCGTATTACCTCGCGGCGCACGATGCCTTTCGTCGTCGCCGGATCCTCCATCTGCTCGCAGATGGCGACCTTGTAGCCCTTCGCTATCAGTTTCGCGATATACGAATCGCAGGCGTGGTAAGGCACGCCGCACATCGGCGCCCTCTCCCCGTCGCCGCAGTCTCTGCCGGTCAGCACGAGATCGAGCACCTCGGACGCGAGCTTCGCGTCATCGAAAAACATCTCGTAAAAGTCGCCCAGACGGAAGAAAAGGATATGGTCCGGGTGCTGTTCCTTGACTGCCAGATATTGAAGGATCATCGGTGATCTTGCCATTTTCACGCTTCCGTTTCCGTTTTATTC
This sequence comes from Clostridia bacterium, assembly GCA_017616855.1. Classification (GTDB taxonomy): domain Bacteria; phylum Bacillota; class Clostridia; order Oscillospirales; family RGIG8002; genus RGIG8002. The sequence goes on along the minus strand of JAFZXI010000111.1, from coordinate 19,170 downwards.
CGCGCGTGCGGTCAGTCGACGAGCTCTCCTTTCAGGAGCCAGCTCATCGGCTCTGTAATGCGTACTCTCGCGTAGTTCCCGTAAAGCTCCGCCGGTCCGGCGAACTCCACGATCTTGTTCCCGTCGGTGCGGGAGGAAAGCAGCTTCACGCCGCCTTCCGCGTCGCCCTTCACTTCGTCGACGAGCACGGTGAACTCGAGCCCCTTCATCGCGGCGTTGCGCTCGAAGCCCTTGCGCGTCTGCAACTCGAGCAGCGCGTCGAAGCGCTTTTGCTTCACGTCGCGCGGGACCTGGTCCGGCATTTTCGCCGCGGGCGTGCCCTCCCTTATCGAATAAAGGAAGGTAAAAAGCGAATCGTAGCCAATCTCGTCGACGAGCGAAAGCGTATCCTCGAAATCCGCTTCCGTTTCACCCGGGAATCCGACGATCATGTCGGAGGTTATGCAAAGCCCGTCTATGCGCTCCCTCGCCCGTTTGACGAGCGAAAGGTAATCGCCGCGGGTGTATTTTCTGTTCATCGCCTTTAGGATGCGGTCCGAGCCGGACTGCACCGGCAGGTGTATGTGTTTTGCGAGTTTGTCGCAGGACGCGATTACGTCGATAAGCTCGTCCGACGCGTCCTTCGGGTGCGACGTCATGAAACGTATCTTGAAATCGCCTTCGAGCGCGGCGACGTCGCGCAGGAGCTGCGGGAAGCCCGTCCCCTTCTCCGGCTCGCGGTAGGAGTTTACGTTCTGCCCGAGCAGCGTTACCTCGCGGCAGCCGGACGCGACGAGCGACTTCACTTCGGCGAGCACGTCTCCGGAGCGTCTGCTGCGTTCCCTGCCGCGCACGTACGGCACGATGCAGTAGGTGCAGAAGTTGTTGCAGCCGTACATTATCGGCACGAAGGCGCGGAACGCTTCGTTGCGGACGTTGCCGATGCCTTCGACGATCTCGCCCGATTCATCGTAAAGCGTGCGTATCTTCCTGCCGCCGGTAAGGCGCGAAAAAATCAGTCTCGGCAGCTCGTGGACAGCGGAGGTGCCGATGACTATGTCTATAAATGAATAGCGCTTTTTTATGTCTTCAACAACATGCTCCTGCTGCGTCATGCAGCCGCAGAGCACGGTTATCATCGAGGGGTTCTTTTCCTTCAGGGCGTGGAGCTGACCGACGTTGCCGAGTATCTTCTGCTCGGCGGAATGGCGCACGGCGCAGGTGTTGAACACCACAAGCGAAGCGCTCTCCGGCGAGTCGCAAAGCTCGTAGCCCATATTCTCGGCGAGGGCGGCTATCTTCTCGGAGTCGCTGACGTTCTGCTGGCAGCCGTAGGTGCGTATGTACGCTTTGCGGCCCGCGCCGGCGTTGAACTCCCTGACCTTATTCTCATATTCGGGATCGTAAGTCCGCATCAGCTATCAAACCCATCGTAAGAATCGTAGGAATCGTATATCTTCTCGTTCTTCGGCTGCCCGCCGCTTTCCTCCGGCGGCTGCTTGGAGCGCCCGGAGTGCTTCGCGACGATGATCGCGACCACCGCGACGGCGGCGGCAAAGACCGCTCCCGCGAGAACGTAGATAATCGGCGATGAAAGGAACGAACCGTCGCTTCCGGACTCGCCGGAGTTATCGCTGCTCGCGATCGGCGCGGGCACGGAGGAGTTTTCGTCCGGCAGCTCTATCGGCTCCGGAACGCTCGATTCGAGCCCGATGACGCGCTCGACGACCTTCGGCTTTTCGCCCTCTATGGGACGGGTGATGTTATCGCTGCCGGAGCCGCCGGGAGCGGCGCCGTTGTTTTTCTTCGCCTCCGGGTACGGCGTGCCGAAGCCGTCCTCGCGGTCGTCCCATATGTGATTGTATCTCATGAAGTAGTCGCTGCTCTTCAGGAAGTAGTTGTAAACGACGCCGTTGCCGAGGTGCGGCTGATCGTCCCATGTCACGTCGACGTGATACCACACTCCGTCGATGCAGACCATGTTCCAGCAATGGATATTGAAGGTGCTGCCGGTGACGGCGTATGTCTTTTCGGAAAAGACGATGCGCGTCTGCAGTCCGGCGGTGCGGCAGAGCACATCGAACAGGAGCGTATACGCCGAGCAGACTCCCCTGCCGTTAGTCAGCATTCCGTAAGCGGAATGCGACTTGGCGTTGTAGGTGTCGCTGTAAGCGTAGTCGTAGTTGAGGATTATCCAGTCGTGGATATTCTTCGCTTTTTCATACTCCGTCTGCGCCTCTCCGAGTATCGCGGCGATGTTCTCGCGGGCGAAGTTTTCGACGAACTCAGTCTCCCTCGGCGTTTCGTGCCATTTGCTGACGCGGTAGGTCACGCTGAAGGTGTCGAGGACGGAGGTGTGCGCGTCGTAGGTAAAACTGACCTCGGAGCGCACCTGCCCCATCTTCAGACCGATATAGTCGTTGCCGGCGGTGTATTTATACTTAAGTATCGGGGCGGTGGACATGAAATACTCCTCTTCGGGAGTGAACTTCCCCTCCGCCTCTTTGAACTGCGAAACGAACCCGCCGGAAACGGTCACGTTTACCTCGCTCTCGCCGGCGTTGAACGCGTCGTTCAATCCCGCGTCTATCGCCGCGACCATCGAGTCGCGGTCGTCGACGATAAGATTAAGCACGGACGCCGAAACAGTCGTGCCGGAGAATATCACCAGCGCGACAAGCAGGGCGAAAACGCGTTCAAGAGTTCTTTTCAAATGCTTACCCAACCTTTCAGGCGCAGTTACGCGAACACGGCGTTGAATTCCGCGGAATCGATCGTTTCTTTCTCGAGCAGGAGATTCGCGACGGCGTCGAGCTTTTCGCGGTTGGCGTTGATAATCTCCTCCGCCTTCTTGTACGCGGCGCCGATGATCTTTTCGACTTCCTCGTCGATTCTGGCGGCGGTGGTTTCGGAGAAGACCTTGGAGGTGGTCAGATCTCTGCCGAGGAATACCTCGTCGTGCTCGCTGCCGAAGTTCACGGGGCCGAGCGCTTCGCTCATGCCGTATTTGGTGACCATGTTGCGCGCGATGCGGGTGGCGCGTTCAAGGTCGTTTGACGCGCCGGTGGAAATATCGCCGAGCGCGATCGCTTCCGCGACTCTGCCGCCGAGGAGAGAGGATATCTCCTCGCGCATCTCGGTCTTGGAAACGTAGCTCTTGTCTTCTTTAGGCAGATAGCGCGTGAATCCGCCCATCATGCCTCTGGGCATAATGGATATCTGATGCACCGGGTCGCAGCTCGGCAGGAAGCGCGAAACGATGGCGTGGCCCGCCTCGTGATACGCCGTCAGGCGCTTGGCGTTTTCGGAAACGACGCGGGATTTCTTTTCGGGACCCGCGATGACCTTCATTACGGCGTTTTCAATATCCGCCTTGGAAATGACCTTGCGGTTATCGCGCGCCGCGAGCAGCGCCGACTCGTTGAGGAGGTTTTCGAGGTCCGCTCCGGTGAAGCCGACGGTCGTCTTCGCGACGGTTTTCAGATCGACGTCCGGCTCGAACTTCTTGTTGCGCGCGTGGACCTTAAGGATGCCTTCGCGCCCCTTGATATCGGGCGTGCTGACGTAGACCTGTCTGTCGAAACGGCCCGGACGAAGCAGAGCCGGATCGAGTATGTCGGGGCGGTTGGTGGCCGCCATTATGATAACGCCTTCGTTCTCGGAGAAACCGTCCATTTCGACGAGGAGCTGGTTGAGCGTCTGCTCCTTCTCGTCGTGGCCGCCGCCGAGGCCGGCGCCGCGCTGTCTGCCGACGGCGTCGATCTCATCGACGAAAACTATCGACGGCGCGCTCTTCTTCGCCTGATCGAACAGGTCGCGGACTCTCGACGCGCCGACGCCGACGAACAGCTCGACGAAATCGGAGCCGGAAATGAAGAAGAACGGGACTCCCGCTTCGCCCGCGGTCGCCTTTGCGAGAAGGGTTTTGCCGGTGCCGGGAGGGCCGACGAGCAGTATGCCCTTGGGTATGCGGGCGCCGATTTCCATATACTTCGCGGGATTCTTGAGGTAGTCGACGATCTCCGCGAGTTCTTCCTTTTCCTCGTCCGCTCCGGCGACGTCGTCGAAGGTCTTTTTGTTCTTCTCGTTATTCGCCATGCGCACCTTCATCTTGCCGAAGGACATGGCGCGGTTCTCGCTGCGGTTGGCGTTGCTCATCGTGCGGAACATGAAGAATATGATGAGCCCGAACATCAGCACGTAAGGAATATAAACGAGATAACCCGCCCAGTCGGAAGACTTTGTGTAGTCGTAATCCTTTATCGTGCCGTTCTCGTGCTGCTCCGCGACTATGTCGTGAACGTCGTCAATGAACAGCGACGCGCTCGGGAGCGAAAACGTCTCCTCCGTCTTCGAGCCCTTCGTTAAGAATACCAGCTTGCCGTTGCTTATATTCAGCGAATAGCTCTCGACCTTCCCTTCTTTGAAAAGGTCGATGATTTCGGAATACGTTCTGTTATCGGACGAGCCGCTCTGCGAAAGCAGCAGCGACGCGAGCAGTATTCCGACGATGAGCAGCAGCAGTACAATGCCGCCTCTTGATACTCTCATAGTATTTTCTCCTTGGTAATGTTATTCTCCGTATCAGTCCGCATATACGCTCGGATCAAGGATCCCCACGTAAGGAAGATTGCGGTATTTCTGGTCGTAGTCGAGCCCGTAGCCGACGACGAATTCGTCTGGTATTTCAAAGCCGACGTAATCCGCGGTAATAGGGCTCTGACGGCGCTCCTGCTTGTTGAGAATAGTGCATATTTTCAAGCTCTTCGCGCCGCGCTTGAGGAGGAGTTCCTTGAGGTTGTAGAGCGTGATTCCGGTATCGAGGATATCCTCGGCGATGAGCACGTCTCTGCCCTCGACGGAAACGTCGGTGTCCTTCAGGATCTTTATGTTGCCGGCGGACTTCGTGCCGGATCCGTACGATGAAACAACCATGAAATCTATTTCAACGGGAACGTCGATTCTGCGCATCAGATCGGACATAAACACAGCCGCGCCCTTGAGAACGCCTATCAGCAGTATGTTCTTTCCGGCGTAGTCGCGGGATATCCGGGCGCCGAGCTCATCGACTTTCCTGCTCAGTTCTTCTTCGGAAATAAGCACTTTTACGTTTTCCATTTTGATTACTCCTCTGTTTTGATTTCTATTTTCAGTACCCTGCCGGTAAAGCCGCTCACCGCGGCGCGTTCCGCCGCTCCGAGCCACTCGACCCACACGATGCCCTTGTCGTCGCAGAGAACGACGGCCCGGTCGCGCGCTTCAACGGGCACTTTTTTCTCCGAAAACCACTTCTTCAGCGTCTTTGTCGGGCGCTTCGGAAGCCGCATCTCGTCCATGGGCACACGCAGGCGAAGCCGCAGTCCGCCGACGATGCGCGATGCGTCGATTATGCATTTGTCACCCGGGTTATAATTCGCAATTTCGCTTATTGTAACCTTTCTGCCGTCCGGCAGGATATTGACTCTTTCGGCGGGGAAATAGAAGCGTTTCGGCTGTTTTCGCTCCGCGGAGTCGGTTAGGGTGAGGGTACCGGCGTACTTCACCGCGAAGGCGCCGGGAAGCTGTGTCCTTCCGTCCCCTTCCGCGAGCACGAAGTCGCAGAAGGCGTTGAGGTTTTTCGCGTCGAGCCGCTTGCCCGTGAAATCGGAATAGAGCCGCGCGAGCGCGCGCTTCAGCACCGGCGCTCCCGCTTCGCGAAGAAGGCGCAGGTCGCTCCCGCCGGAAAGCGCGAGCAGGCGGTCCGCCTCTCTTTCGAGGAAGGCGTTATCCTCCTTGACGGCGCTCGTCAGACGCTCCACCGACGCGAGAAACGCGGGGTTGAGCTCCGTAAGGCGCGGGATTATCTCTTTTCTTATATAATTGCGGGTGTATTCGGTATCCTCGTTCGTGCTGTCGGTAACGTAAGGCAGGCCCGCTTCCCTGTCGTAGCCCTCCGTCTCATCGCGGGTGAGCTTCAAAAGCGGGCGGATAAGCTTCCCGCGCGTTTCGGGTATGCCGCAAAGCCCCTTCGAGCCGCTGCCGCGGACGATATTGAAAATCAGCGTTTCAGCGTTGTCCGAAAGCGTGTGAGCGGTCGCGATCTTGTCGGCGTTCATTTCCGCGGCGGCGCGGAAGAGAAAATCGTAGCGCGCGGAACGGGCGCACTCCTCTATCCCCTGCTTTGAAGCCGCGGCGAGCCGCGCGACGTCGCAGCGTTCCGACATAAGTTCAAGCCCTCTTACGCTGCAGAAGTTGCGGACGAAAAGCTCGTCGTAATCCGACTCCTCGCCGCGCAGGCAATGGTTGAGATGCGCGGCGCAGACGGAAAATCCCATCTCCCCCGAAAGCGTCATCAGTATATGCGCCATCGCGACGGAGTCGGCTCCGCCGGAAAGCGCGAGCAGGACACGGTCCCCGGACTCGATCATTCGCGTTCCGGTGACGTACGCTCTGACTTTTTCGAGGACTTGTTCTTTCATTTCGTTACCTTTGCGTGTCGATCGACAGGAAGCGCGTATACTTGCCTATCCAGCGCAGCTTGCCTATGCCCGTTTCGCCGTGTCTGTTCTTTGCGACGATGCATTCGACGGTGTCCTTGTCTTCGGAGTCGTCGGCGTAATCGTCTTTTTTGTAAAGCAGCATTACCATATCGGCGTCCTGCTCGACGGAGCCGGATTCACGCAGGTCGGAAAGCACCGGCCTTGTTTCGCCCTTGGTGCTCATCGAACGCTTCGCGGCTTCGCGGTTGAGCTGCGCGCAGCACATGACCGCGACTCCGAGCTCGCCCGCCATCGTCTTCATATTACGCGTCAGCTCCTGGACCTCGTTGGCGCGGTTGTCGCTGCGCTTGCCGGTCGACATCAGCTGCAGGTAGTCGATTATCACGAGCTTGATATTCTTATTCATAAGTCTGCGAAGCTTCGCCTTCATCTCGGTTATCGTTATGTTCGACGCATCGTCAAAGTATATCGGCGCTCTTGAAAGCGAATTGTAGGTCTGCGCGAGCTTCACCCAGTCGTCGTCATCGAGCTCGCCGCGCATGATTTTCCGGCTGTCGATCATCGACTCGCTGGCGAGCACTCTCGTCGCGAGCTGCTCCGCCGACATTTCGAGCGAGAAGTAAGCGACGCCTTTTCCGGTTTTGGCGACGTTGGTCGCGATATTGAGCGCCAGCGAGGTTTTGCCGAAGCCGGGGCGGCCGGCGACGAAGATCAGATCGGACTTACGCATTCCGGTTATGTAGTGATCGATGCTTGAGAATCCGGTCTTAACGCCCATTATCTCGTCGCGCTTCTCGGGATTGGCAAGGTCCTCCATGCTTTTTATCGAAGCGTTCATCGCGTCGCCGATATGAGTCATGCGGATACGGTTGCGGTCGTTCATTATGCCGTAGATACGGTTTTCGGCCGCGTCCATGACCTCGCGGACCTCGGAGCCGCGCTCGGTCGCGTCCTCGATGTTGGCGCGGGACGCGATTATCAGCGAGCGAAGATAGTAATCATCCGCTACGATCTGCGCGTAGTTCTTGGCGTTATGCGACGTCGGAACGGTCTGCGCGAGGTTGACGAGGTATTCCTTCGCCTCCTCGTCGTCAGGGTAGACGCCCGCCGCCTTGACCTCCTCGAGAAGCGTAACGAAGTCTATCGGGTGATTGAGATCGCTCATTTTGAGCAGTATCTCATAGATCGCGGCGTGCTCCTGGATATAGAAATAATCCGGACGCAGAATAAGCGCGATCTCGTTGATAAGGTCGGGTTCGACGACTATCGCGCCGAGCACCGCCTGCTCCGCTTCAAGACTGTACGGGAACTTTATATCTTCATATGCCACTTGAACACCCTCTGTCTTTAGGTCTTTTTTCTACGGGAATCAGAACTCCTGCCCGACGACGTCTATTTTCAGCGCCGCGGAAATGCCCTGATAGAGCTTCAGCTTCGCTTCCGTTTCGCCGACTTCCTTGACGACGGGCAGCTCTATCTTGCGCTTGTCGACGTCGACGCCGAACTGCTCGGAAATCGCAGCGGAGACCTCCTTGGAGGTCAGCGAGCCGAACAGCTTGCCGTTTTTGGACGCTTTGATGTTGACGGTGAGCTTCGCGCCGTTGAGAAGCGACGCGATGCGCTCCGCTTCCTTCTTCTCTTCGTCGGCGCGGTATTTCGCCGCGGCCTTCTTTTCGTTATAGACGTTCAGATTCGTCGCGTTCGCTTCTACAGCGAGCCCCTTCGGGATAAGGAAATTACGCGCGTATCCGTCCGCTACGTTCACAAGCTCGCCGCTTTTACCGCAGCCCTTTACGTCGCTTTTGAGAATGACCTTCATTACGCATCTCCCTTTCGTCGCTTATTTGTTTTCTTTCATATACTCGTCGATGGCGTGATAGAGCCGGTCGCAGATCTCTTCGACCGTGGCGTTCTCAAACTGAGCGCCCGCCATCGTGTGATGTCCGCCGCCGCCGAGCTTTTCCATTATGACCTGGACGTTTATCGCGCCCATGCTGCGCGCGGAAACGCTGACTCCGTAGCTTTCCTCGTAGACGAGGAAGGAGGCGCGGAACTCGTTGAAGTTCAGAAGCTCGTCGATCGCCTGTATCGCCATGATCTTGTTATCGGCGTTGCGCTTGCCCTTGCAGACGGCGATAGCGCAGCCCTTATAGTCCTTGGCGTTTGAAATGACCTCATACATGAATCTGTATTCGCGCATATCCTTGGCGAAGTATTTCTGCGCTTCCGAGGAGTCGGCGCCGCACTTTTTCAGATACGCCGCGGCGTCGAAGGTGCGGACGCCGGTGCGGACGGAGAACTTCTTGGTATCCAGCATTATGCCGGTGAGCAGCGCCTCCGCGTCCGTCTTCGTCAGCTGGACGCTGTTCATATACTGCGTCAGCTCGGTCACGATCTCGCTCGCGGACGAGGCGAACGGCTCGTGGCAGAACACCGCCGCGCGGTCGATATAATCGACGCCCTTGCGGTGATGGTCGATGACGACTACCTTTTCGCACTCTTCGTATATGCGCTTCGACTCGAGCTGCTCTATAAGGTGCACGTCGACGACGATAAGGAGCGTGTTGTGCGTCATCATATCCATCGCCTTATCGGGCGAAACGAATACATGCCTGTATTCGCTCTTTTCATCATACGCGTCGATCATATCCCCCGCGAGGGTGGAGGACCTGTCGACGACGATATGCGCCTGCCTGCCGGTGTTTATGCAGGCGCGGTACATTCCTATCGCGGAGCCGATTGCGTCGTAGTCCGAAAGCTTATGCCCCATTATCAGACAGTTGTCGGCGCCGGCGATGACGCTCTGGATCTCGGTGGCGATAAGGCGGGTCTTGACCTTAGTCAGCTTCTCGACGCCGCGGGACTTGCCGCCGTAGAACTCAAAGCCGTCCGCGTTGCGCAGCGCGGCCTGGTCGCCGCCTCTGCCGAGCGCCATATCGAGCGCTTCGACCGCCATTTCGTCGCACGCGGCGAAGCCGTCTCCGCCGTAGCCGATGCCGATGGAGATGGTGGAAAGCGAGTTCTCGCCGCCGGAAAGCTCTCTGGTCTTGTCGAGCAGGTCGAACTTCGATTCCTTCATCTCCGGAATGTGGCGCTGCTCGAAAACGAGCACGTAATGGTCGGGCGCGGTCTTGAGCATCGCGCCGCCGAACTTTTCAAGTCCCTCGTGCACGATAAGCTCCATGCGGCCGGCAAGGATAGTCTTTTCGCTGTCCTTGACGCTCTTCATAAGCTCGTTGTAACTGTCGAAGGAAATGTGCGCAACCGCGGGCCTGCTCAGCTCGTATTCAATCGCGGTCTCCTTCAGCTCGGTTATGTCGGAGAAGTAGTAGGCGCGCATCTTTTCGCTGCGGCTGTTGTTGCCCGCGGCGTAAACCATGTAGTACCTGCCCTCAAAGCTGCATTCGCCGGCTCCGGTGTCTATGCCGAGGGAGCGGTAGTCCAGACTGCCGGTTATATTTGAGAACGGCATATCTATGGCGTCCGCTCCGCCGAGCACGTTATTGAAGAACAGGTCGTTGTACCACGCGACGTTCCCCGTTTTGCCGACGATGACGATGGGCATCGGGAACATGGAGTCGGAACCGCTCTCCGCGGTCTCGAGCGCGCGGGCGAGACTCTTCAGCTTCGATACGACGTTGCGGGAAACGACCCACTTGCGCAGGATCTGCACGAGCAGCCCGAAAAGCGCTATCGAAAGCACCACGATGAACTGCGTCCCGAAGCCGTTGAAGACGTAGCAGACAACGCAGATCGCCGCGAAAACGGCTATCTGGAACAGCAGGTCGGTATTCAGAAATCTGAACAGTTTGTTTTTCAATATATCACCCCGTATCACGCGGCCTTGCGGCCGGATACAATTATTCACAATATCCCATAATATTGATAGTATGATTATACCAAATCCGGAGCGGATTTACAATAGTTATTTTTATAAATAATAAATATTAATTATTTTTAATTTGCTTTAACAAACTCTCCCCTTTTCTCACAATTTCATTACTATTTTTAATAAACATTTCACCGTAAAAATATCACGCAACGGTAATAATGTCACGAATCGACAAGAATTATATACACTTCGCGTATAAAATATATATTGAACTATTTTGCGCGGGTATTCACGCGGAAGGCGGCAAAAATGTCTATCGGAAACGGAAAAAGAATAGCGGCTCTGCTTGTCGCGCTGTGCGCATTGTGCGCTTGCGCGGCGTGCTCGCATACGCCCGTTTCCGGCGGCTCCTCCGGAGGCGCGCCCGCTTCAACGGATAACGGCGAGATCGATATGACCTACATGCCGGGCACGACCGAAATCGATCTCGGCGAAATAGTTACGCTCGTCGACAAGGACGGCACCCCCTTCATAACCCCGCAGTACGATATGTCCGACCGCACCGTTTCCCTGCTCAGCCACTGGGACGCCGAAACGCCGGACTCGATACATATGGTAAGCTACCTCCGCAAATACGGCGGCCCCGAGGTGAAGTTCGTTACCGCTCCCTACGCGGAGTGCGGAACGAAGCTCCAGTCGATGGTCCTTGCCGAAAACGCCCCCGATCTCTATAAAGTGCGCGACGGCGACACCGCAGGAATCATGCGCCAGGGAGTTTTCACCGACCTGACCGACCTCATCGACTGGGACTGCCGCAACTGGAGCGACCTCAAGCCCTACCTCGATATGGTAACGTATGACGGCAGGATACTCATAGCGCCGGAGTTCAATTCAAACTACTTCGTATGGTATAACAAAACCATTTTCTCCGAGCACGGCATCGAGGACCCCGTCGAGCTTTACGACAAGGGCGAATGGACGCTCGATAAGTTCGACAACATCTGCCGCAGACTGACGGTGCGAAGCAACGGCACGGTGCAGATATACGGCTTCGGCTACGACCACACCTGGATGCGCCAGGTCTTCGCGCTGTTTGACGCGCAGCTTTCCGTCAAGTCGGGCGACAGCTACGTCAACACCGTCGGCGACGACGCCGTGACCGACGCCATCTCTTATCTGAACAATCAGATCAACGTCGCGAAGGTAACGTGTCAGCAGGAGAAGGCGCTGCCCTACTTCGCGTCCGGCAAGCTCGCGATGCTCTGGTACGGCAACTGGCTTTCGATGTCCGCTCCCTTTGCGGAAATGAACCTGAACGGCACCATCGACTTCGTCCCCGCGCCGACGAACACGGGTCTTTCGCTCGGTCCGCGGCAGGATTACGCCCTTTCGGGACACGCTATCCCGACCGGCGCGAAGAACGTCGACGCCGCGGTAGCGTTCATAGAGATATTCAACTATTACAAGCAGACGCCGGAGCTCGACAGCGTCTCGACCGACGCGCAGTGTCAGCTTAACAACTGGTCTTACGAGCAGTTCCTGCGCATGCGCAAGCCGCGCTATTACGAGAACAAATACACGTTCATCGAGCTCTCGGACACCTGGGATTTCATTCTCGAATCCGTTGAAAACAACCGCTCGTGGCTCTCGGTCCGCGATATGTATTCCAAGCAGATCGACCTCGTCATCAGCGGCATCACGAACAGCAGCAAATGATAAGGAAAGCATACGAAAACGGCTTGAGGCGTCGCCCCAAGCCGTTGTTTTTTTATGCGTTTTTCCGTCAGACGTTTATCTCGACTTTCACCGCTTCAAAGCCGGAGTTCGCGTCGAGCGCCGCCTTCACGGGACCGGCGAGAAACTCCTCCGTCTGCTTTTCCGCGAGGCCGGTGAAGCCGCCGGCGTCGAGCAGCCCTTCGAGTTCTTCGCGCGTCAGCCCGAAGGCGTCGTCCGCGAGAATACGCTCGAGCAGATCGTTTTCGCCGCCGTAAAGCTTGACCTGCTCCGCCGCCGCGACGGAATGGCGGCGAATCGCTTCGTGGAGCCGCTGCCTGTCGCCTCCCTTGTGAGCGACGCAGTACATCAGGATATTCTCCGTCGCCATGAAAGGCAGTTCTTCTTTGAGGTGCTTTTCCATCATTTTCGGATATATCTTCAAGCCGGATATAACGTTGACGTAGAGGGCGAGTATCGCGTCGACGCAGAGGAACGCCTCAGGTATCGCGAGACGGCGGTTCGCGGAATCGTCAAGCGTGCGCTCGAGCCATTGCGAAGCCGCGGTTATCGCGGGGTTGGCAAGGTCGCAGATGCAATAGCGCGCGAGGGACGCGATACGCTCGCTGCGCATCGGGTTGCGCTTGTACGCCATCGCCGAGGAGCCGATCTGCCCCTGCTCGAAGGGCTCGTCCGCTTCCTTGAGATGCGAGAGCAGGCGGATATCGTTGGAGAACTTATGCGCGCTCTGCGCGATGCCGGAAAGCACCGAAAGCAGCGCGAAATCCGCCTTGCGCGTGTAGGTCTGGCCGCTGACGGCGTAGGCGGAATCGAAGCCGAGCTTCGCGACTATGCGTTTTTCAAGCTCCTTTACCTTTTCGGCGTCGCCGTCGAAAAGCTCGAGGAAGCTCGCGGAGGTGCCTGTCGTGCCCTTGCAGCCGAGCAGCTTCATATTCGCGAGCGCGAAATCGACCTGCTCGAGATCCATAAGCAGATCCTGGAGCCAGAGCGTCGCGCGCTTGCCCACCGTCGTCGGCTGCGCGGCCTGGAAATGCGTATACGCGAGCGTCGGTACGCCCTTGTGTTTCTCCGCGAAGTCCGCAACGGCGCGTATCGCCGAGAGCAGTTCGCGCTTGATAAGCAGCATCGCGCGGCGCTGTATGATCACGTCCGCGTTGTCGCCGACGTAGCAGGAGGTCGCGCCGAGGTGGATTATCCCCTTCGCGGACGGGCACGCTTCGCCGTAGGCGTGGACGTGCGCCATGACGTCGTGACGCACTTCCTTTTCCTTCGCGGCGGCGAAGTCGTAATCGATATCGTCGATATGCGCCTTCATTTCCGCGATCTGCGCGTCGGTAATATTCAGCCCGAGCTCCTTTTCGCTCTCCGCGAGAGCGACCCAGAGCTTACGCCAGGTGGAGAACTTCTCGTTATCCGAAAAGATGCGCTTCATTTCGTCCCCCGCGTATCTCTTGCAGAGCGGGCTTTCGTAGTATTCGTGCATATACACTTCCCCTTTCACCGGAGGTGAGCGGTTTTCAACTTCTATATTTTACTATTATTTCGCGCGTTTTTCAACAGAAAACGCAAATTTTATTCAGCTTTTTCCGCCGGTTCGTAATGCTCCGCGATAACCGTGCCCGGATAGTAGTGATATAAAATGTCGCGGTAGTCATACCCCTCGAGCGCCATCGCCTGCGAACCGCTCTGACTCATTCCGACGCCGTGCCCGTAACCCTTGACGGTGAAGGTGAAAACGCCGTCGGCGCGCGATATCTCGAAGCAGTTCGAGCGCAGACCGAAAAGCTTCCGCACCTCGCCGCCGGTGAAGGTCTTATCCCCCGCCGCGGCGCTCCTGACATATCCGCTTTCAGCGCGGTCTGTAACGACGAGCCATTCGTCCGGGTTTTCCGGCAGGGCGCAGCCGGCAAGCTTTTCTTTCATCTCCGCGTCCGAAAGCGTGACTGTGGTAAGGAACCCCTTTTCGTTTTCGTCCCAGCTGCTGTCGACGCTCTGCAGGTACGGCACGTCGTTGCCCCACACGTCCTTGCACGCGGCGGTAACGCCGGCGGAGATAGAATAGAACACCGTCAGCGCCGGAGCGTCGTCGTAAAGTAGCACCTCGCCGTAAACGGCGCGGACGGCGGCCTCGACGCGCGCGGTGTATTCGTCGTATTTGCTCCCCCACATCTCGCGGCGTTCCTCCTCGCTTTTCCAGCTTTTGCAGTGCGCGTAGTTCGTGCAGACGTGAGCGCCCTTGTGTTCTTCCTGCGCGTAGCCCGGGTGCGCTTCGGTGTATTCCTTCTTGCGCATCGCGTAAGTATAGGCGGCGACGGCGTTCGCCTTCAGCGCCTCCGGCTCGTAGCTCGCCGGCACTTCCGCGGCGACGACTCCGACGACGTAGTCGAAGCAGTCGAGCAGCATGACCTTGTCCGTTTTGTGATTATACACCTTCACGGTGTCGCCCCATCCCTTCGCGGCGGGCGCTTCCTCCGCTCCCTGCGCGGACGCGGCGCTGCCCCGCGAGATGAAAAACGGGATCGAAAACAACACGATAGCGTAACATAAGCATACGACGGCCGTTCTTTTCATATTCTTTTCCTTTCCGAAATACAGATTTTGCTTAATTTTGAGTTGACTATTATGAGAATAAGTAGTAATATAGATTTGTATATTATTACATACAGGAGAAAACCTATGGCAGAGAGAAAACCGCTTTTATCCGACAGCTACATAGAAAACCTATGCCGCGAACACGATAAATATAACCGGATAGACGTCGACCGCTACGCCCGCGACAACTACCGCATCAAGCGCGGACTCCGCAACAGCGACGGTTCCGGCGTCGTCGCCGGCGTGACGAATATATGCAACGTCCACGGCTACGTTATCAACGAAAACGAAAAGGTCCCGGAGGAAGGCAAGCTCATTTACAGAGGCATCGACGTAAACGAGCTGGTCGCCGGCGCCGTCGCGGACAACCGCTTCGGTTTCGAGGAGACCGAGTATCTGCTCCTTATGGGCTCACTGCCCACGCGGGCGCAGCTCGACGATTTCTGCGCAGCGATAGACGAATGCCGCGAGCTTCCTCACGGCTTCATCGAGGACGTGCTTATCAAAACTCCCAGCCGCAACATCATGAACAAGCTGGAGAGCGCGATACTTAACCTCTATTCCTACTGCCCCAACCCCGACGATATCAACCTCGAAACGCTGCTCCGTCAGTCGATAGAGATAATCGCCCGCGTGCCTACGATAGTTTCCTACGCCTACCAGTCCAAGCGCAGGCACTACGACAACCAGAGCATGTATCTGCACCCGATCCCGAAGAACATGTCGACCGCGGAATGCCTGCTGACCTTCCTGCGCCCCGATATGCACTTCTCGCCCGAGGAAGCGGAATTACTCGACGTTTGCCTTATGCTCCACGCCGAGCACGGCGGCGGTAACAATTCCACGTTTGCCTGCCGCGTCCTCTCCTCCTCCGGAACGGACACCTACTCCGCGATCTCCGCGGCGGTAGGCGCGCTCAAGGGTTTCAAGCACGGCGGCGCGAACCTGAAAATCTCGGAAATGATGGACGGCATAAAGGCCGGCGTCTCCGACTGGAACGACGACGAAGAGGTCCTCGAATACCTCAAAGCTATCCTCCGCCATGAGAAAGGCGACGGCAGCGGACTCATCTACGGCATGGGCCACGCGGTCTACACGCTCTCCGATCCGAGAGCGGTGCTGCTCAAGAAGTTCGCCTCCTCGCTTGCCGAGAAGAAAGGCATGCTCCCCGAGTTCAAGCTCATCGAGGCGGTCGAACGCCTCGCTCCGCAGGCGTTCGCCGACGTCAAGCAGAACGACAAGCCCATCTGCGCCAACGTCGATATGTACAGCGGCTTCGTTTACACGATGCTCAACCTGCCGCGCGAGCTTTTCACCCCGATCTTCGCCACGGCGCGCATCGCCGGTTGGTGCGCCCACCGCATAGAAGAAATCGCGGTCTCCAACCGCATAATCCGTCCGGCGTATATGTCGGTGCTGAAAAAGGCGCCGTACACGCCTCTTTCCGAAAGATAAACACACACCACTCTGCCGCTCAAACGGCGGAAACGGAGGAATAAAAATGAGAAAAGCTCTCGTTATAGCCACTCCCGTGTTCTGCGTCGCGGGCGTCGTCCTGCGTCTGCTCTCAATGAAAAACGAAGCGTTCCCCTACGTCATGATAGGCGGACAGAAGTTCTCCTTCGCGGCGCTGCTTTCCATACTCGCGCTCATCTTCGCGATTGTCGTCATGATACTCACGCGCAAGGAAAACGGAGGCGAGACGACGGCTCCGAAGTCCGCGGGCGTGGTGCTTTTCGCGGCGGCAATCGCTCTCGGCTTCGACGCCGTACAGCGCGTGCTCGAAACCGCACTTTCCGGCTCGGCCGACGTTTTCGTGCTGCTGCTCGGGTTGTTTGAATTCGTTTCCGCGGTCGTTATAGTGGTTTTCGCCTGCCAGATATTCACGAGCTTCGATTTCAAATACCGGCTTTCGCTCCTGCTCGCGCTGATACCGCTCATCTGGCTGCTCGTCAAGCTCGCTTACGAGTTCCTCGGCTACACCCGCGTCGCGAACATCTCGGACCACTATTTCCACGTGCTGATGACGGCGAGCACGGTCATGTTCCTGCTCTACTACTTCAAGTCGACCGCCAACGGGTTCACCTCGTCCACCGCGTCGGTAACGGGGCTTTCGCTGCCGGCGGCGCTGTTCTCGTTCATGACCGTTATCCCGAACGGCGTTGACGCGCTGACGGATGAGGAAGTCGCTTTCTTCGACGTCGTTTCCGGTTTCGATATCGCCTGCCTGCTGGTATCAATCTTCGCGGTCATCGTTTCCGCCAAGCTCGCGTTCGCGCAAAGAAAAGCGAACGACTGAAAAACAATAACTGAATAAAAGATATTAAAGGAGATCGTAAAATGAAGCTGAATCTTTCTTCCCTCCCCTTCGAACTGCGCGAATCCGCGGCGGAGCTGCTCCCGATTTTGAAAATCTCCGAAGCGTCGGACGGAGTGCGTCTCACCGCCGTTAAGTCGGAAGCCCGCGGGCTTTCCGTCAGATACGGCGGGGACGAAGCGGTGATAACCTACTCCGAGCCGGCGTTCTTTTTTCGCGCGCTCGGCCTGCTCGCGGAGATGGAGACGGGCGGCGAAGTAAGCGAAACGCCGCGGCACAATTCCCTCGGCCCGATGCTCGACTGCTCGCGCAACGGCGTGCTCACCGTCGACTCGCTCAAAAGAATGATACGCCATATCGCGCTGATGGGGCATAATATGCTGATGCTCTACACCGAGGACACCTACAC
Source organism: Clostridia bacterium (assembly GCA_017616855.1). Classification (GTDB taxonomy): domain Bacteria; phylum Bacillota; class Clostridia; order Oscillospirales; family RGIG8002; genus RGIG8002. Next base: position 1,828 of record JAFZXI010000111.1, on the reverse strand, counting down.
CATCGACGGCGAACCCTACTTCGGCTACATGCGCGGCAGATACTCCCACGCGGAGCTGCGCGAGACCGACGCCTACTGCCGCCGCTTCGGCATCGAGCTGATACCCTGCATCCAGACGCTCGCGCACCTCGGCGAGGTCATGAAATGGGAAGCGTACCGCCCCGTCAACGATATCTTCGATATCCTGCTGGTCGACGAGCCGAAGACCTATGAGTTCATCGAAAAGATGATACGCACCTGCTCCGAGGACTTCTCCTCCCGCCGCATACACGTCGGCATGGACGAGGCGTGGGCGCTCGGCACCGGAAAGTACAAGGACCTCCACGGCGCCGAATCGAAAGCGTCGATAATGCGCAAGCATCTGAAAAAGGTCTGCGATATATGCGACAAATACGGGCTTTCCCCGATGATGTGGAGCGATATGCTCTTCAACTACGACGCGGAGGGCAACAACCGCAGCCGCTACGACTGGGAGACCTCCCTGCCCGCGGATATACACAGCGTTCCGCCGAAAAACATGACGCTCGTCTATTGGGATTACTACAACGGCGACAAGCGCATCTACGACGGCGTCATCGAGATGCATCAGAAGTTCGACAACCCCGTCGCCTTCGCCGGCGGCGCGTGGAAATGGGTCGGCTTCGCGCCGCTGAACCACTACAGCTTCACGCGCAGCAAGCCCGCGATCGAGAGCTGCTTCGAGCACGGCGTTCAGGATATACTCATCACCGCCTGGGGCGACAACGGCTGCGAATGCCCCTTCTTTTCGGTGCTGCCCGTCTTCCAGCTTTACGCCGAGGGCTGCTTCACCGGAGATATCAGCGACGAGCGCGCCGCAAAGCGCTTCGCGACCTGCGTCGGCGGCGTCATGGAGGATTTCATGATGCTCGATATGCCGCAGCTCCCCGCCGGAAACTTCGACAGACCTACCGACCTGAACCCCGGCAAATACCTCGTCTACGCCGACCCGTTCATCGGGCTCGCGGATAAGCACGTCGGCGCCGACTACCCCGCCGCCTACGCGGAATACGCCGCCTACCTCGCCGGAGCCGCGGAGCGCAATCCCGAATGGCGCTATCTTTTCGAGAACTCCTCCGCGCTCTGCCGCTATCTCTCAAAGAAGGTCGACCTCGGCATCAGATTCAAGGAGGCGTACGACGCCGGCGACAAAGACAAGCTGAGAATGCTCCGCGAAGGCCGTCTCAACGACGCTTTCGCCGCGTTTGAGGAGTTCTTCGAGCTCTTCCGCAAGCAGTGGTACACCGAATGCAAGACCTTCGGCTTCGAGGTCGTCGACCTGCGCTTCGGCGGGCTGCGCAACCGCTTCCTGACGATGATGCGCCGCGTGGACGAATACCTCGCGGGCGGCATTTCCGAGCTGCCGGAGCTCGCGGAGGAACGCCTCCGCCTCGACTGCCGTCCCGGCGAAGAGCGCGCGGATATCCATTGCAATAAATGGGTGTTCGTCGCGACGACGAATCCCGTGTGATTTCAGATATACGAAAAAGCACCTCCCTTTCGCCGAGTGTTCTTAGGACACTCGGCGAACGATGTGTTCCGCTGACGCGGAACGTGATGCGTCCTTCGGACGTGATGTGCGCTTCGCGCGTGATGTGTGCCTTCGGCACATTGGCGGAACACATCACATCGCTGCGAGTAAAGCGAGCAACATCATTACGGCGACAGCCGTAACATCACTTGCCGCAAAGCGGCAAACATCACTGACTTCTTCGACGTTTGGCACACAAACGTCCTGCTTGCAATAGTAAATGACAAAAATACCGACTGATCTCTTCATTCAGTCGGTATTTTTCTCTCTGTCCTTAAG
>JAFZXI010000110.1 GCA_017616855.1 Clostridia bacterium | reverse complement strand
ATTGGCGGAACACATCACATCACTGCGAGTAAAGCGAGCAACATCATTACGGCGACAGCCGTAACATCACTTGCCGCAAAGCGGCAAACATCACTGACTTCTTCGACGTTTGGCACACAAACGTCCTGCTTGCAATAGTAAGTGACAAAAATACCGACTGAACTCTTCATTCAGTCGGTATTTTTCTCTCTGTCCTTAAGAGTACCTCCCGTTCGCAACGGGATTTTTTGTGATTATCAGGCAGAATTGCCCAAGAGTCAAACCCGCTCAATTTGAAGTAACGGGAAAATACCCCTAAGTTCTAAGTAGAGCATACCAAAAGTGAAATCGCGGCGATGCCGCGATTTCATCCGCAAAAGCGGATTTAACCCGTCCGTAAGGACGGATTAAGTTAAAAAGCCTCGCTTTCGCGAGGCTTTTCTGGTAGCGGTAGTTGGACTCGAACCAACGACACTCCGGGTATGAACCGAATGCTCTAGCCAACTGAGCTATACCGCCGTATTCTCAGCAACAGCCGTAATTGAGATTATATTACAACGCGGCGGCAATGTCAAGTGTAATTTTTCACTTTATAAAAAAATGTGAAAAAACACTTGACTTTTATCGGCCCTGCATTTATAATAACCTTTGCTGCTGTTGTGGCACAGTTGGTAGCGCACCGCCTTGGTAAGGCGGAGGTCACGGGTCCGAATCCCGTCAACAGCTCCATAAAAAAACCTCACCGCTTTCGCGGTGAGGTTTTTTATTTTCCGTTTTTACGGCTTATCCCACTCTGTATTTAAGCCGGAGCTTATCCGCCACAAGGGCGATAAACTCGCTGTTTGTCGGCTTTCCACGGTCCGAACGGATCGTATATCCGAAAAACCCGTTCATTACGTCAACTTCGCCGCGGTCCCAGGCGACCTCAATCGCGTGCCTGATTGCGCGTTCCGCGCGCGAAGCCGTCGTACCGAAGCGCTTCGCGACCGCAGGATACAGCTCCTTCGTTACCGAGTTTATCAGATTTCCGTCGCGCAGCACGAGAGTTATCGCTTCGCGCAGATACTGGTAACCCTTGATGTGCGCGGGCACGGCAAGCATATGCAGCATCTCGGTTATCTCGGTTTCCGTATCGTTCGCCCTCTTGCCGACACCGTTGAGCGATTCCAGCAGCAAGCGGATGCGCAAAGTGTCGATGCGCGCCAGAATCATATGATTCTCCATTGGAAGCGGCAGGCAATACGTCGCGCCGAGAACCATCGCTTCATCCGCGCGGGCTCCGTCATCCTCGTAATACATAATAATAAACTTCGGAGCATCGTTTTTCCCCTTCATAAGAGAAAGCACGCCAAGTCCGTCTATGCTCCGCATCGCGACGTTTATAACCGCTACGTCCGGCTTCACGTTTTCTATTTCCTTAACGACCTCTCTGCCGTCTCTGCCGCAGAAATATCCCTCTATATCATACCCTCTGAGAATGCGCTTTGCCTCTGCTTCTTTTCCAAGGCAATCGTCGGCTATAAGTACTTTATACACCGTTTTTCCGCTCCTCTCATTTTAAACGGCGACACAAACAGCATCGCCTGTGTGATGGAAGTATTATATTCCTTTTTGCGCCAATTTTCAAGACTATATCGCATTTTTACCCCAAAAATCGTTCGACATTTTTCGACAAAAAACGCAATATATAGGCGATTATCAGAAAAAACTGACAATATATGCCGTGTCAGCGGGCTTCCGCGGGTCGCGCGGCGGACATCTCGCCTTCGGAGAATGCGGCGAGCTCGTCCGCGCCTTTTTTGAATCTGCGCGGGATGCGGTTTGGCTTCGGGTATCCCCAGCCGCCGAACAGCTTTTTAGGTCCGATGAGCGAGCCGTCGGGAACGCTGTGCGACATAATGTAAGCGACCGACAGCGAGGATTTCTCCGGCGAATTGAATATCCCGCCGAAAACCCGGGAGAGGCGCTTGACCGTCTTTCCGTAGGCGTTCAGCCCGAGCGGAGTAAGCGCAATGCCGGGGTGGTTCATCAGCACGCGGACGCTGCCGTCTCCGAGCCGCTCCGCGAGCGCGCAGGTGTAACGCGCGAGACATATCTTCGAGCGGGCGTAAACGGACATGTTTTTCGGCTTTTCCGACAGGTAGAAGTCGCCGTAATCGACATCGCGCGCAACCTTGGCGATGATCGAGACCGTATTGATGTAAACGGTCTCGTGCGGCAGCGACTGCAGATACGGCAGCAACTTTTCGGTAAGGCGGTAAACGCCGAGGTAGTTCGTGCCTATCACGAGATCGAAGCCGTCCGCGGTCTTTTCGCCGGGGCGGTGGAACACGCCCGCGTTGTTCACGAAAACGGAAACGTCCGTTTTCTGTTCTTCAAGCCGCTTCACAAAAGCGTCTATCGACGCGAAACTCGCGAGGTCGAGCTCCATCAGAGTTATGTTCGCGCCGGGATAGTCCTCCAGAAGCTTCGCCTTCGCCTCCTCCGCTTTACGCCGGTTGCGGCACGCCATGACGACGTCGGCGCCGAGGTAAAGCATAGTTTCCGCGGTCTTGAAGCCGACGCCGCTGTTCGCGCCGGTAACAACGACGGTTTTCCCCTTCAGCGAGACGGCGCAGTTAGCCGCCAGCCATTTTTTCGTTTTTTCGGAAAGACTCAACCGTTCTTTCGCCTCCGTTATTATAAAAAAGGACGCGCTAGCGTCCTTTTCCTTATTCATATTATCCAAGCGCAACCTCGAGCGCCATCATGACGGTAAAGCCCGCGGAGAAAAGCAGCACGCCGACGTTCGAGTGGTTACCGGCGGACATTTCGGGCACAAGTTCCTCGACGACGACGTAAATCATCGCGCCAGCCGCAAAGGAGAGCAGGTACGGCATCGCCGGCACTACAAGCCCGGCGAATAGTATCGTCAGCGCTCCGAATATCGGCTCGACCGCGCCGCAGAGCACGCCGTAAACAAAGGATCTGCCCTTGCTTTTACCTTCCGCGTGGAGCGGCATTGAAACGATCGCGCCTTCCGGGAAGTTCTGTATCGCTATACCGAGCGCGAGCGCGAGCGCTCCGCCGGCGGTTATCTCGACTTCGCCGCTGAGGAAGCCGGCGTAGACGACGCCGACCGCCATACCTTCGGGAATGTTATGCAGCGTCACGGCGAGGACCATCATAGTCGTGCGCGCAAGGCGTTTGTGCGGACCTTCGGTCTGGTTCGCCCTGCGGTGAAGGTGCGGAACCACGCGGTCGAGCAGGAGCAGGAAAAGTATTCCCGCCCAGAAGCCGACGAAGGCGGGCACGAAAGCCCATTGCCCCATCGCCGAGGACTGCTCTATCGCCGGAATGATCAGACTCCAGACAAACGCCGCGGTCATAACTCCCGCCGCAAAACCCGTAAGAGCGCGCTGCACGGCGACGCTCAGTTGTTTTCTCATGAAGAAAACGCAAGCCGATCCCGCTATCGTCCCGGCGAACGGAATCAGCAATCCGAAAAGCGTTTCTTTCACTTCGCTGCCCCCTTTGGTAAACGGATCTGTCTGTATGCGCCGCGGCTTTACGGCGCGACGGCGCTTGAGGATACCGGCGCCGACGGCGCGGGTTCCTTTTTGTTATTGCTCTCTCTGCCGAGGTACGCGAGTCCGAAATACGCGGCCCACGCGACGATTATCACCGCCGCCTTCTGCCACTGCTTCATATTGCTCCGTACGACTATTATCGTAAGAGGCACCGGAAAAATGAATATCCAGCCGAGCACCCAGAGCCACGTTATGCGCTTGCGCGGAACGGCGGCCGAAGCCGCTTCATCACGCGCGCGCTGACGTCCTTTTTCGAACTCGTAGCCCTCCTGCTCGGGATCGCGGCGGACGCCGGTGATGAACACCTTTGCGCCGCAATACTCACAGACCGCGTGCGAATCCTCGGCGTTCAGCTTAAGATCCGCGCCGCAGCTCGGGCATACCATCTCGATTATTCTGATCTCATCAGCCATGAAATCAAACCGTCCGTTTACTCGGATTTCTCAATACTTCTGATAACGAGCGCGACCGCGGGCGCGAAAACGACCGCCACCGCGAACTCGATGAGGAAGTTTATCCCCGCGAGCCCCGTTATCGCATAAGCGAGGGTGTTCCGACCGCCTGCCCAGCTTTCAAGCAGCGGGCGGAAAAAGAGCAGCATTCCCGCGATGAAGATTCCGGTGTTCGCGACCGGCGCGACCATCGAGGCAAGATAGGCGGCAAGCGTTTTTTTCTTCACCGCACGGTAGACAACCGCGGGCAGGAATCCGGCGGCGGCGCCTTTGAGCAGGCAGAGAGCCCAGGCGATCACCGGACTCGCGGCAAAAACCATTTGTCCGCCGGGGTCGCGTCCGGTGACGGAAAAAATCGAAACGATCAGACCGAAAATCAATCCCAGTACCGCTCCGATGGCAGGCCCGAGAATTATCGCGCCGACGACGATGGGTATCAGCGTCAGCGTTATCGAAAACGGACCGATGGATATGCCTCCGACAAACTGCAGCCCGACGATGAGGGCGGCAAGTATCGCAAGCATTACGAGGTTTCTGATGCGCTTTGAACTCTTGTTCATGTTTTTCTCCTTACTGTCGTTCCGCTGAGGGATACGGCGTGTGAAAACTGCTTCCGGCGAAATCCGCTCTGCCGCCTGCGCTTCCGAAGATAGCGCGGCGCGCGGACTTACGCCCGTTTCCGGCCGTGTTTATTCTCTGCCGAGCTTGTCGATATCCTCTTCAATCTGCTTCTCGAGCTCTTCCTCCGTTTTTTCGGCGGTAGCGGAAGCGGCGGCTTCTACCGCCTGGACGGGCGCGGGGGCTTCGGGAGCTTCGGCGTCCTCGACCTTTACGGCCTGAGCGACGATGCGCTTCGCCCTCTTGATCTGCTTGCCGAAGAGGCAAATAATAACAATGTCTATGACGCCTTCGATGATGAGGAATACGCCGGCGAGCACCATTATCGCGCTCGACTCGACGAACATAATAACGGCTCCGAGCGCCATGGAGACCAAAGAAATAAGCATAAGGATACGCCATTCCTGCAACTTCGCTCTGGCGCAATCAATCGCGTCGATAAAGGTTATCGCGCCGTCGACCGCGATGATTATTCCGAAAATCGCGCAGAGTATGCCCGTCACCATGGTCGGACGCAGTATGCACAGCGTCCCGGCAAGCGCGAGCGCGATCCCGAGCATCAGCGAATACCTGCCGAGCACCGCTCCTTCCGTGAACGAGGAAACGGCGGCGACGACTCCGATCAGCACGAGCACGATTCCCGAAATGATGCAGAGCACGTTGGCGGACGTCTCCGGAAGCGCTATAAAGAGTATCCCGATGATTATCGAGAGCACCGCGGCTGCTATACGTTCCCACTTGAATCCGGCGATGATTTTTTCCGCCGGTTTTTCGGCTGTCTTCATAATATTACCTCTTTCTGTCTTTATGAACGGATTATATCACTTTTTTTGCCAAATTGCAAGACTTCGCTTGACAAAAGGGTTTACGGGTGCTAAAATCTCAAAATGAAAATAGTTTTCATTTTCGGAAGTGATTATAATGCTCGCTGAAAAGAGAGGAATAAAGCGTTTACGCGTGATTGTCGCGGCGTTTCTTGCGGCGGCGCTCTGCCTTTCGCTCGGAGCGTGCGGAAAGGCGGAGGAAGCCGTCGAAGGCGACGGAAAACCGGTCATCGTCACGACGATATTCCCCTATTACGACTTTGCGAAGAACGTATGCGGCGACGCGGCGGAAATAGTGCTGCTCGTGCCGCCCGGCTCGGACAGCCACTCCTACGAGCCGACGCCGAAGGACGTTCAAAAGGTCAACGCCTGCGCGCTCTTCGTCTACACCGGCGGCGAAGAGGACGGCGCTTTCGCGCAGCTGCTTGAAAGCGCGGACGCGGAGGTCGCTTCACTGAAGCTCATCGACTCCGTCGAGCCGCTGAAGGAGCAACTCGTCGAGGGCATGGAGGGCGAAGCAGACGGCGGTTACGACCCGCATATATGGACCTCGCCGAAAAACGCCGGGTTGATCTGCAAGGCGATACACGACGCAGCGAAAACGATCGTTCCCGATCTCGACGATTCGCTCTATGAAGCTTACGCCGCGCAGCTCGACGAGCTCGACGCGGACTTCGCCGCGTATTTCGCGGAGCATAAAGAACCGCTGATATTCGGCGACCGATTCCCCTTCCGCTACTTCACCGCCGAATACGGCGTCGAATACTACGCGGCGTTCCCCGGCTGCGCCGACTACACCGAACCGAGCGCGAAAACGATAAAAACGCTGATTGAGAAGGCGCGCGAAAACGGCGTCAAGACAATCTACTACGCCGAGGGCGCGGACACCTCCGCCGCCGAAGGCATAGCCGCCGAGATCGGCGGGAAGACGGCGCTGCTCCACTCCTGCCACCGCGTCACACAGGCGGAAACGGACGCCGGCAAGGGCTACCTCGACTTCATGCGCGAGAACCTCGAAACGCTGAAAAACTCCGACTGAACGGGAGAATAATAATGCTTATCAAATGCGAAAACCTTTCTTTTGAATATGAGGGGCGGCAGGTGCTTTCCGACCTTACCTTCGATGTAAGCGAAGGCGACTTCCTCTGCATCGTCGGCGAGAACGGGAGCGGCAAATCCACACTCGTCAAAGCGCTGCTCGGACTGAAAAAGCCGCAGCGCGGCAGCATCGAGTTCGGCGACGGACTGAAGCCGACACAAATCGGCTATCTGCCGCAGCGCACCGAGGCGCAGAGCGACTTCCCCGCGAGCGTGCGCGAGGTCGTGCTCTCCGGCTGCCGCGGGAAACTGCCCTTCCACACGAAAGCAGAAAAAGACCGCTGCGCCGCGAATATGGAACTGATGGGCGTCGACGGACTCGCGCGCCGCAGCTTCCGCGAGCTTTCCAGCGGTCAGCAGCAGCGCGTGCTGCTCGCCCGCGCGCTCTGCGGCACCGAGCGCCTGCTGTTGCT
>JAFZXI010000109.1 GCA_017616855.1 Clostridia bacterium | reverse complement strand
TCCCCCGGCTCCGGAGTCGGCAACCGCCGCGCGGAGCTTTCGCAAAGCACGCTCGGGGTGCCCGTCATCGCCGTCGGCGTGCCGACGGTGGTCGACGCCGCGACGGTCGCGGAGGACTACTCGGGCGGCTACTTTCAGAAGCACGGCTTCTTCGTCACGCCGCGCGAGGTGGACGCGCTCGTCGGCACGGCGGCGCGGATCGTTTCGCGCGGGATAAACGAGGCGCTGAACCCGCAGCTGCCGATTGAAGACATCATGCACGCGCTCGCGTAAATTTGCACGCTTCGCGCGCATGATTTGACGGCTGCACCGTCATAATTTGAACGCTTCGCGTTCATGATTTGATTGCTTTGCAATCATGATTTGCCGCCACGAACCGAGCATGAATTATTCAAATCGCGCAGCGATTTGCTCCTTCATGCGCCGCAGGCGCAAATCACGGCGAAGCCAAATCATGCGCCAAAGGCGCAAATCACGCAAGCGCTAAGCGCTTGCAAATCACGCGCGGCGGTTTTCACCGCCGCGCCTTTTGTATTATTTCGCGGGAGCGATGACGTCGCAGCCCATGTATTTGCGCAGGACTTCGGGCACTACGACCGTACCGTCCGCCTGCTGATAGTTTTCGAGTATCGCGGCGGTGGTTCTGCCGATAGCGAGTCCGCTGCCGTTGAGGGTGTGGACGAGCTCCGCCTTGCCCTTGATCTCGCGCTTGAAGCGGATGCTCATGCGGCGCGCCTGGTAATCCTCGAAGTTCGAGCAGCTCGAAATCTCGACGTACCTGCCGTAAGACGGCATATAGACCTCGATATCGTAGGTCTTCGCGGACGAGAATCCCATGTCTCCGCTGGAGAGGCACACCACGCGGTAAGGCAGACCGAGCAGCTGAAGCGTAAGCTCCGCCTCATGCGTGAGCTCCTCGAGCTCGTCGTAGCTGCTTTCCGGCGTCGTGAACTTGACCAGCTCGACCTTGTTGAACTGGTGCTGACGGATAAGGCCGCGGGTGTCTCTGCCGGCGCTGCCCGCCTCGGAGCGGAAGCAGGCGGAATACGCGCAGAACTTAATCGGCAGCTCGGCGCCGTCGAGTATCTCGTCGCGGTAATAGTTCGTCACGGGCACCTCGGCGGTCGGGATAAGGAAGCAATCCGTGCCGGTCACCTTGTAGGCGTCCTCCTCGAACTTCGGGAGCTGGCCGGTGCCGGTCATTGAGGCGCGGTTCGCCATGAACGGCGGGAATATCTCGGTATAGCCGTTCGCGGTGTGGGTATCGAGGAAGAAGCACATGACCGCGCGTTCGAGCCGCGCGCCGAGCCCCTTGTAGAAGTGGAAGCGCGCGCCGGTAACCTTCGCGGCGCGGTCGGGATCGAGGATGCCGAGCGACTCGCCGAGCTCCCAGTGCGGCTTCGGCTCGAAGCCGAAATCGCGCACCTCGCCTACCCTGCGGACCTCTTCGTTATAGGTGTCGTCCGGGCCGACGGGGACCGACGGATTCGGGATGTTCGGGATCGAAAGCAGCATGTTGCGGACCTTCTCCTCCGCGTCGCGGAGCTTCACGTCATACTCCTTGATGCTGTCGGAAAGCGCCTTCATCTCAGCCATGTCCGCGGAGGCGTCTTCGCCTCTGCTGCGGCGGATGCCGATATCCTTGGAGACCGCGTTGAGCTGCTGCTTCTTCGCGTCCGCTTCGGCGATGAGCGCGCGACGCTCGTCGTCGGCGGCGAGAAGCGCGTCGAGATCGTAGTTTCCGTTTCTGCCGGCGAGGAGCTTCTTGCAGCCCTCGAGGTCGGCTCTGATCCTTCTGATGTCAAGCATTTTTACAGGACTCCTTTTTTATGTAAAATTATATAAAAACCGGTTTACGCCGCCGGGTACACCGCGCGGCAGACCGCGCAGACGACGGGAATGGTTATTATCGAAAGCAGCGTCGTCAGGGCGACGGTCTTGGTCAGCAGGTCGGTATTGCCGCCGAACTTCTCGGCGAACATCGCGCCCGCGACCGCGGACGGACACGCGAACGCTATCGCCATCGCGACGACGATATCCTGCGGTATCGGCAGTATCAGCGGGAGCGCGAGCAGCACCGCCGTCGTCAGCGCGGGGAGCAGTATCAGGCGCAGCCCCGTCGCGAGCCACATATACTTATCCTTATACCAGCCCTTGACCGTGACGCCGCCGAGGATCGCTCCGCAGAGCATCATCGACATCGGAGTCTGCGCCGCCGCGAGCCAGGAAATCGGCTTCATGATTATGCTCATCGGCTCGCTCGAGGTAACGGACTCCGGCAGGAATATAAGCCCGAGCGCCGCGATTATCGCTATCGTGCCGGGGTTGAGAATGACCGAAAGCAGCTTCTTGCGGTTCTCGGTGAAAAGCGAGATGCCGACGATGAAGTTCAGCATCGTGAAGACGGCAACCGATACGCCGATATACGCCGTCGCCTCCTTGCCGAGAATGCCCTCGACGAGCGGAATGCCCATGAAACCCATATTCGCGAAGATGGTGGAATACTTCACGGCGTTGACGTCCCGCGACTTCCTGCCGATGAAAATCAGCGTCACCGCCGCGAAGAGCACTCCGAAGCCGACCGCCGCCGCGAGCGCGGACCAGCCGAGGATCGCGAAGGCGTTTTCGCCGTTTTCGGTCGCGGTCAGCACGAGACGCTCGATGATTATGCAGGGGCTGATGATGTAAAAGAGGATATCGGTCACACAGGTGATGCCCTTGCCCTCGAAGATACGGACGCGGCGCAGGATTATCCCGACCGCGATGAGCACGAAGAGCATCGCGACCTGTTCGGCGGATATGCGTAAGGTTTCAAGCATGCGGACACGTCCTTTCGTTGCGGGGGTGATGGGGGCTCCCCTGTGCAAGGGGAGCTGTCGAAACACGCGAAGCGGATTGAGACTGAGGGGTTGTTGGTTTCCTTATAGGTGAGCGCGTGAATGCACAACCCCTCCGCCCCTTCAGGGCACCTCCCCTTGCACAGGGGAGGCCTGCGGGCGATTGATAATCGCCCCTACGGGCGCACGTCATTCCGAGGGCGCGGCGAAGCCGCAACTCGAAAGCCGGCTGTGCCGGCGCCCGAGGAATCCCCCGCCTTATGCAACCGGTCGGAAAAAGAAGGGGATCCTTCGACTCGCTTCGCTCGCTCAGGATGACAGGTTTGCCTTATCTGGGGCCGCGGGGGTCGAGGGAATCTCTATCCGCGAGCTTCGCGGCAACGCGGAGGATCTTCAGCGCGTCCGCGACGGTGATCGCGTCGTCGCCGTCGACGTCGCCGGTCAGCATATCCTCATCAGTCGCCTTAACGAGCTTCGCGGCGATGCGGAGCGCGCGCAGCGCGTCCGCGACGGTGATCTCGCCGTCGAAATCCATATCGCCGTACATGAATCCGCCGACCTCGACGTTATCGGTCACGGCGCAGAACACGCTGCCGTCATCCTCTACCCACCCGTTGACGTAGGGTATGCCCTTGACTTGTTCGATCTCGTCATAGTCGAAGCGGTAGCCCTCCTTCGGCGTGAGATACACCCTCAGCCAATACCATTCGCCGTCTTCAAAAGTCTCGTGATTATCAAGCACGTGGGCCGAGAAGAATCCGCCGCCGTCGCGTAATTCGTGTGGTGTGTCGTAGGTCACCCATTCAACGTCGCTGATGGTATACGGCGCATTGGAGGGCACCGAGAGCTTGAGAATGTTGGAAATAGCGGTCTCGCCCGCCTTCGGCCTCTCAAAACCGTTTATCTGCACCGAAGTTATCGTCTCGCGGTACGGCTGCTCCGCCGCCATATAATCCGTGAGAACGTAAAGCACGCCGTCGAAAAGCTCCACGTCGGTGATCTCCGCGTCATAGCCGGGCATCGTGATCTCGGGGAGCGCGTAGGGGTTGAAAACGTATCCCTCTTTGGCAACGAACCACATACACAGTTG
>JAFZXI010000108.1 GCA_017616855.1 Clostridia bacterium | reverse complement strand
GAAACTTTAACGCCCGCCTTCCCCGCCGCCTCGCGCATGAAGGCGACCTTCTTCTCGGTCGCGTCCAGCACGGTCACGTCCAGATCCGGACGCGCGACCTTCAGCGGAATGCCGGGCAGGCCCGCGCCGGAGCCGACGTCGATCACCTTCGCGCCCTCGGGCAGCAGCCCGAAGCGCAGCGGCAGCAGCGAATCGAGGAAATGCTTGACGGCGACCTCCTCGGGCGAGGAGATCGCGGTCAGGTTGTATTTCCCGTTTTCTTCCGCGAGGAACTCCGCGTAATCGCAGAGCGCGGACGCCTGCGCCTCCGTAACGCCGGAGGCGAGCAGGATCTCGCTTATTTTTTCTTTCATAAAAAACCTATGTAGCGCAGGTCTTCCCTACGCTTCCCTGTGGTCTCTGAACAGCAGCGAAATGCACCAAAGTCCCGCGACGGCGACGAGCGTGTAAATCACGCGCGCCCATACGGGCAGCGGCGAAACGTCGGTCATGCGCACGAGGTCGTAGGCGAAGATGCCGACGCTGCCCCAGTTCAGCGAGCCGATGATAACGAGTATCAGCGCTATCCTGTCGATTATATTCATATCCGTTTTTCCTTTCATGCGGAGCAAAACGCTCCTTTTGGGGATATTTTGCCCGAAAGGAAGGAAGATATGCGGAAACGCGGATGGAAATAATTGTTTTCGCTCGGCAAAGCCGAGCATGATTTGCAGCTTCGCTGCATGAACCTATGCCGCCGCAGCGGCAAATCATGATTGCGAAGCAATCAAATCATGAACGCAAAGCGTTCAAATCATGCCGATGAAATCGGCAAATCATGCGAATCGGCAACGCCGATTCGCCGTTATATTCTCTCTTTTATCTCTTTCAGCACTTTCGCCTCAAAGTCTTCGTAACTGTACGGCGCCGTCTGGTCGGTGTCGCGGTCGCGGACGGAGACGATGCCCTCGGCGACTTCCTTTTCGCCAACGATTATCATATAAGGCACCTTGTCCTCCTGGCGCGCCTCGCGGATTTTATAGCCGATCTTTTCGTTGCGGTCGTCGAGCACGCAGCGGATGCCGGCGTCCTTGAGCTTCGCGGCGACGTCAGCGGCGTAGTCCATGCTCTTCTCGGAAACGGGCAGGACCTTGACCTGCGTCGGAGCGAGCCAGAGCGGGAACTTGCCCTTCGTCTCCTCGATGAGATACGCCATGAAGCGGTCGAGACTGCCGAGGATCGCCCTGTGGAGCACGACCGGAGTCTTCTCCGCGCCGTCCTTATCGATATAGGTCAGGTGGAACTTCGCCGGCAGGCAGAAATCGAGCTGGCAGGTGGAAAGCGTATACTCCGCGCCGACGGCGGGCTGGACGTTGACGTCGAGCTTCGGCCCGTAGAACGCCGCCTCGCCGATCTCCTCGGTGAAGCTTATGCCGAGGTCGGTGAGCACCTCGCGCAGCGCGCTCTCCGCGTGCTCCCACATCGCGTCGTCCTGATGGTACTTGACCTTGTCGGCGGGATCGCGCAGCGAGAGTACGCAGCGGTAGTTCGTTATGCCGAAATCCTTGTAGACGTCAAAGATGAGATCGACGACGCTGCCGACCTCCGCCTTTATCTGCTCCGGCGTGACGAAAAGGTGCGCGTCGTTCTGGCAGAAGTGGCGGCCGCGCTCGATGCCCTTGAGCGTTCCGCTCGGCTCGAAGCGGAAATCGTGCGCTATCTCGCCGATGCGGATAGGCAGGTCGCGGTAGGAATGCGGCTGATTGGAATATATCATCATGTGGTGCGGGCAGTTCATCGGTCTCAAAACGAACTGCTCCTGATCGACCTCCATGACGGGGAACATATTTTCGCGGTAATGCTCCCAGTGTCCGCTGGTCTCGTAAAGTCCGACTGTGCCGACGCAGGGGGTCAGAACGTGCTGATAGCCGAGCTTGCGTTCCTTCTCCTTGATATAATTCTCGAGCTCCTGCCAGACGGTGTATCCCTTCGGGAGGAACATCGGGAGTCCCTTGCCGATAAGGTCGTCGGTCATGAACAAGCTCATCTCTTTGCCGATCTTGCGGTGGTCGCGCGCCTTCGCTTCCGCGACCTGCACGTTGTACGCCTCGAGCTCCTCGGCGGTCCCGAAGGCGGTGCCGTTGATGCGGGTCAGCATCTTGCGGGAGGCGTCGTTGCGCCAGTATGCGCCGGAAACGTTGGTAAGGCGGAACGCCTTGAGCGCCTTAGTGTAGGTGAGGTGCGGGCCGGTGCACATGTCGATATACTCTCCCTGCTGGAAGAAGCTTATCGGCGCGTCGTCGTCGAGGTCGGCGATGTGCTCGACCTTGTAGGTCTCGCCTCGGTCCCGCATCAGCTTGATGGCTTCCTCGCGCGGAAGGATGAAGGATTTGAGCGGCAGGTTTTCCTTGACGATCTTCTTCATCTCCTCCTCGATGGCGGGGAGGTCGGCGTCCGAAAGCGTTACGTCGCCGAGGTCGATGTCGTAGTGGAAGCCCTTTTCGTTGGCGGGGCCGAAGCCGAACTGCGCCTGCGGATAAAGGCGCTTGACCGCCTGCGCGAGAATATGCGCCGCGGTGTGACGGATGACGTGCTGCTCCTCTTCGGGCGCGCACTGGTCGACGTGACCGTCGAAGTAGATGACTTTCATGGTGGGTTTTTCTCCTTTATGTGAAGTTGTTTTTGAGTGAAACTTAAGCGCGAAGGCGCGGCCCGCGTGACGGACGCGAAGCGGACGGCACAATATATTCAAATCGGCTATGCCGATTTGCTCCTTAATACCGCCGCAGGCGGTATAT
>JAFZXI010000107.1 GCA_017616855.1 Clostridia bacterium | reverse complement strand
TCGGCGGCGAGGCGGCGGAGCTGCTCGCCTCCCCCAACAACCTGCTCGGCATCGAATACATAAACGCCGCCGCTTCGACGGCGCCGGAGATGGAAATAACCACCGTAAAGCGCGTCGGCGCCGGACACGGCGAAGGCGAAAGCGACGGCTTCGCTTCCGCGGGCTTCATACGCGAACTCGCGCGCGCCGGCAAGCCCTACGCGCACCTGCTCCCCGACGGAACGGAGTACACCTCGCCCGTTTCCGACCCCGAAGCCGCGGACCGCACGCTGCTGCACCTGCTGCGCGGAATGAGCGCGGAGGATATAGCCGCAATCGACGGCGTCACCGAGGGGCTGGAAAACCGCATCGTCAAAGCCGCCGCGGAGGCGGAGCGCTTCTCCGACGTCGCGGCGCTGGTCAAGTCCAAGCGCTACACGCTCGCGCGGATACGCCGCCTGCTGCTGCGCTGCCTGATAGGGATAAAGCGCGGACTGCCCGCGCTGCCGCCCTACGTCCGCGTGCTCGGGCTGAACGCGCGCGGCGCCGCGGCTCTGAACGCGGTCAAAAAAACCGTGCCGATACTCACCAAGCCCGCCGACTGCGACAAGCTCGACGCCGAAGGGCAAACCGTATTCGCATACGAGCTGAAGGCGGCGGAGCTTTACGCGCTGACGCTCCCTCCCGCCCCCGCCGGCGCGGAGATGAGGTATACGCCCGTGGTGATAAAATAACGTTCGCGGCTTGCCGCGAACTCATAACTCGCCCGAAGGGCGATCATAACTCTAAACTCTAAACTCAAAAACCCCGTCCGAATCGGACGGGGTTTTTGCCGTTAGTTATCAGTTTGCAACTATGATGACGCCTGCGGCGTCAGTTATGAGTTCGCTTCGCGAACGCTGAACCCTTGCGGGTTTACAGCGTCACGCCGTCGATGACGAGCACGCCGTCGGCGTTGACGGTGCCGACGTAGTTGACGGGCGCGCCGTCGACGAAGAACCAGACGCTGTATTCTCTGCCGGCAAGGTTCTCGCCGACGTAGGACTTGATGGTCACGGTGCCCTTGTAAGCTTCGTCGACCGCTGCGCCGTTGACGGTGAAGTCAATGGTCTTCAGCAGCATGAGCTTGCCGAGGGGGGAGGCGTCCTTCTTCGAAGCGCGGAGCAGCGCGAGGTAAGCGCTCTGCGTATAGGGGATGTCGGTCAGCGTAATCTCGATGCCCTGCGCGAACTCGGCTTCGAGTTCGAGGCCGGTGACCGGATCTTCGACCGTCTTCGGCTCGAAGGGCGCCGGGTTCACGGTGATCGCGAGCTTCGCGTTGATGACTTCATAGAGCGCGGCGTATTCGCCGGTGGGGGTGAAGGTCAGCGCGTAGAGCGCGCCGTTCTGCTCGGAGGTGGGCTTCTCATCGGCGAGGACCCACGCCCAAACGCCTTCGACCGCGCCGGTGTCACCGCCGGTCAGGGTCGCTTCCGCGAGGGTCTGCGGATACATGATCGCGGCGGCGGTCGGGAGCTTATAACCCTTGATGATGCCCTTGTCGACGGCGCCGGTGTAGTCGCTGTAGACGGAGTCTTCCGCTTCCGCGCTGTAAAGCTCGGCGCGGATGGTCTTGCCGATCTGGCTCTCGGGGATGACGTAGGTCGCGCCGGTGCCGAGCAGGTCGCCGTCTTCGTTATACCATCTGATGACCGAATCGGTGATGAACGCCGGAATGTCGGTCGCGGTGGCGGTCAGGGTTTCGCCGATGCGCTCGGTGCCGCTGACGGTGATCTGGGTGCTCGCGGAGTAAACGAAGAGCGCCTTGTAATCCGCTTCCGCAGTGGTCAGGTCCGTGTAGTTGGTGACGAGCAGCTTCTGCGCGGCGGTCAGGGCTTCGTAGCCCTCTCTCGCGGCGTCGATCTTCGCCTTCTGCGCGAAGTCGACTTCGGTCACGGGGCCGATGGCGTTGATCGCGGCGATGACGGCGTCGAGCTCTTCATCGTGCGCGACGACTACGGTGACGCACACCGGCTCGGTATCGTTATGGTTGCCGTCGCCGACGACCTTGTACCAGACGTAATAGGTATCGGGATCGCTCGCTTCGGGGATCGCATCGCCGAAAACTCCGGCCGCGGTCTCGGTTCCGAGGGCGTAAGCCATCGTGCCGCCGGCGGGGGCGCCGGTAACGGTCACGAGGGGCTTGGTCGCTCCGTCGAAGGTCCATTCGTTCGCGGCGACAGTCGCGGCGGCGGAAGCCGCCTTGTTGACGGTGACGGTCACCTGAACGTGCTCGACGATTTCGTAGTTGGCGGTATCGCCGGGAGTGAAGGTCGCCGGGAATTGCCAGCTGCCGACGTTGCCGACGGAGGTCGTCGGATCATCTTCCCAGGTCCAGCCGTCGGGAAGCGTTACGCTGCTGATGGTGTCGCCGTAAGTCGCTTCAACGTCGGTGGGCACGGTGTAACCCGGGGCCGCCTTGCTGATATTGACCGTCGTAACGGTGGTGTTCGTCGCAAGACTGTAATTGCCGTTTTTGAGCGTCACGGTAACGGTGACTTCCTTGTTATCGCCGGCGTTGGCGTCGGCCATCTCGCCGGTAACGGTGTAATCGCCGTTTTCACCAAGCGTAAGGGCCACCGGCTGATTGTTGTTGTCCTTAAACGTGACGGCACTGATCGTGACCGCCGTGCTGTCCTTATCGTAAGCGCGGTTCGTCGCAGTCGCGCCGGTAATGGTCAGCGCCATGGGGCTGATCGTGTAGGTAACG
Organism: Clostridia bacterium; assembly: GCA_017616855.1. GTDB lineage: Bacteria > Bacillota > Clostridia > Oscillospirales > RGIG8002 > RGIG8002. The sequence continues at coordinate 6,508 of JAFZXI010000107.1, read as the reverse complement.
GAAGCGGTCGCGCCTTCGACCACGATCTCCGCCCAGTAGGTCCCCGCGCCGGTGGGCGCGGCGGCCAGAGCGGCGCCGTCCTTTACTAACTGCGTGCCTTCGAGCTTGGTATTGTAATACGCGATATTATCCGCGGAAACCGAAAGACCGGTGGCGGAGTTGAAATCGGCAAGTCCGTCGAGCGTCGCGCTCGCGCTGCCGGTGCCGCCGCAGGTCGTCAGCGTGGGGGCGACGATGGTCAGCGCGGGCTTGTTGGCGTCGTCATAGCCGGCGGGGCAGCCCGCGGAGCAGGCGGCCGCGACGACCGCGCCGGACGCGGAATAGGTGAAGCTATGGGTGTGGGCAGGCACCGAGAGGGTGACGTATTTCGCCGCATTCTGGACTATCTGACCATTGATGTCTTCGATTTCCCTGATAGCGTCATACGCATCGGCAAGGTCGCCGGTATAAGTAGTGATGGTAACCAAATCGCCGTATTTCATGGTCGTGCCGGCGGCGAGCTTAAACCCGGTATCGTTGTTTACGTTGATCGCGACTTCAGGCGAGGTGCTGCTCAGGTAGCCGCCGTTCATCTCGAAGGAGCCGTATTCATCGATCACGTCTTCGCCTGTCATAGGATCAAAATGCCTTATATTGTCGCAGTTAATGCCTACAGCTTGCGAATCGGTCATACTGACGTAGGTCCAGCCGCCGTTGAAGACGGCGTGGATCGCCAGAATGCCGAACGGACAACCCCAAGCAAGGTTGGTGGTCGTATCATTCAGCTGCACTTCGGCTTCGCCGTTGACGGTGAAGGTATCATCGACCATCACGCAGTAGCTGCCGATGCCGTCGGTGGCGTTGACGTTGACGGTCGGCGCGCCGCTGTTGACGGTGACGTTCGGCGCCCATATACCGACTGCCTGTGTGCCGGTTGCGTTTATATCCAGGGTTCCGCCGTTGGGGGCGCAGAGGATAAGGTCGCCCTCGCTCCTGATGCCGGCCGCCGTGTTGCCCATACCGGATACGGGGACGCCGGAGTTACTGGCCGAGACAGCGTTATTGTCGCTGAATTCGATAGTCAGCGCTTTCGCGGAGTCGCTGTAATAGATGCCGGCGCGGATATCATCAAAATCATCTTTGAGATACTGATAGCCGGGGCCGGTGTAAGTGAAGCCGTTCAGCTTCAGAGTATTGGTATCCGCGTCGTAGCTCCAGGTGGGATGCGCGGCGGTATCGGCCGCGTTCGCGCCGGTCACCTGCGTTTCGCCTACCCAGAGGGGATAGTCGGTGTCTGCATACGCTATCAGGCCGATGCCCGGCATGAGCGACAGCAGCATCGCGACGCTGAGCAGGACGCTCAGCAGTTTTTTCCAACTTTTGTTTATCATAATTCTACCTCCCTGCCTCGCGGCAGTTTTTTAATTCGCCTTTGCGGCGGTTTTACACGTAAAATATGCTTTTCTGCCTTTTTGGCAATAAAAAGATAGTTTATTTTATCATACAGATTAAAAAATAACAATAGTAAAATTGTTATTTTATGTGAGATTTTTTTGATATATAAGCGGGGAACGGGGCGCGGCGTTGCCGCGAACTCATAACTGCCGCCGCAGGCGGCATCATAGTTCTAAACTGATAACTATAAACAATACCCCATCCGAAAGGACGGGGTTTTGAGTTTAGAGTTTAGAGTTATGATCGCGCTTCGCGCGAGTTATGAGCTCGCTTCGCGAGCGTTCGCCTCAATCACCGCGGCGGCGACGGCGTCGGCGACGCCGGGAGCGAAAACGTCGGGGATGATATTCGTCGGGGAAAGCTCCGACTCGGGCACGAGCGCGGCGAGGGCGCGCGCGGCGGCGTGCTTCATCGGCTCGGTTATCGCCTTGGCGCGGCATTTCAGCGCGCCCTTGAAGATGCCCGGGAACGCGAGCAGGTTGTTTATCTGGTTCGGATAGTCGCTGCGGCCGGTGCCGACGACGGCGGCGCCCGCGGCGAGCGCTTCCTCCGGGGTTATCTCCGGCACGGGGTTCGCCATCGCGAAGACGACGGGGCCCTTCGCCATGGTCGCGACCATTTCGCCGCTCAGCACCCTGCCCGCCGAGACTCCGACGAAGGCGTCGGCGCCTTTGACCGCGTCAGCGAGGGAGCCGCGGAGTCCGCTCCGGTTCACCGTCAGCGCGAGGGCGCGCTGCGCGGGGTTTATATCGCCTGCCGGGTCGAGGATGCCGCCGATGTCGCAGACGGTCAGCTCGCCGAAGCCGATGTCGCGCAGGAGCTTGGAGACCGCTATTCCCGCGCTGCCCGCGCCGTTGACGACGACGCGCATTTCCTCCGGCTTCCTGCCCGTGACCTTCGCGGCGTTCAGCATCGCTGCGGCGACGACTATCGCCGTGCCGTGCTGGTCGTCGTGGAAGACGGGCACGTCGCAGAGCTCCTTGAGCCGCGCTTCTATCTCGAAGCAGCGGGGCGCGGAGATATCCTCGAGGTTTATGCCGCCGAAGGACTTGCTGATGAGATGCACCGTGCGGACGATCTCGTCGACGTCGCGGCTGTCGACGCAAATCGGGACGGCGTCAACGCCTCCGAAGCGCTTGAAGAGCGCGCATTTGCCCTCCATGACGGGCATGCCGGCGGCGGCTCCGATGTCGCCGAGGCCGAGCACCGCCGAGCCGTCCGTGACGACGGCGACGACGTTGCCGCGGCGCGTCAGCGTGAAACTTTTCGCGTAGTCGGCTTCTATCTCCTTGCAGGGGCGCGCGACGCCCGGCGTGTAGGCGAGCGAGAGGTCCTCGCGCGTTTCGAGCGGCGCGCGGACGGTTATTTCGATTTTGCCGCCGAGCTGTTCGTGCAGCGCGAGCGATTTTTCGTAGACGTCCATGGTGTGGGTTCCTTTTTCGATAAGTTGAGCTGAAACGATGAGTCGGCTTTATGTGCGCCGTCTTCGACGGCATGATTTGGCTTCGCCGTGAATTGCAAGCGCGGCGCGCTTGCATGAATGTACAAATCGCTGCGCGATTTGAATAACCTATGCCGCCCGCGGCGGCAAATCATGATTGCGAAGCAATCAAATCACGCGCCGCAGGCGCAAATCATGCAAGCGGGATGCGAACACCTCATCCGGCGCTTCGCGCCACCTTCCCCTCAAGGGGAAGGCACTCCCCGCTTGCAAATCATGCGCGCCGCAGGCGCGCTATTATATCTTCATTATTTCATCATATCTTTCCGCGTCCATCAGGCCGGCGCCGACGACGGCTTCGCGGAGGGTGATATCCTCCTCGAGCGCGCGCTTGGCGGCCTTCGCCGCGGCGTCGTAGCCGATATACGGCGTCAGGCGCGTGACGGTCATCAGCGAACGCTCCAGGTAGCCGCGCATGACGGTTTCGTCCGCTTCAAGCCCCTTCAGGCAGTTATCGGTAAACGACGTCATCGCGTCGGTCAGCAGGTAGACGCTGCGCAGGAAGCGGAAGGCGATCAGCGGCATGCAGACGTTCAGCTCGAGGACGCCGGCGGCGCAGGCGCCGGTCAGCGCCGCGTCGTTGCCGAAGACCTCGTGGCAGACCATTATCAGCGCCTCGCACTGAGTCGGGTTGACCTTGCCCGGCATTATCGAACTGCCCGGCTCGTTGGCGGGGAGCTTCAGCTCGCCGATGCCGCAGCGCGGGCCGCTGCCGAGCAGGCGGACGTCCGAAGCGAGCTTGTGCAGGTCGGCGGCGAGCGTTTTCAGCGCGCCGTGCGCGAAGAGCACCGCGCCTTTGGAGCCGAGCCCGGCGAATTTGTTTTCGCAGGGGTAAAACTCCGTGCCGCAGGCGTCGGTCATGAAGTCGCAGACGGCTTCGTCGAAGCCATCGGGGCAGTTCAGCCCGTTGCCGACGGCGGTGCCGCCGACCGGCAACGCGCGGAGCTTATGCAGCGCGAGCTGTATCGCGTCGGCGTCCGATTCGAGCGCGGCGCGCCAGCCGCTGATCTCCTCGCCGAAGGTCATCGGGACGGCGTCCTGCATATGCGTGCGCGCGACCTTGGGGGTTTCGGCGTAGCGTTTTTCGAGCGCTTCGAGCGTTTTTATCAGCTTATCCGCGGCGGGAAGGAGCAGGCCCTCTATCGTCAGCGCCGCGGCGACGGAGATCGCCGAGGGGAAGATATCGTTCGAGCTCTGCGACATGTTGACGTGGTCGTTGGGGTGGATCTTCAGCCCGGGGTGAAGCCGCATCGCGCGGTTGGCGACGACCTCGTTGACGTTCATATTCGTCTGGGTGCCGCTGCCCGTCTGCCAGACGGAGAGCGGGAAATGCTCGTCCAGCTTGCCGGTGACGATTTCGGCGCACGCTTCGCATATCGCGTCGCGCCGCGGCACGTCGAGCTTGCCGAGCGCGCAGTTGACCGTCGCGGCGCCCTTCTTCAGCATCGCGAGCGCGTGGACGACGACCGAAGGCATGACGTCCGCGCCGATGCGGAAGTTTTTCAAGCTCCGCGCGGTCTGCGCTCCCCAGAGCTTATCGGAGGGGACCTTCATCTCCCCCATCGAGTCTTTTTCTATGCGGTAATCAATTTCCATTTTACCACCTCAGAAAATCGTTCTGTCCCAATACTTGCGGTCGAGACAGCGGTATTGAAGCGCCTCGGCTACGTGCTCCTCGCGGATGCCGTCTTCGGCGGCGAGGTCGGCGATCGTGCGCGCGACGCGCAGGACCTTATCGTAGGCGCGGGCGGAAAGGTGCATCTTATCGAACGAGCGGCGCAGCAGTTCCGCGGCGGAGTCGGAGATCGCGCAGAGTTCCTTCGTCTTGCCGCCGGAGAGGCGCGCGTTGCAGGAAACGCCGATGTCGGCGTAGCGCTCCTCCTGCCGTTTGCGCGCGGCGGAAACGCGGGCGCGGATTGATTCGCTGCTCTCGCCGGGCGTTTCGTTGCGCAGGTCGTTGAATTCGAGCGGCTCGGTCTCGACGTGGATATCCATTCTGTCGAGCAGCGGGCCGGAGATCTTGGAGAGATATTTGTGGATCTGCCCCGGCGAGCAGGTGCAGCGCTTCTTCGGGTTGCCGAAGTTGCCGCAGGGGCACGGGTTCATCGCGCAAACGAGGATCATTTCGCAGGGGAAGGTCATGCTCCCGACCGCGCGGGTTATCGTGATGCTGCCGTTCTCGAGCGGCTGGCGGAGCGCTTCGAGCGTGTCGCGCGTGTACTCCGGAAGCTCGTCAAGGAACATGACGCCGTTATGCGCAAGCGAAAGCTCGCCCGGGCGCGGATTGTGGGTTCCGCCCGTCATGCCGATCTTGCTCATCGTGTGGTGCGGCGCGCGGAACGGGCGCGAAAGTATCGTCGGGACGCCCTCGGGGAGCAGGCCGGCGATGGAATATATCTTCGTCGTCTGGAGCGACTGCGCCGTCGTCATCGGCGGCAGGATCGTCGGCAGGCGCTGCGCGAGCATGCTTTTGCCGGTGCCGGGAGGGCCGACCATCAGCAGGTTGTGTCCGCCGGCGGCGGCGATTTCGAGCGCGCGGCGCGCGACGGGCTGACCTTTGACGTCCGCCATGTCGCAGGCGTAGGTCTGCTCGGCGACGGTGAAGTTCATTTCGGTAACGGGAGTCAGTTTCGCGCCGCCGGTCAGGTGGGCGACGAGCTCGGTCACGTCGCGGACGGGGTAGATCTCCACGTCCTTCGCCACCGACGCTTCGGCGGCGTTGTCGAACGGGATAAACAGGCGCTTGACGCCGAACTCCGCCGCGCTGACCGCGATCGGCAGCACGCCGTTGACGCGGCGCACCTCGCCGTCGAGCGAGAGCTCGCCGACGAAGGCGGCGTCCGAAAGGTCGGCGCGTATCTGCTCGGTCGCGAAAAGTATGCCGACGAAGACCGGCAGGTCGTACATCGCGCCCTCCTTTTTGCGGTCCGCGGGCGCGAGGTTCGCGACGATGTGGCTGACGGGATAGATGAAGCCGCGGTTCTTTATGCAGGAGCGCACACGGTCGCGCGATTCGCGGACGGCGGTGTCCGGCAGTCCGACGACGTCGAAGCCGGGCAGACCTCCGGAGATGTCGATCTCCGCCTCCACCTTGTAGGCGTCCATGCCGAAAAGCCCGAATGAGTTTATTCTCGCGAACATATTTTCCCTCCGTGTGTTATTTCTTTGTTGCAGGGGCAAAATATCTGAAGAAAAGGGGTGTTATTATGGGATACCGCACCGATCTCGCCGCCGAGGCGCGCGCGGAGCACGGAGAGCTCGACGGAGTCGAGGTCCGTACGCGCACCGTCGAGGACGTAACCGTGACGGAAACGGTGATTTCAACCGCCGAGGCCGCAGAAAAGCTCGGCAAAAGCGTCGGCAGGTATATCACGCTCGAGCTTGCCGGTCTGAAGACCGGCGACGTCGACGAGGAGGACGCCGGGCGTCTCATCGCCGAGGAGCTGAAGCCGATGCTGCGCGAAGGCGGAGTGCTCGTCGCCGGACTCGGCAACAGACGCGTGACGCCTGACGCGCTCGGTCCTCGCGCCGCGGACGGAACGCTCGCTACGCGGCACATCGCGGAGGCGCTGC
>JAFZXI010000106.1 GCA_017616855.1 Clostridia bacterium | reverse complement strand
GATACTTTCTTGATGCTTTTAAATCCATAATTAAAGCAGCATATCTCTTCATTCATATCACCTCGACAATTAGTATACCACAGCTTGTAAAAAAAAGCAACCGTTTCTGGTTGCTTTTTTGATTAGCAACTGTTTCTGGTTGCTTTTTTGATTAGCAACTGTTTTTGGTTGCTTTATCATTCTTGTAATATGACCCTTTTCATTCTGATCCATGGAGGAAAAATGCGCGCAGGTGCCGTAAACATTTGATTCTATTAGTGGTTCAGTCAAATCCGATATCTCCACTCGGACCATTTAGAGAGTTCATAACGGATTTGAGTTATGGACTCTCGTTTTTTTATCTTTCTGCTTGATTTTTATGTAATAATGTGATATAATTCGCTTAAAGTGAATAGCGACTTGAGCGATTGCTTCGGCAATCGGGAAACTTACCTTGAAACTGACAGACTCACGGTAACTTCCGGCAAAATGCACTTTTGGTCGCGGACTCGTCAAACGATGAGATTATTGTCGTTTTTTTGCGTCTGCGCTTAAGTGCAGGCGTTTCTTTTTTGTCCGTTCACAAATCTGTCATATCGGAGGTGTATTTTATTCTTCTGTCATATGCTGAACGTATCAGGGTCCAATCAAATCCAATTATTAAAGAAGAGAAAACTATGTCAAAATTCAAAATCAAAGAACTATGGAATGAGTTTTACGGAAAAGAAGAGATAGCGTTCGATTACGCCGGCAGGCTGATGTTGAGGTCCGCTTGCGGAAATCCGAACAGCGCATATCAGCCGACAATCGATCATATCAGGCCTTTATCGGAGGGCGGTAAAGACATAAAAGGGGACATTGTTATTTGCCATCGTTTGACAAATGAGGAAAAAGCGGATTGTTTCCCGCATTGGAAAGCCAACGGTTTCCGCTTTCATGCAAGAAGAGCAAAAGGGTTGACAAACGGATACATAATCATAAAAGAAGGAAGGAAGTCATAAAAGATGTTTCGCAAAATCAAACGGTCCCTCGGAAAAATCGACCTACGGATGTACCTCGCGCTGCTTGTCCTCGGGCTCTGCCCGGCAATATATACTACGCTTCGCACCTTTTTCCTCGGTCAGCTTCCGGGCGACTGGTCGTATTCGATTGCGGGTCAGCTCGGCTGGGTAAGTCTGATCTATGAGATCATAAACGAAGCGATCATACTTCCGTTGTTCTTTTTTATCGGCAAAGTCGTTTCCGACAAAGAAGAATTCACAAACCGCGTCAGGACCGGACTGTTGATCTCGCTCAGCGTTTATTCGGCGCTGTCGGTTCTGGTCATGGTTTTCGCGGAGCCGCTGCTGTCGGCTATGGCGACTTCGCCCGATATCATCAGGGAGTCCGCCGTTTACATTCGCATAGAAGCGGTCGCCAATATCTTCGGGATTCTGTTCAGTTTTGTTTCCGTTGCGCTGATATCCCTCGGTAAAGACCGCTTCGTCTACGTGCTGACCGGAGTCAAGCTCGTCCTTTGCGTCGTTTCGGATACGTTTCTTGTGTCGACATTGCCCGTTTCGTTGAATCTCGGCGTTAACGGAATCGGCGTTTCCAACATCATCGTAAACGCCTTGCTCTTTGTTACTGCCGTTATCATTCTCGCGCGGCAGGGATACCGCGTTTTCGGTAAGGGGAAACTGTCTTTCGCGTGGGCGAAGGATTTCGCAAAGATCGGCGGTGTTTCGGGACTTGAATCCTTTGTGCGCAATATCGCTTATATGCTGATGGTTTCCCGCATGGTGAATATGGTGGGCGAGCAGGGGACGTACTGGGTCGCAAACAACTTCATCTGGGGCTGGATGCTTCTGCCGGTCATCCAACTCGGCGAACTCATCAAGCAGGAAACCGCAAAAGATGAAAAGGCGATTAATAATAATTCGCTTGGCTATTTTTCGATTACCGCGATTGTCTGCGCGCTCTGGGCGGTACTGATTCCGACGTATAAACCCTTTATGCAGTACGTTCTCGGTTATTCCGACGTCGACAAGCTTTTTGGACTTGTTATGGTGCTGTTCGGTTTTTACGTTCTGTACGCGTTTCAGAACGTGTTTGACTGCACTTTTTACGGCAGAGGAAAAACGAACTATATGCTGTTCGAGTCGGTGGTGACCAACTCGGTATACTACGGTTTGTTCTTCGTTTTATACCTTACGGGCGTATGGGAACCTACGCTCATCGGCATTGCGCTGATGTTCGGGCTCGGCAACGCGTTCGACAGCGTCGTTTCAGGAGTTGCCTACGCATATTTCCTCAAGAAAAACAAATATAATATTCTATCCGTTGAATGATTTGCTTCTTGCGCGGCGGGGCAGGTTCGGTCGACCTTTTTCGTATTGACTTTTTGCCCGCCGCTTGATATAATAAACACAAATCCAACGGAGGTGTTACCAATGAAAAAAGTTTACGCAATAGTTTCAATCGCCCTGATTGCAGTGCTGATGCTGGGCGTTCTTACTGCCTGCGGCGGCGCGAAAGACGCCATAGCCGGCACGTGGAAGCAGACCGACGAAGTGAACGGCGACTGGGTGTGGGAGTTCGACGGCAGCGGCAAATGCAAGCTCGACGGCATAACCACCGGCTTCAAAACCGAAGGCACTTACGTTCTTGACGAGGCCGCAAAAACTCTGACCGTCACTATGGACGGCTGGGACGACGTGAAGGTCTACACCTATACGCTGACCGATACCACCCTCGACCTCGAATCGACTTATTCGAGCTACAACCTTGTCAAGCAATAAGACACAGTCATAATGAAAGAAGCACGCCCGCGGGCGTGCTTCTTTTTTACACGTATAAGGACTACGCGTTCAACGCGGCGATAATGTCGGGAAGCGCGGCGTCGACCTTGTCGTTGTCGAGCTGGCAGGTGCCGGCGTTGCGGTGTCCGCCGCCGCCGTAGCGGAGGCAAAGCTCGCCGATGTCCGCCTGCGAGCCGCGGTTAACGATGGATTTGCCGATCATGACGGCGGTGTTCTGCTTCTGGAAGCCCCAGGTGACGTGCACGGAGATCTGCGTATCCGGATACATCGCGTAGATCATGAAGCGGTTGCCGGCGTGAATGACCTCCTCGTTGCGCAGGTCGAGGACGACGACCTTGCCTTCGATCTTCGCCAGCCGGCTGAGCTGCGCTTTGAAAAGCTCCGCCTGCTCGAAGTAGAGGTCGACGCGCTCCTTGACGTCCGGCAGCTCGAGGATTTCGTCGATGGTGTGGTTACGGCAATAGGTGATGAGCTCCATCATCAAATCGTAGTTGGAAATGCGGAAATTGCGGAAGCGTCCGAGTCCGGTGCGGGGATCCATCAGGTAGTGAAGGAGCACCCAACCCTTCGGATTGAGAATATCATCGAGCGTGAAATCAGCGCTGTCGCCCTTGTCGACTGCCTCCATGAGCTCGTCCGTGACCCAGGGCAGCCCTTCCTTGCCGCCGTAGTAGTCGTAAACGACGCGCGCGGCGCTGCGGGCGTGGGGATCGATTATCAGCTTTCCGCCGGTCTCCTGCGCCTTGAGGCGGTCGATTTCGGATTCGTGGTGGTCGAAAGCCAGCCCGACGCGCGGGTCGAAGGGCAGGTTGGTGGTGATGTCGTTTTCGGAAAGCTCGATCTTTCCGTCCTGAACGTCTTTCGGGTGGACGAACTTAATCTCCTTGATGATATCCAGTTCGCGGAGTATCATCGCGCAGACGAGCCCGTCAAAGTCGCTTCTGGTTACGAGTCTTTTTGTTCCCATAATGGCGCCTCCTGTGCATAATATCGTGAAATATCGCGGTACCGCGCGTCGCGCGGTCGGCTTATCGAATATATTGTACCATAGCTTGAAGCTTATTGCAATACGAATGATGGGGAAATGTAAAAAACGGTCCGTCTTCCGACGGGCCGTTTTTCATGTTAGTTATCACTCCGCGCGGAGCGCCTCGATGGGCTGCAGCTTGGACGCTTTCGCCGCGGGGTAGCTGCCGAACAGAACGCCGATGACAGCGCAGAACGCGATAGCCGCGAGCGCGATGGTCCAGTTCATGTTGACGGAGCCGCTTGCCGCTATGTTGTAGATGTATATCCCGACAAGCGACATCAGCAGTCCGATCAACCCGCCGAGCACCGAAAGGACGCAGGATTCGCAGAGGAACTGCAGCAGTATATGGCGGCGTTTCGCGCCGACTGCTTTGCGGATACCGATTTCCCGCGTGCGCTCGGTGACGGAAACGAGCATTATGTTCATAATGCCGATGCCGCCGACGATGAGGGAGATAGCGGCGATGCCCGCGAGCAGCAGCGACAGGGTGTTCGTCACGTCGTCCATCGTGTCGAGGATATCGGACTGATTGTTGACGGAGAAAGCGTCCTCGTCTCTCGTCGCGGCGAGCAGGTAGGATTCGATAACGTTGACCGCGGTCTCTACGCTGTCGGAGCTGCTCGCCTTGACGTAGAAGCTCGAAACGCCAGAGGAACCCGTGGCGCGCGCCGCGGTGGTGTACGGGATAAGCACCTTGCTGTCGTCCGATCCGACAAGACTCGAGCCCTGCTCTTCAAGAACGCCGACGACCTTATAGACTCTGTCGCCGATGTTTATCGTGCCGCCGACGGCGTCCCAGGTGCCGAATAGTTTGGTCGCGACCTCGGTGCCTATGACGCAGACGCCGGTATGCCATTCGTTATCCGAGTCGCAGATGAGGCGTCCGCGCTGGATATCCTCGTCCATGACGTCGAAATACGAACTCGTAACGCCGACGACCGAGTAGTTGCCGGTGTTGGACCCCTTTTTAACGGTTTTGCTCAGGGCAATCGTCGGCGCCACGCTGCTGATGGAGGAATACTGCGTCAGCGCCTCGACGTTTTCGGGCGTAACGGTCACGTCCTCGTCGGAAATCGTGGCGGTGATGCGGTCGGAGCCCATGTTTTCGATGCTGCTCGTGATGCCGCGCGTCGCGCCCTGCGTTATCGAAACGAGGATAACGACCGCCATGACGCCGATGATTATGCCGAGCATGGTCAGGAACGAGCGCAATTTGTTATTGTATATCGCCTTCAGCGAAAGGCGGATTATCTTTGTCGTCATTTGCCGCGCTCCTTTTCACTCAGCACGCCGTCATAAACGTAGACCGTGCGGTCTGCCTCTTTCGCGATATTTATATCGTGCGTTATCATGACGATCGTGTTGCCCTGTTTCCAGAGCGACTTGATTATTTCGAGTATCTCCCTGCCGGAGACGGAGTCGAGGTTGCCGGTCGGCTCGTCGGCAAGGATTATCGACGGTTTCGCCGCGAGGACGCGCGCGATTGCAACGCGCTGCTGCTGTCCGCCGGAAAGCTGGGACGGCTTGTGATACATTCTGTCCGTAAGTCCGACCTGCTCGAGCGTATCCATGACCGTTTTATGCCGTTCCGCCGCCGACATTTTATGATAGAGGAGCGGCATTTCCACGTTTTCGTAGGCGGTCAGGTCGGGCAGCAGGTTGAACTGCTGGAAGATAAAGCCGATTTTGCTTCCGCGGATATCGCTCAGCTCGTCTTCGGTGCAGTTGCCGACGGATTCGCCGTCGAGAATGTATTCGCCGGAGTCCGGGATATCGAGGCAGCCGATGATATTCATCAGCGTCGTCTTTCCGCTTCCGGACGGGCCGAGGACGGAAACGAACTCGTTTTTCTTCACGTGCAGGTTAATGTCGTGAAGCACCTGCACCTCGTCGTCGCCTATCGGGTAGGATTTGTAAATATGGCTGAGTTTGATCATATTATCCTCCGAATCCGCTCGGGATGCCTCCGCTCGGTCTGTTGGAAGGATCGAAGTCCCCGAAGTCAAGACCGCCGCCGGGGAAATTGCCGCCCGGGAAGTCGCTTCCGCCGGGGAAGTCCCTGTCGCTTCTCGAGCTTGTATCGGAGCCGGTGGCGGTCGAGGTCACCTTCTTAACGAGGATGCGGGAGCCCTCGGAGAGAGAGTCGCTTTCGACCAGGGTATATGAGCCGTCCGACATACCGGTCGTGACCGTGACCTTCGTCATCTTGTTCAGGTCGATCGCGGATTCGTCATACTCCGTTCCGGTTTCGGCGTCGGAGGGGGCGAGATAGACGTAGTTCGTGTCGCCGGAGGTGTAGACCGCGTCGACGGGCACGAGCAGTCCGTTGCCGCTGTCTTCGATAACGATGTTGGCGGATGCGCTCATACCGGGATAAACTCCCTCGATGTAGTCGAGTTTCGCTTTGATTTTGTAGGAGGTTACGCTTCCGCTGGTCGAGCCGTTGTAGGAAATCGAGCTGACCGTGCCGGTGTAGGCGCCGGTGACCGCGTCGATGCTGAACTGCACGCTCTGGCCGAGCTCAACGTAGGAAATGTTCAGCTCGTCGACGGAGATATCCATCGTGTAGCCGTCCTTGCCCATAACCATGCAGAGCGTGTCGCCCTGCGAGACCGTGTCGCCGACAGCGCCGGAAAGCTCGAGGATTATCCCGTCGTAAGGCGCGGTGATCTCGGCGTCGTCGGTGCTTTCGTTGCCGAAGCGGTCGACGACGGTGTAGGTGACGGTCATTATGACGTCGTCGGCGGCGACTTCGCCGCCCGCGGCGAAGTTAACCGCGGTTATCTCGGCTTCGTATTCGGCGCTGAAGGTCGTTTTGGAAACGGGCGTCAGGTTGCCGCTTCCGCTTATCGTGGTGCTGACGTTGCCGTAGGTCACCTCTTCGACGTTATATGTGGTTATCCTTGCGGAATCGCCGCTGTTTCCGAGCAGTTTCGGGAGGAGAAGCGCCGCCGCGACCGCGACCGCAACTATCACCGCCGCGATAATAATCCATTTGACGTACTTTTTCTTTTTCGCCGGCTTCCTGGGAGGTTGCTGCTGCGGTTTGGTTTGAGTTTTGGTTTTCATATCGTATCGTTCCTTTCGGGTTTCTTTACAACGGCATTATTTACTCCGAAATTAAAGCGAACCTTAAGATTTATTAATAATAAAAAAATATCCGGATTAAATCTAATCCGGATATCTCGCAGCGTTGAGACGTTAAAGCGGCGTCTGACTTATGAAGTACCCCGGCAGCGCGACGATGAGGAAGAATATGACCGAAATCAGCGTGAACGTCTTAATGAACGACATGCCCTTGCCCGGATATTCGCGGACGTAGATGCGGTAGTTTATCACGGAGGCGAGCGAGCCGATTATCGTTACGAGACCGGCGGAATCGAGCCCGTAAAGCAGAGCTCCGCGGTTGACCGCGAAGGGATAGAGAACGATCGCCGCGGGCACGTTGGAGATGACCTGACTGACGGCGATGCTCCCGACGTATTCGTGCCCCGCGATGATTTTAGAAAGGAATCCGGCAACCGTTTCGTTCGCCGCGACGGAGGACGAGAATACGAAGAAGCAGAAAAAGGTAACGATAAGCACGTAATCGCAGCGGAGCAGCACCTTGATATCGAATATCAGAATAATTACGGTCAGCGCGCCGGCGATATAAAGCCAGTATTCCGTGCGGCTGACGATCATGAAAATGACCGCCGCGAACAGCAGCAGATATATCACGCGGTGGACGCGCCTTTCGGCCGGAAGCCGCGAAGGGAAGGTATCTTCCGGGATATCCATTCGCTCCTTCGGTCCGCGCCGGAACAGGAATATGATAAAAACCGCGAGCAGCACGCCGGAAATAACGCAAAGCGGCAGCATATACCGGATAAACCTCAGCGCGCTGACTCCGGACTGCCCGAAAATGTAAAGATTCTGCGGCGAGCCGAAGGGCGTCAGCAGCGAGCCGCGCACCGCGGCGATGTTTTCGAGCGCGAGCAGCGGCAGGATATAATGCTCCTTTCCCGCCGCGCGGAACAGGATTATCGTTATCGGCACGAAGATTATGAGCGAAACGTCGTTCGTCACGAACATCGAGGTGAAGAAAACGGAGAAGACGAGAAACAGCGCGAGTCCGATTGAAAACCTCAGCTTCGAGGCGAGCCGGAGCAGCGGCGCGAAGATGTTTTCCTTCTTGAAGCCCTCCAGCACGGTCAGCATCAGAAACAGCGTCGCGAGCGTGCGCCAGTCGATGTCGCGCAGGGCGCGCGCGGACGGCGGCGTGATCAGAAGCGAGATCAGCGCCGCGGCGATCGCGACCGGCAGCATCGGTTCTTTTTTTATATATCCGAAAATCTTTCGCAGCGTTTGCATCTTTGTTCCTTCCGCAGTGATTATTCGCGGTTTTTCGACCGCCCTCCGAATGTAATATCACAAAAAACCGCGCTTGTCAAGTCCGCAGACAAATCAAAACTCCGCAAAACGTGCGAAAATAAGCGCGGGGTTCTTGATTTCTCCGAGGTTTTGTGTTATCATATTCTATATATTTGATTTTTCTGACGAAAGGGATATGCCGTATGAAAAAACAGTTTTTACGTATGCTCGCCGCGCTTCTTGCGCTTACGCTGATATTCGCGCTCTGCGCCTGCGGAGCCGCCGAACCCGAAGGCGATCCGTCCTCCGCGGACGGCGGCGGAGTCATGACGCACGCGGAATACGACGCCGCCGATCTCGATTCCGCGGTCACCGTCGAGACCTACGTCCAGGCAAAGCAGGCGTGGGCGGACGGCAAAGCCACCTTATACACTCAGGCGGAGGACGGCGCTTACTTTATCTATCAGATGGCGTGCACCGAGGAGGAATTCGACTCGCTGACTCCCGGCACCAAAATCCGCGTTTCCGGCACGAAGTCCGAATGGACGGGCGAAGTCGAGATCATCAACGCGACCTTTGAGCTGCTCGAAGGTAATTTCATCCCCGAGCCGCTGGACGTCACCGAAATGCTCGGCGATGACGAGCTCGCTGCGCATCAGAACGAGTTCGTCGCCTTCAAGGGCATGACCGTCGAGCCGCAGACCGACGCCGCCGGAAATGAAGTCGCCTTCCTCTACAACTGGGACGGCTCCGGCTCCGAGGGCAACGATCTCTACTTTGACGTTTCGCTGAACGGCGAAAAATACACCTTCACGGTTCGCGCCAATCTCTGCGGCGCCGACTCCGACGTTTACAAAGCGGTAAAGGCGCTGAAGGTCGGCGACGTTATCGACATGGAGGGCTTCCTCTACTGGTACGACGGCCCGAATCCGCACATCACCTCCGTCGTTCCCGCGGAATAACGGCTGCTGACAACCATCATTAACGCCTTGCTTCCGGCGATGAATAGGACATGACAGGCACATGAAAATAAGAGACGGAAAATCTTTGATAGGGAGGGTCGAACAGGCAACCATCGTCCGCGCGGTACGCAGCGGGCTTATCAGTCTTATACCCGTTCTGATCGTCGGCGCGTTCGCGCTGATACTGAACACGTTCCCGGTCAAAGGATACCAGACGTTTATAACCACCTTTGCCGGCGGATTCCTGTCCAATTTCTTCAACCTCGTCAACACGGCGACCTTCGGAATGCTTTCGGTCTATATGACCTATTCGATAAGCCGCGCCTATATGAAGGTAAAGGCAGATCCCGACGTGCCGGGCAGCGGCGCTGTTTTCGCATCGCTGATTTCCTTCTTCGTTCTCACCGGTGTCAACCTCAAAACCTTCGGCACCGACTGCACGAATCCGAAGGCGATGTTTCTCGCGATAATCGCCGGACTCGGCGGCTCCGCGCTCTATCTGATGTTTTACAGAGCTTTGAGCAGACGCAAAAAGGTGCTCTTTTCCAAGGGCGCGAACCGCGAGTTCAACCGCGTGCTCTCGACGCTTATCCCGATCGCGCTCGTCGCGATTATTTTCGCCGCGATAAACCTGCTTGTCGTAACGCTCTTCGGCGCGAACTCCTTCCGCGAGCTGATGATCAAACTTTTCGGAAAGCTCTTCTCGATAGGGAAGGGAGTCGGCTTCTTCAAGGGCTTCTTCTTCGTGCTGCTGTCGTCGGTGCTGTGGTTCTTCGGCATACACGGAAGCGACATGCTACAGCAGGGCGTCATGGACGCGTATTTCCCCGCCATCGGCGAAGGCGTCGCCGCCAACCCGATACTGAGCAAGCAGTTTTTCGACTGCTTCGTGCTTATGGGCGGCTGCGGAGCGACGATATGCCTGCTGATAGCGATAGTTCTCTTCTCGAAAAACAGGGCAAGGCGCGGACTCGGCGCGACCGCCGCGCTCCCGATGATATTCAATATAAACGAACTTATGGTGTTCGGACTCCCGATAGTCTTCAACCCCATAATGCTTATCCCGTTCCTTTCGGTACCGCTCATCTGCTATTCGACCGCGTATTTCGCGACGGCGGTCGGGCTCGTTCCGGTGATAACGAACAGCGTCGAATGGACGACGCCGATAATCCTCGGCGGCTATCAGGCGACGGGCTCGATCGCGGGCGCGCTGATGCAGGTGTTCAACGTAGTGCTCGGCGTCGCGATTTACGTGCCGTTCATACGGCTGCTTGACCGCCGCACGAATGAAGAGGCGAAGCGCAACTTCTCCTCATTCATGGACTTCTTCAAAAAGAACGAATCCGGTCTCAACACGCGCAAGCTTACCGATATGAACGACGTCAACGGCGAGTTCGCCAAGGGGCTCTGCGCCGATCTGCAGCAGGACGTCGAAAAACGGCGTTTCGAGCTCGCGTATCAGCCGCAGTTCAACTACGCCGGCGAGTGCATCGGCGTCGAAGCGCTGCTCCGCTGGAAGCATCCGGTCCACGACTGCATATATCCGCCGCTTGTCGTTAAGCTCGCGGATGACGGCGGTTTCCTGCCGCAGCTGGAGGAAGCAATCGTAAGGAAGGTGCTCGCGGACCGCGAAACCGTGCTCAAACGTTTCGGCGACGATATACATATATCCTTCAACGTGACCGGCACGACCGTCGTGACCGAGCGCTTCCTGCAGTTCCTGCGCCAGCTCGACGCGAAGGACCCCTTCAAAGACAAGAAACTCTGCATCGAGGTTACGGAGCAGGCGACGCTCGCCTTCGACGAAAAGACGAAGGAAGCGTTCAACACGATACGCGGCATGGGCCTGCTGCTCGCGATAGACGACTTCTCGATGGGCCAGACCTCGCTGAACTACCTGAAGGACAATATGTTCGACATAATCAAGCTCGACGGCTCGCTTATCAAGGGGCTTTCGACGCATCAGAACTGCCGCGAGATAATCTCCTCAATCGTTCAGCTGTCCGCGACGCTCAACCTGCCCGTCTACGCCGAATACGTCGAGACCGAGCAGGAGCGCGACACGCTCCATGAGATCGGCTGCGACCTCTATCAAGGTTATTTATATTCCGCCGCCGTTTTCATCGAGTCCGAAAACAACTCCGAAAAGAAATAACCGCAAACGCTTAAAGCCCCACGGTCCTCGTGGGGCTTTTATGTTGAAAAACGGTTGATTTCGGCGTCCGTCGGAGGTATAATTGAAGGGTAAAGAAAACGCGAGGTGAAAGCATGAGCAATCAGGTCTTCAACTACCTTGTAACGCCGTCGGTCGTCCGCGCGGACGAGGAAACGGCGGTAACTATACGTCCGCTCGGCGAAAACTCCGCCTTCAGGCGCGGCTGCGTCTACTCGCTCGAAATACGCGAGCGCGACGCGCTCTGCGCGCGCTGGGACGGGTTCCCGACCTGCAAATACGAGCTCGAGCCGAACGAAGCGGGCGAGCTCGTGTTTCGCCACCGCTTCCGCGGCGAGCAGCGGCACACGATAATCCTGCGCCGTCCTGAGGAGGATCTGCGCTCGCCGTATTACGAGATAAACAACCACCGCAAAAAGAGACCGGATAACTGCGCGGCGGTCCTCGCCGTCTATTCGCTCGCGCCCGACCTCTACGGCCTGCGTTGCTTCAAGGGCGAAACGCACTGCCACACCTACGAATCCGACGGCATGCAGGACGCGGTCCACACCGTCGCGAACTACCGCGCCGCGGGCTACGACTTCGTCGCGCTGACCGATCACTTCACGTCATACGCCTCGGAGAAGGCGAAGCGCGTTTTCGCTTCCGCGCCTGTGGCGATGACGATGCTGCTCGGCGAGGAGGTACACGTCCCGACCGAGCGCATACACACTATACATCTCGGAGGCGAAAGCAGCGTAAACGACTGGTTCCGCGCGCACAAGGAGCAGGCGGAAGCCGAGGTCGCGGCGCTCGCGCTGACGCTTGAGCTTCCCGACGGCATCGACCGCGAGGACTACGCCTGGCGCGTCTGGATAGCGAATAAATCCCGCGAGCTCGGCGGGCTCGCGATCCTCGCGCACCCCTTCTGGATATGGGAGGAAGTCTACTTCATTCCGCCCGCCGTCACGCGGCAGCTCCTGCGCGACGGCGTCTACGACGCGCTCGACCTGCGTGACTACGACATGGAGCCCGCCGTCGCGCTCCGGGAAGAAGTGCGCGCCGAAGGCGTGAAGATACCCGTCGTCGGCTCGACCGACTCCCACCGCACCGAAGCGGCGGAGCCGAAGCTCCCCGCGCCGGGCGGTTACACCTTCGTTTTCGCGCCCGACCGCTCGGAAGCGTCGCTGCTTTCCGCGATACGCGCCGGCAACTCCCTCTGCGTGAAAACCGACTGCGCGCCGGAGTTCGTTTTCGGCCCCTATCGGCTGACGAAGTTCGCGCGCTTCCTGCTCGATAAGTTTTACCCCGTCTATATGCGGCTCTGCCACGGGCAGGGGACGCTGATGGCGGATTACCCCGCCGAAGGCGCGCCGGACCCGCAGGTCGAAACGCTGCTCGGCGGACTGAACGAACGCTCGGAGCGCTTCGCAAAAGAGTTTTACGGATATTGAGGAGGGCATTATGGCAGGCATAATAGAAATATATCCCAAGGTTTTCCGCGCCGACGCGAAGCAGACGGTGCATATAAAGACCGAAGGCGTCGAAAAGCTCCGCCCGCTGACCGCGAAGGTGCAGCCGATGGAGAAATACGACGTCCCGCATTCGCCCGAGTTCCGGCTCGAGAGCGAGGAGCAGCGCTACCCGTATCAGCGGCTGAAGGACCTCGGCGACGGCGTCTTCGCGCTCGAATACGAGTTCAAGGGCGAGCAGCGCTATTCCTTTAAGGTGCGCTACGACGGCGTCGAGATATGCTCGACCTTCCTTTACTCCGTCGAGCCCGACCTCGCGGAGCTGCGCTCCTTCAAGTGCGAAACCCACTGCCATTCCTGCCGCTCGGACGGCTCCGGTACGCCCTTCGAGGTCGCCTGCGCCTACCGCGCAGCGGGCTACGACGCGATGGCGCTGACCGACCACGGCTGGATCGAGCCGTCTTACGAGGCGCGCGACGCTATCGCGCCGCTGACGGACGACTTCCGCGTCTTCCCTGGCGAAGAGGTGCATAACGAGTGGAGCTACTACCACGTCGTCCACTTCGGCGGCAATTACAGCGTCAATAATCTTATCAGGGATAAGAAAGAATATATCGAAGCCGAGATAGAAAAACTCCTCGCCTCGCGCGACTTCTCCGACGTTTCCGATCCGCCCTCCGCGGCGTTCCGCGCGGTCATCGCGCAAGAAATACGCAACGCGGGCGGCGTCGCGGTCATGGCGCATCCCTACTGGGAGGTGCAGGGCGAGTACTTTATGCCCACCGAGGAGTTCCTGCATCACTGGCGCCGCGGCGATTTCGACGTGCTCGAGCTTTTCGGCGGCAACGACGCCGTCGGCAACGGCAACAACCTCGCGGAGATCCTGCGCGGCGAGCTCATCGCGGAAGGATGCCGCATTCCCGTTCTCGGCGCCTCAGACGCGCACGTGACGAAACGCAAGTGCGGCTTCGACTACTTCGACCTGCAGTTCTCGGTAGTCTTCGCGAAGGACTTTGACGGCATACCGGAGGCGCTCAAAAACGAGTACGCCGTCGCGGTCGAGCGCCGTCCGGAAGACGGACGCTTCCGCTGCGCGGGCAAATACCGCCTCGTGAAATACGCGCGCTTCCTCATCCGCGAATACTACGAGCCGTTCGCGAAGCTCGCCGCGGTCCATTCCGCCGCGCTGGCGGAACGCGACGGCGCGAAGATCGCCGCCGCGGAAGCCGACATCGCCGCCTTCCGCAAGAGATTCTTTGCTTTCTGATTATTCCGGGAGATTAAACAATGAACGAAATAGAAAGAGAGTTTTTTGAAGAGTTCAAACATCTTGAAAAACTCTGCTGCGATATATTGTCGTGTGAAGCGCACGGTGTCAAAGAATACTATTTGACTATGGAGAGCGATTATTCCACCGAGAGACGCGGCGTATCCGGCTGGGATAAAGACTGCAGAATGCTTAAAAGGATTAACTATCTTCGTAATAAGATAGCGCACGATCCCGGCGCAACGGATTGCACGGTTGAAGACATTGACTTCACTACGAAGTTCTATCAGAGGATTCTTGATAGGGAAGATCCTCTTGCTCAACTGCGCTCACTCAAAATCAGCGTTCAAAGAGCAAATAAAGCAAAAGAAAAAACTGTTTGGGATAAGTCTGATATGTCGCCGACAAAGCCGCAATCTACCGGGTATTACTATTATAAACCGCAGTCTGATTATAGACCGAAAACTACGCAGTATTCGAGTTATAAACCGCAATACAAGCAAAGAGGCGGCAAACCCAAACGAATAAAAACCTTTGTTTTGTTTCTCTTTATTATTGCGCTTATAGTGTTAGTATTATATCTTTTGAGTAAATAAGCAAAAAAGAAGAGCACTTTGTTCAGAAAGGGAACGCTTATGAAATCATACGAACTGGTCGCGGAGACGATACGCGGCAACAACCCCGGCAGAACGCCGGTCTACGGCTGGATCGCGTGGAATCTCGACTGGGAGCATTCCGAGTGGGGCGACTATAAAAAGTTCGAGGACGAATACGAGTTCGATATGGCGCACATCTTCGGCGGTCCGTATCCCTTCGATTACCACAAGATCGTCGGCATGAAAAAAGAGGGGATAACCATAACGCCGCAGATGCTTCTCGATATGCCGCTTCAGCCGGTCGACCGCATGGAGGATTACGAGAGCATCCGCAAGGAGCTCGAATACTACCGCGGCGAGCGCGAACGCTTCTGCTATATGCAGACGCCGGGCATCTTCGAGTGCCTGAGCGACCCACTCGCGATAGAGAACCACCTGCTATATATGGCGCTTTATCCCGACGAGATGGTCGAGCTTTACAAGCGGCAGGCGAAGTGGAACGCGCAGTTCGCGGAGAACGTCTGCGAGCTCGGCATGGATATGATCCACGTTTCCGACGACTGGGGCTCGCAGAACACGCTGCTCTTCAGCCCGACGATGTTCCGCGAGATGATAATGCCGGGGCATAAGGTCATCGGCGACGCGGTCCGCAAGCACGGCAAGTTCCTGAGCTTGCATTCCGACGGCAACATAATCCCCGCGCTCGACGGCGTCATCGAGCTCGGTTATAACCTCGTGCATCCGTGGCAGGAGGCGGCGGGCATGAGCTATGACCTCTGGCTCGAGAAATACTCCGATAAATTCGCGATAATGGGCGGCGTCTGCGTGCAGACCGCGCTCGGCTTCGGCAATTACGAGAAGCTGGAGAGCGATATCCGCCGCGTCTTCTCGCTACTTAAAGGCAAACGCTGGGTCTGCTGCACTACGCATTTCGTGCAGGAGCACTGCACCTTCGAGGAGCTGAAGTTCGCCTACGATCTCATCGCGGAGCTTCGTAAGTAACGCTTGACAAATGAGCGCAAATGCGGTAAAATGAACATAAGAGATAAGGGCGGACGCCCTGAAACCGCGGCATGCCGCGAATATGTAAAAGAAAGGGAGTTTATCATGGGAAAATTCGTTATTAAAGAGACCAAGACCGGTTTCGTATTCAACCTCAAGGCCGGCAACGGCGAAGTCATCGCCGTCTCCGAAGTCTACTCCGGCGAAGCGAGCTGCAAAAACGGCATCGCCAGCGTGAAAAAGAACGCGGGCGCGCACGTCGAGGATCAGACCGTCGAGAACTTCGAGGTCCTCAAGAACCCCAAGTATGAAGTTTACACCGACAAGAAGGGCGAGTTCCGTTTCCGCCTGAAGGCCTCCAACGGCGAAATCATCGCCACCGGCGAGGGCTACAAGGCCAAGGCGAGCTGCCTCAACGGCATCGCGAGCATCGGCAAGAACGCTCCCGACGCCGAAATCGTCAAGGAGTAATCCGAATTGTAAAACCAAAAAATACGCCGCGCGAAGCGGCGTATTTTTTTATCATTTATGCGCTTTCATGATTATTCCGAAATTACCCTTGCATTTTTTGTATCGGTATGATACAATTAATAAACTATATATCATAGGCGAGTATGCTGTCCGGCGGCTCGCCGAAGGGAAGAATCATGAAGCTTTTTTCAAACCTGCGCAGCAGAGGTGTTTCGCAGCGAAAACTGAATTATATCATGGTCGGGCTCGTCGTTCTGCTTTCCGTCCTGCTTCTCGTATCCGTTTATCTGACGATGAGCAGATATAACGTCATGCGCGCCGCGACCGACGATTATATCGATTTGGAGAAAGCCGCCGCAGGCATGCGCGTCGGCTCCGATTATCTCACCGAGCAGGTGCGTTCCTTCGTCGTGACGGGCAACCGCGAGTATTACGATAACTACTTCCGCGAAGCGAACGTTACCCGCCGCCGCGAAGTAGCGCTCGAAACGATAGAGAAGCATCTTTCCGAAACGACCGCCGCCGCTGCGCTGAGGGAGTCGAAGGACAAATCCGACATCCTTATGTGGAGCGAATACCACGCGATGCTTCTGACGATATACGCCGACCCGGATCACGTTATCGGCGAGTTCGTCGAGCTGAAGAATATCGGTGCGCAGCTTACTCCGGACGAGCTGCTTCTCTCTTCGGAAGACATGATGAAAAAAGCGCGCGAGATAGTGTTCGACGTCAACTACATTCGCCAGAAGGAAGCGATTATGGCGAAGCTTGACGAGTGCCTCAACTATATCGAGACCGACACTCGCGCGAAGGAGATAGACGCCGCCGAGAGTATGCGCTCGAGACTTGCGCTTCAGCAGGTATACATATTCGCTCTGATTATCATAGTGCTCGTGATGGTCGTTATGACCGCCGTGCTCGTTACCGGTCCGCTGCTCCGCGCGATACCGCGAATACGCGACGACCAGCCGCTCGACGTGACCGGCGCGTACGAATACCGCTTCCTTGCGAAGACGTATAACCGCATCTACGCGAGCAACAGGGAAAAGAGCGCGAAGCTCGCGTATCAGGCGACCCACGACGAGCTGACCGGCGCCTATAACCGCGCCGGCTACGAGCAGATCCTCGCGATTGCGTGCGCCGGAGATTACGCGTATATCCTGCTCGATATCGATAACTTCAAGAGCTTCAACGATACCCACGGTCACGACATCGGCGACAAGGTGCTCGTCAGAGTGGCTGAAATGCTGAAAACCCAGTTCCGCGCGGACGACTACGTCTGCCGTATCGGCGGCGACGAGTTCGTCGTCCTTGCCACGAAGGTGAAACCCGAGCATTCCGAGCTGCTCAAACGCAAGATCGACAGCGTCAACGCCGAGCTCGCCGTGCCGGAGGACCCGGAGCTCATCGCTTCGATAAGCGTCGGCATCGCTTTCGGCAACGCGGAAAGCAGCATCAAGCAGGTGTTCAAACGCGCGGATAACGCGCTTTACAACGTCAAGAAAAACGGCAGAAGCGGCTGCGAGTTCGCCGCCGACTGAACGAATAATAAGAGATGATACTAAAATGAGCAAAGACGACAGAAATATTAAAGCGAAAGCCGCCGCGGAACTGTTTCACGCGGTGATCGCGCTGCTTGTTTCTGCGGCGCTTGCCGCCCCCGCGGTTATCATGAAGCAGCCGCTGCTTTCGATGCTTCCGGTCGCCGGAGTCACCGCGCTCGCGGCGTTTTTCGGCAACGTCGCCGGAGTCGTCGCCGCCGTCGTTTCGTCGGTATGCGCGGCGTATACGCTTTCGGGCGGCTTTACCGCCTTCTCGCCGGAAGGGATATGCGGTCTGCTGGCGATGGTGTTCGCTTCCGTCGTCTCGATTCTCTTCATCTCGCGCCTCCGCCGCCTCTATAAAGAGAGTCAAAGTGAGCTCGCCTCCGTGCGCGCCGAACGGCCTCGGGATGAACAGCGTTGAGCTGTGAAAGCGCGCGGCGCATGACGGAAAAACGCATAGAAAGAAGCACTCCCTGACGGGAGTGCTTTTTTGCGTTGAAGTCGGATTGTTCAGGATAACTTTAAACCGGCAAGTGTAAAGATTATCACGAATCGAAATCCTATTCGCGGCAGTGTCCGGACGATACAGGGGACGAAGACGCGCCCGCCTCCGTTCCTTGCGAGTAAATTATAACAAACGCTTAAAGCGTTTGCAATAGTTGCCATAGAGTTGTCATTGACAAAAAACATGTCAACATTTTCTTGATTTTTGCGGCGCGGTGTGATATAGTATAGGCATAGAAACGGGAAGGAGGCGGGCGGCCGTGTTTGATAAAAAACTATCCGAAGCGATAAAAGCGGCGGGTGTGAGTCCGTCTGAACTTTCGCGCCGTATCGGCTGCGACCGCTCGAACCTCAGCAGGATGTGCAGCGGCGGCAGGGTGCCGAAAAAATCTGCCGCGGCTTCGCGCAGAGTGGTGGACGCGATATGCGCCGCCGCCGCGGAAACGGACGGCGCCGCCGCGCTCGGCGCGCTTATCGGTTACGACGGCGAAACGGTCGCGCAGTTGAAGCAGCGCCTTATGGACTGGCTCTACGAGGACGTCGCGCCCGCGCCGGCCAAGCCGCGCAAAACGAAAAAGTCGGCGCCTTACGCGACCTTCGGCGGCCGCCTGAACGCCGTCATGGAGCTCGCGGAGCTTTCAAACGTCCGCTTCGGCAAACTGCTGAACCTGGACGCGTCGTATATAAGCCGCTTCCGCAACGGTCTGCGTTCGCCCGCGGCGAATCCGCAGATGATGGACGATATGACCGGCGTGCTGCTGAAACTGCTGACCGAGCAGGAGAAAATCGGAGAGTTTGCTTCGATGGCCGACGCTCCGAGAGTGCCCGTCGACGAAGAGGACGCGTTCCTTATGATACGCCACTGGTTGTTCGACGTCGGCAGGGATACGAGTTTCCCGACGATAGAAGAGTTTCTGTCAAGCATCGATTCCTTCGTGCCGAACTCCGCCGTCGCTCCGCAAACGGAACCGGCGGAGCGGGACGACAGGCGCATATACTACCGCACCGAAGGGCTCCGCGCCGCCGTTATGCGCTTTCTCACGGAAGCGGAGAGCCGCGGCGCAAAGCGGATATTCCTTTACTCCGATCAGAACCTTGAATGGATGGTCGGAGATAACGAATACCGGATCAGACTGTTTTCGCAGCTTATCAAATGTTTGAAAAGCGGCGTTCAGATAACCGTTATCCACAATATCGACCGATCACAGGACGAGATGTTCAGCGCGATAGCGAACTGGATGCCGCTTTATATGACCGGCAGCATATCGTCGTATTATTTCAGAAAGCAGAGTCAGTCGCGCTTCTCGTATACGCTGTTTCTCTGCCCTGATTTCGCCTGCGTTGAAGGCGGCGGAGTCGCCGGAAGTGAGGACGTCCAGGGCATTTACCGCTACGACACCGATGCCGAGATACTTGAAGCGCACAGGCGCGGCTTCGAATCGATGCTTGAGAAGGCGAAGCCGCTCGTCAGTGTTTACGAGTCCGACGACGCCGAGCGTCTCGCGCTCATGGGCAGCGGGATGACGACGATCATCGGCCCCGGCGGGCCGGTTGCCGCGATGCCGATGAACACGCTGTTCTCGATACTCGACCGCGCGGGAGTCACGGAAGAAACCCGCCGCAAGGCGATACAAAGTTGGCGTATGCGCCGCGGCGTGCTCGAGAAGACGATGCGCGAGGGTTTCCTTCACCTGTGCGGCGAGGTGTCGGATAAAGCGCTCGTCAAGGCCGGCAAAGTGCCTATAGTTATGCCGGGGCTTTCGATGAACTACACGCCGCAGGAGCACGACGAGCACCTGCGCAGTCTGCTCGATCTGATGGAGCGCTTCCCGAATTTTCGCTATTTCGCGTTGCCGCGAAACCCGTTTTTGAATATGCGCGTGATCGTTTCGGAGACCGCCGTCGCGATCGTGCGTATGAAACCGCCCTACGCCAGTTTTTTGATTTCGCATCCGATGGTGCGCGAGGCGTTCGCCGCCTATGTCAACAAGATAAAGGAAAGCTGCGGCTACGGCCCGGAAGACGCCGTCCGCAAGCTTGAGGAGCATTTATAAGGAGAAAACATGCAGATAGTCATAACCAACGGCTCGGTCGAATACGACGGCGAGCCGGTATTGACCGAAATAAACTTCGCCATCCGCGATAACGAAAAAATCGCGGTCGTCGGGCGCAACGGCTGCGGCAAAACGACGCTGCTCCGCGCGCTGACCGGCGAGGTCGATATGCTTCAGGGCACTGGCGAGTCCGACTTCGGCTTTCACAAGACCGGCGCCCCCGTCCTGGGCTGCCTCAAGCAGAACTTCGAGGCGGACGACAGCCGCACGCTTGAGCAGGAGCTGCTGACCGCCTATTCCGACCTGCTCGAAACCGAAAGCGCGATGAACGCCGCGCTCGAAGCGGTCGAACGCGACGGCAGCGAGGAAAACGCGCGCGAGTATTCGCGGCTTCACGAGCGCTTCGAGCAGCTCGGCGGCTACACATACGTAAAAGAGTACAAGACCGCCGTCAAGCGTTTCGGCTTCGCGGAAAGCGATCTTTCGCGCCCGCTGCGCGAGTTCTCCGGCGGCCAGCGCACGAAGATCGCGCTGCTGCGGCTCCTGCTCTCAAAGCCGCAGGTGCTGCTCCTCGACGAGCCGACCAACCACCTCGATCTTAGCGCGGTCGAATGGCTCGAGGATTACCTTATCAAATACCGCGGCTCGATCGTCATCGTTTCGCACGACCGAATGTTCCTCGATAAGATCGTCAACGTCGTCTACGAAATCGAATACGGCGAAACGCGCCGCTACACCGGCAACTACACCGCCTTCGCCGCGCAGAAAAAGGAAACTTACGAGCGCGAACTGAAGGACGCGCTTATGCGAAAAAAAGAAATCGAGCGCCTTTCCGCGCTCGTCGACCGCTTCCGATATAAGGCGAACAAAGCGAAGATGGCGCAGTCGAAGCTGAAATACATCGAGCGTCTCGGCGACGCTTCCGGTCCGCGCGCGGCTGACGAGGCCGTCTTCCGCGGAGCGTTCACTCCGGAGCGCGAGACCGTCGAGAACGCGCTCGTCTGCGAGCACCTGCGCTTCGGTTATAACGGCGCCGCGCTCGGCGAGCTCGACACCGTCGTCAAGCGCGGAGAGAAACTCGGCATAATCGGCGATAACGGTTGCGGCAAGTCGACGCTCGTGAAGACGCTGATGAAGATAATACCCGCCGTTTCCGGCGAAAGCCGATTCGGGCTTCACGCGTCGGTCGGATACTTCGACCAGACTATGACTCAGAGCTTTTCGCCGCTGACGGTGCTGGAGGATTTCAAAGCCGCGTTCCCCGCGATGAACGACGGAGAAGCGCGCACCGCGCTCGGCGCGTTCCGCTTCAGCGGCGAGGACGTTTTCAAGACCGTCGGTGAGCTTTCCGGCGGAGAAAAGGTCCGCCTCGCGCTCTGCAAGATTTTCCGCCGCAGACCGAATATCCTCGTGCTCGACGAACCGACGAACCACATGGATATACTCGGGCGCGACGCGCTGGAAAAACTGCTCGAGGACTACACCGGCACCGTTATCGCGGTCTCGCACGACAGATACTTCATCAACCGCGTCTGCGACCGGCTCGCGGTATTCGAGAAGGGCGGGCTGAAACTCTACGACTGCGGCTATTCCGAATACGAAAAACTGCGCCCGCGCGAAGCGGACGAAGACGACGCCCCCGGCGCTTCGGAGAAAAAAGAGAAGAAAAAGTACGTTTCTCCGCTGAAGGAGCGCGACCGCAAGCTCCACCGTATCGGCGTGCTCGAGGAAAAAATCGCCGCCGTCGACGCGCGGCTCGCGGAGATAGAAGCGCTGATGGCGGAGCCGGAGGTCTATTCCGACTACGTCAGGGTAGCGGAACTGACCGAGGAGAAAGACGCGCTCGCCGCGAAAAAAGCGCCGTTGATGGACGAATGGGCGTCGCTCATTGAGGACGTCGGATAAAAGAGGGGAAAAGGGAAATGAAGACGTTATTGATTGTCTACGCCTGCATAGTCGGGGCGGCGTCGCTGATTGCGTTTTTCGCTTACGGCGCCGATAAGCTGCTCGCGAAGGGCGACGGCGGCAGGAGAATAAGCGAGCGTACGCTGCTCGCGCTCGCGGTATACGGAGGGGCGCTCGGCGCGTTTCTCGGGAGGGTGCTTTTCCGCCACAAGACGCGTAAGGATTACTTCACGCTGGTGATAACCTTCGCGCTGCTGCTGCAGGCGGGCGTGCTCGTGTTGCTTATAAAGAAGGGGGCGGGCGAGCTGTGAGCGGAAGCGGAAAAAGAACCAACGGCGGCCGCGCCGATATAAAGATAAAGAATTACGAAAAGGGTGCGACCTACGGCTACGGCAGCCGCACGGCGAAGAAGCGCCGCACCTATAAACCCGGGACTACGCGGGAGCAGTCGCATTCCGCGGAGTCGAATACCCGTCTGACGCTGATCGCGCTGCTCGGCGCGCTCGGTTTCGCGGGCGTTTTCGCCGCGCTCGCGCTGCGCGAAAGCGTTTCGTCTGCGGCTTTCGTGCCGCTGCTGACAGGGAGCATCATCGCGCTCGCCGCGTCGCTGCTGCTTTTCGCGGGTTTCCGGCGATAAAAAGCAAAAAAACGCGCCGCGGATGCGGATTTCAGGTTATAATACCGATATAATGAAAGCGGAGTGATAAATTATGGGAACGTTCAAAACAATTGACGAGGCGCGGCGGTTTTTCACCGGAGACCGTTTCGCGACCGATAACGGAATGAAAATCGACGAGCTTTTCGACGGCGGCTGCGTCTGCTCGATGGAGCTCGACGAACGCCACGCCAACGCCTACGGCGGCGTCATGGGCGGCGTTATCTTCACGCTCGGCGATTTCGCCTTCGCCGTTTCGTCGAATAACGACTATCAGCCGACCGTCGCGTTGAACGTCAGCGCGAGCTTCCTGAGCCGGCCGAAGGGCAAACGCCTTACCGCGCGCTCGGAATGCGTAAAAAGCGGCAGAACGACCGCCGTTTACGAAGTAACGATATCGGACGATACCGGCCGTAACGTCGCGCTCTTCGTCTGCACGGGGTATAAGCTGGAAAAGTAAACAGAGAGAATGAAAAAGCCGCCCTATGCCGAGTGTTCTTAAGGACACTCGGCAAACGATGTGTTCCGCCGAAGCGGAACGTGATGTTTGCTTCGCAAGTGATGCGCACTTCGTGCGTGATGTGTGCCCGCGGCACGTGAGCGGAACACATCACATCACTTTGCGGCTGAGCCGCAATACATCACTGCGGCGCAAG
>JAFZXI010000105.1 GCA_017616855.1 Clostridia bacterium | reverse complement strand
CGGCGGCTTCTTCGCGACCTTCCTCAACCCCGGCTTCCTGAGCGCGACGGGGCTGACGGCGTACCAGTGGAAGCAGCTCAACACCCGCAACAACAACGGCTTCCTCGTCAATTTCCTCGCGAATATCCCCTACGTCATACCCGAAAAACCGGCCGGCTACGGCGAAGACGCCGCGAACGCGACATATGACGAGGTCGTCGCGGAGCTGAACGCGGAATACGCCGCAAACGGCGACGAAACGCCGAACATCATAATAATAATGAGCGAATCCTTCACCGACGCGGATAAGTTCTCCTTTATCAACTTCGCGCAGTCCACGACCCCGACGCTGCACGAGATTGCGGAGACGAAGACCGGCGGAACGCACTTCACCCCGCAGTTCGGCGGCGGCACGGCGAACGTCGAGTTCGAGCTGCTGACCGGCTACAGTCTGCGCTACCTGCCGGCGAGCTCCACCCCCTACCAGCAGCACATCAAGAAGGTCACGCCGAGCTACGTCAGTTTCCTGCGCGACGAGCTGGGCTATTCCACCGTCGCGATCCACTCCTACGGCGCGAAGTTCTGGAACCGCGACGACGTCTATCCGCTCATCGGCTTCGAGAAGTTCATCGCGGAGGAGGATTTCACGCAGCCGCTGCGCATGCGCACCTACGTCAGCGACGAATCGACCGCGGATATGATAATATCGCAATACGAGGCGAACCGCGCGACGGGCAAGCCCTTCTTCAACTTCACCGTGACGATGCAGAACCACGGCGGCTACAGCGGCTCCGACTACGACCCCGCCGCGATGCTGAGCGCGACGGACGGCAGCATGGACCTTTCCGAAAAGGTCTACGGCGCGATACTCAGCTACGCGACGAGCATCAAATACAGCGACGATATGCTCAAACAGCTGACCGACTACTTCGCGGACTGCGGCGAGCCGACGATAATCATGTTCTTCGGCGACCACCTCGGCTCCTTCGGCAACAAAGACAGATCCTACCTCGCCGCCGGCTATACGAAGTTCACCTCCGACACGCCCGAGGGCTTCTACGACCTGCACACCCCGCCCTTCGTCATATGGGATAACTACACCGACGTTTCCGCGAGTCCGGATACCGCGATGAGCACGTATTACCTGATCCCGTATATGACCGAGATCTATTCCCTGCCGCAGCCGGTCTATTTCAAGTATCTGCTGCAGCAGCGCGAATACGTCAAGGGCACCGGCAACGATTATTACCTGAAAGCGAACGGCGGCATCGCCGACAGCGACGCCATTACCGATACCGAAAACGCCGAGCTCGAGCGCCAGCACATGTTCCAGTACGACGCCCTCTTCGGCAAACAGTACGTCACCGAGAAGATTTGGAAGAGGTATAAGGGGACGAAGTAAGGCGGCATAGTCCTCGCCGTTGGCTCGGGTCGATATATCGCCCTTGCGGGCGATTCGATATGTTGCCTGACGGCAACTCGATATGTCAGCTCCGCTGACTCGATATATTTGCTCCGCAAATAAGAAAGGAACAAACCGCGCCGACGGCGCAGTTTGAATGATTCAAAACGGCTCCCGATTGGGAGCCGTTTTGTTCCTTTATTATTCGCGTCAGCGAATATATCGAATCGCGTCAGCGATATATCGAACGCCGAAGGCGTATATCGAGCCGGCAACGCCGACATATCGACTGCCGACGAAGTCGGCATTACCCTTTCAGCATCGCTCTTCTCTCGCGCCAGTCGGGCATATAGCGCTCGACGAGCGCGTAAAAGCCGCGCCGGTGGTTGCGCTCCTTCAGGTGCGCGAGCTCGTGCAGCACGACGTATTCGACCGCGTCGAGCGGATAGAGCATCAGCGTATACGAAAAGCGGACCGTGCCGTCCGGCGCGCAGCTCCCGAGGCGCTTTTTCGCCGAGCTGTATTTGACCGCCTTCGGCTTCAGCCCCGTCAGCGCGGAGTATTTCTCCACGAGCGGCGGGATAATCCGCTCCGCCTCCGCGCGCAGAAACGCGGGGTCGGTATCGACGGGAAAGCGCAGCGTCTCTCCCCTGCGGCGCTGAAGCTCCAGGTGCTTCGCGATCCACGCAGAGTTGCGCGCGACGAACGCCTCGATCTGCGCCTGCGTGAAGCGCCGCGGCACGCGCACGGTGACGGTCAGGTCCCGCGATATTTCGACCGACGCGGTGCGGCGGTCGCTTTTTATCACTCTTATATTCTCCATCAGCCCTTGAAGAACCTCACCGCCGAGGCGAACATTCCGTTCTCGCGCGTGTGGGGTATGTTTTTATAAAGCTTTTCGTAAACGCGCTCGCTGTGCCCCATCTTGCCGAAGACGCGGCCGTCGGCGGAGGTTATGCCCTCGACGGCGAAAAGCGAGCCGTTCGGGTTATACTCGATATCGCCGGAGGGAACGCCCTCCGCGTCGCAGTACTGCGTCGCGATCTGCCCCTTCGCGGCGAGCTCTTCGAGCAGCGCGCGGGGCGCGACGAAGCGCCCTTC
The DNA here is from genome assembly GCA_017616855.1 of Clostridia bacterium. Classification (GTDB taxonomy): domain Bacteria; phylum Bacillota; class Clostridia; order Oscillospirales; family RGIG8002; genus RGIG8002. Next base: position 1,339 of record JAFZXI010000105.1, on the reverse strand, counting down.
GCCGTGGGAAACGGGGACGAGGTGGACGTCGCCGACCTCGCATTCGGCGAGCCAGGGCGAAAGCGTCGACGCGACGCGCGTAAGCACCATGCGCGACTGGTGCCTGCCGATGACGTTATAGGTCAGCGTGGGCGATTCCGCGGTCGCCTCGGTTATCCTGCCGTAAGGCAGCAGCCCGAGCTTGACGAGCGCCTGGAAGCCGTTGCAGATGCCGCCGACGAGTCCGGCGCGGAGGTCGAGCAGCGCGGTCGTCGCTTCGCCGACGGCGGGGCTGCGGAAGAAGGCGGTTATGAACTTGCCGCTTCCGTCCGGCTCGTCGCCGCCGGAGAAGCCGCCGGGAATGAATATTATCTGCGCGCGCGAAATGCGCTCCGCCGCTTCCTTCGCGGAGGCGGCGATGTCCGCGGCAGTCAGGTTGCGCAGGACGAAGACGTCCGGCTCCGCGCCGGCTTTCGCGAAGGCGCGGGCGGTGTCGTATTCGCAGTTGGTGCCCGGGAAGACGGGAATGAAAACGCGCGGCTTCGCGGTAATCACCGCCGGAGCGGCGGCGCTCCTGCCGCGGTATTCGAGCACGGGCGGCTTTTCCGCGGGCGCCGCGACGCTGTGGAAGACGGATTCGAGGCGGTTTTCGTAGAGCGCTTCGACCTCGCCGAGCGCGGCTTTTTCGCCCGCGTGCGAGAGCGCGTATTCTTCGCTGACGACGCCGAGAAGCGAGATATCAAAGCACTCGGCGGCGGCCGGCTCGAAGCCGTCCTTCGCCTCGAAGATGAAGGAGCATTCGTGCGGCGCGAAGGGGTCGGCGCCGTCCGCGAAGGCGAAGCCGAGTCCGTTGCCGAAGCAGCATTTCATAACGCCCTCCGCGGCTCCGCCCGCGCCGACGACGTAGGCGGAAACGGCGTCGCCGTCCGCGATGAGCTTTTCCATTTTATCGAACGCGGCGGTCAGCCCTTCGCCCGTCGGCCTGCCGCCCTTTTCGTCCGGGCGGAGCAGGAAAACGCGGGCGCCCGCGCGCTTGAACTCCGGCGCGATAAGCTGTCCGCTTTCGCCCGAAGCGACGGCGAAGGAAACGAGCGTCGGCGGCACGTGGAGCTGCTCGAAGCTGCCGCTCATCGAGTCCTTGCCGCCTATCGCGGCGAGCGATAGGTCAAGCTGCGCGTCGAGCGCGCCGAGCAAAGCGGCGAACGGCTTGCCCCAGTTTTCCGGCGCGGTGCCGAGCCGCTGAAAGTATTCCTGGAAGGTAAGATGCGTATCCGCGCGCCTGCCGCCCGCGGCGATGACCTTCGCCACCGACTGCGCCACCGCGACGTAGGAGCCGGCGTAGGGGTCGCGCTCGGAGCGG
>JAFZXI010000104.1 GCA_017616855.1 Clostridia bacterium | reverse complement strand
GGCGGACGCGTCCGCGCTCGAGCGCATAAGGACGTTTGCGCAGCGCCTGGGGCTCGCTTTCCAGGTGCGCGACGACCTGCTCGACGCCGAAAACGAGGACTGTCCGCTCGTCGCGAAGCTCGGGACTGCCGGCGCCGAAGCGCTCGCGGAAAAGCTTTCGAGCGAGGCGTCGCAAGCGCTCGCCGGCTTCGATAACAACGGATTCTTGCTTACGCTGACCGAAAAACTACTTCACAGAAACAGATAGGGATAATTATGCAGTTTGCCGAGATCGCAAAACTGAATATGCCCTCCGCCGTGCGCGACATGAAGCCGGAGGAGCTCAAAGAGCTCGCCGACGCCGTCCGCGCCGGTATAATCGAGACCGTTTCGAAAAACGGCGGACACCTCGCGTTCAGTCTCGGCTGCGTAGAGCTCACCGTCGCGATGCTCAAGGTGCTCGATCTCGAAAAGGACCACGTCATCTGGGACGTCGGGCATCAGAGCTACGCCTACAAAATCCTGACCGACAGGGCGGAGGCGTTTGAAACGCTCCGCAAAAAAGACGGCATTTCCGGTTTCCCGAAGCCGCGCGAGAGCAGATACGACGCCTACGCCACCGGACACAGCGGAAACGCCGTTTCCGCCGCCTTCGGCATGGCGGCCGCCGACGCCGCGAAGGGAAGCGACGCGAAGACCGTCGCGGTCATAGGCGACGCCTCCTTCTCCAACGGAATGGTTTTCGAGGCGCTCAACCACCTCGGCAACTCGAAAAAGAACCTGATAATCATACTCAACGATAACGGGCGCTCGATAGCGAAAAACCACGGCGCCTTCGCGCGCTACCTGCTCCGCACCCGTACGCGTATGTCGTATTATAATACGAAAAAGCGCGTTGAGCGTTTCTTCAAGGCGTTTGGCGTCTTCGGAAAGCCGTTCCTGGCGTTCCTCAACTGGATAAAACGCTTGCTGAAGGCGATGCTGCTCCCGACGACGCTGTTTGAAAGCCTGGGCGTCGACTATCTCGGCCCGATCGACGGCCACAATATCGACGATACCGTCGCCGTCCTGAAACGCGCCTGCCGCATGAACAAGCCGGTGCTCGTCCACGTCACGACGGTAAAGGGCAAGGGCTACGAGCCCGCGGCGACCGAGCCGGAGGGCTTCCACGGCGTCAGCGGCTTCGACGTCGAGACCGGCAAGATGAACGGCGGCACCGCGGAGAGCTTTTCCGCCGCGTTCGGCGAAACGCTGACCGCGCTCGCGGAAAGCGACGAACGCATCTGCGCCGTCACGGCGGCGATGGCTTCGGGAACGGGGCTTTCGCGATTCCGCGAGAAGTTCCCGGAGCGCTTCTACGACGTCGGCATAGCCGAGGAACACGGCGTTTCCTTCTGCTGCGGTCTCGCGGCGGAGGGGATGAAACCGGTATTCGCCGTCTATTCCGCGTTCCTGCAGAGAGCGTACGACCAGCTTCTTATCGAGGCGGCGTTCCAGCAGCTTCCCGTCGTTTTCGCGGTCGACCGCGCCGGCATAGTCGGCGAGGACGGCGAAACGCACCAGGGGCTTTTCGACGCGGCGTATCTGACGCAAATACCGAATATGACCGTTTACGCGCCCGCGTTCCGCGACGAGCTCGGCGAAATGCTGAAGTCCGCGCTCGCGCTCGATACGCCGTCGGCGGTACGCTATCCGCGCGGGGGCGAGGGCGAAAAACCGGAGGGCTACGCCTACACCGGCGCCGCTTACGATTACCGGGCGGGCGGGGACGTGCTCGCGGTGACTTACGGAAGGATATTCTCCGAACTCCGCGCAGCCGTGGACGGCGAAAAGCTGCCCGTTTCCGTGCTGAAGCTGAACAGGATAAAGCCGCTTTCGATTCCGGACGCGGCGCTGAAATACAAAACGATAGTCTTCTTTGAGGAAGGGATAAAGACCGGCGGCATCGCCGAGCAGACGCTCACGAAGCTGACCGAAGCCGGCTGGCGGGGCAGATTCGTCATCTGCGCCGTTGACGACGGGTTCGTTCCTCATTCGACCGTCTCCGAGGCGCTCGCCGACTGCGGACTTGACCGCGCCGGCATCGCCGCGAAACTGAAAGAACTTGTATCGGCAGGTGATAATGATGAAAACGCTGATAATCCCGAACGACAACGAGCAGAGCATGGCCGCGGCGGAAATCGTGGCCCGATCGTTCTGCGCCGCGGGAGACGAAGTAACGACGGCGCCGTTCCGCGTTTCAGGCGCGGACGGTGAGACGCCGCCCGAAGCGCAGTTTGAGTCCGCCGACCTCTGCGTAGTCATCGGCGGCGACGGCGCGGTGCTCCATTCCGGCAAGCTCGCCGCGCTTTACGGCGTGCCGGTGCTCGCGCTGAACACCGGCAGGGTGGGCTTCCTTACGTCGCCTCGCTCGCCGGAGAGAATATCCGCGTCCGAGCTGCTGAAAAGCTCCCGCCGCGAAACGCGCCGCCTGCTCGACGTTGAGATCGTCGACGCGGACGGTAACGTCCGTTTCTCCGCGCCGGCGCTGAACGAAGCGGTTATTTCGCGCGGCGAGATCTCGCGCATAATCGATATCGAGCTTTCCGTCGACGGCTGCGGCATCTACACCGTGCGCGGCGACGGAGTCGTTATCGCGACGCCGACCGGCTCTACGGCGTATTCGATGTCCGCCGGCGGCCCGATAGTCGCGCCGGAGGTGTCGTCGGTGATCGTCACGCCGATATGTCCCTACACGCTGACTGCGAGGTCGCTCGTGCTGCCGGACGACGCCGAGGTCTCCGCCCGCGTTTTCGGGCTCGGCGACCGCGTCGCGATTCTGACGTTGGACGGCGGCGCTCCGTTCTCGCTCCAGGAGGGGATGAAGGCGGTCGTCCGCCGCTCCGAAAAGGCGCTGGAGCTGCTTATTCCCGACAAAGCGTCGTTTTATGACAAGGTCAAAACAAAACTATTCGGTATCGGCTGAGAGATGCCGGAAAAGAGGTATATTATGAAACCCACCAGACACGTAAAGATCCTCGAGATAATCGAGAACCGCACGATCAGCACCCAGCAGGAGCTGCGCAACGCGCTTCTTGCCGAGGGGTATGACGTTACGCAGGCGACGGTTTCCCGCGACATCAACGATCTGAAGTTGATAAAGGTACGCACTCCGTCCGGCAAATACGCTTACGGCATCTCTTCGAGAGACGAAACGCTCGGCAACCCGGAGAAGTTTTCCAAGCTCTTCTCGGAGGCGATGATAAAGGCGGACGCCGCCCAGAACATCGTCGTTATCAAGACCTATCCCGGCATGGCGAACGCGCTCTGCTCACTCATCGACGCGATGCGGAACCCCGACATCGTCGGCACCATCGCGGGCGACGACACCATCTTCGTCGTGCTGCGCACCAACGAGCGCGCGCAGCTGCTGAAGCAGGAGCTGCAGGGACTCATCGAGTAACGTACGCAGAGAAAGGAGAAAGCGTATGCTTTCCTCGCTTCACATCGAGAATATCGCCGTAATACGCTCAGCCGACGTGGATTTTTCCGCCGGCTTCAACGTGCTGACCGGCGAGACCGGCGCGGGCAAGTCGATACTCGTCGATTCGATCAATCTGATCCTCGGCGGCAGGGCGACGCGCGACATCATACGCTCGGGAGAGGCGAAAGCGTCGGTTTCCGCCGTCTTCACCGACGTTGACGAAGCGACGCTGCGTTTTCTCGCGGAAGCGGGCATAGACGCTGAGGACGGCACCGTGCTCTTCCGCCGCGACATCACCGCGGACGGCAAAAGCTACTGCCGCATAAACGACAAGCCCGTCGTCGCCGCGACGCTTCGCGGCTGCGCCGCCGCGCTCGTCGATATCCACGGCCAGCACGACAGCCGTCTGCTGATGCTGCCGGAGCGCCATATGGACTATATCGACGCGATAGGCGACTGCGGCGCCGAGCTCGCGTCCTACGGCGAGAAGTACGCCGAATACACGGCGCTGACCGAAAAGATCGACGACCTGAAGCGCAAGTCCTCCGACCGCGAAAGGCGGCTCGAACTCATCTCCTTCCAATGCGACGAGATTGCAGCCGCGAACATCCGCGTCGGCGAGGAGGACGAGCTGAACGAGCGCAAGGCGCTGATACTAAACAGACAGCGCATCATTTCCGCGCTTTCCGAAGCGAAGGAGAAGCTTTCCGACAGCGAGGAGGGCAACGCCGTCGACGCCGTTTACCTTTCGAGGCAGTTGCTCGACGGTGTATCCTCCGTTTCGTCCGAGCTCGCGGAAACGGCGGCGAAGCTCGAGGAGGTATATTTCTCCCTGCGCGACGCCGCGGACAGAGTCTCCGCCTTCCTCGACTCGATGGACGAGGGCGAGAGCATAGACGAGGTCGAGGAGCGCCTCGACGTCATCTACAAAATGAAGCACAAATACGGCGGCTCCGAAGCGGCCGTTCTGGAATACTATGAAAAGATAAACGAGGAGCTCGGGCTCATCAGCGACTTCGAGGGCGCGCTGAAAAAACTCGAAGCCGAGCGCGCCTCCGTCCTCGCGGAGCTGAAAAAGCGCGCGGAAGCGCTTTCCGCAAAGCGCGCCGCGGCCGCGGCAAGGTTCGAGCGCGAAGTGCTAGCGCAGCTTCGCTTCCTCGATATGCCAAACGTCGTTTTCAACGTCAAGACGACGCCGTGCGAATACTTCTCGGGCGGCGCCGAGACCTGCGAGTTCCTCATCAGCGTCAACCCCGGCGAGCCGCCGAAGCCGATTATCCGCATCGCGTCGGGCGGCGAGCTTTCGCGCATCATGCTCGCGATAAAGACCGCCCTCGCCGAGAAGGACGACGTCGCCACGATCATTTTTGACGAAATCGACACCGGCATCAGCGGCAGAGCCGCGGACAAGATCGCTTTGAAGATGAAGGAGGTCAGCCGCGAGCGGCAGGTCTTCGCCGTTACTCATCTGGCGCAGATCGCCGCCTACGCCGACCGCCATCTGCTGATAGAAAAGAACGTTATCGACGGCGGCACCTACACTACCGTCGCGGCGCTCGACCGCGCCGGCAGGATTGAAGAGCTTGCGCGTATCATCGGCGGCAGCCGCATCACGGAAACGACGAAGGAAAGCGCCGCGGAAATGCTTTCACAGGCGCAGAGCGCGGGGGAAAACATATGAAAACGGTTGTGCTTGACGGATACTCCGCCAATCCCGGCGATCTTTCGTGGGAATGGCTCGCGAAATACGGCGAATACGAGGTCTATGATTACAGCAAAAGGGAAGAGGTGCTGCCGCGCAGCGCCGGCGCCGACGCGCTGATAATCAATAAGACGCTGCTCGACGCGGAGTTGCTTTCCGCAATGTCGGGCGTGAAGTATATCGGGCTGCTCAGCACCGGTACCAACGCCGTCGACCTTGAAGCCGCGCATAAGCTCGGCATCACCGTTACGAACGTTCCGGCTTACAGCACGATGTCCGTCGCGCAGCACATTTTCGCGCTCATCCTTTCGCTGACCGACGGCGTCGCCGAGCATGACGCCGCAGTCAGAGCGGGGAAGTGGACCGCGAGCCCGCAGTTCTGCTTTTACGAAACGCCCCTCCACGAGCTCGCCGGCAAGACCTTCGGCGTCGTCGGCATGGGCAGCATCGGCACGGCCGTCTCGAAAATCGCCGACGCCTTCGGAATGAAGGTCGTTTACACGAGCAGGACGAAAAAGGACTGCCCGTATGAATTCGTCAGCCGCGACGAGCTTCCGGCGAGGTCGGATTTCATCGCCTTCTGCTGCCCGCTGAACGCGGAAACGGAAAACTACGTCTGCGACGACTTCGTCGCGAAATGCAAGCCCGGCTGCGTCATCATAAACACCTCCCGCGGCGGCGTCGTCGACGAAGCCGCGCTCGCCCGCGGACTCGACAGCGGCAGGATATCCCACGCGCTGCTCGACGTCATGCGCAAAGAGCCGCCGTTCGGCGGAAGTCCGCTGCTCGGACGCTCCGACTGCACGATAACGCCTCACATAGCGTGGGGAACATACGAGGCGCGCGTGCGCCTGATGGAAAAGGTTGAAGAAAACCTCGCGCGTTTCCTTGCGGGAACGCCGTTGAACGCGGTCTGAAAGGAGCTTAACAATGCCTAAGAGCTCTAACCAGAAACTCAAACTGCTTTATATCAAAGATTACCTCGAGCGTTATTCCGACGAGGAACACGTCGTTACCGTGCCGGAGCTTATCTCGTATCTCGAGCGCAACGGCATATCCGCCGAGCGCAAAAGCATATACAGCGATATAGAGTATCTGCGCGATTTCGGTATGGATATTGTCAACGTGAAGGGTGGACAATTCGGGTATTATCTCGCTTCGCGCGATTTCGAGATACCGGAATTGAAGCTCCTCGTGGACGCGGTCGCGGCGGCGAAGTTCCTGACCGAGAAGAAGTCCGACGCCATCATAAAAAAGATCGCCTCGCTCGCCGGCGAATACGGAGCCGGAGAGCTGAAGCGCGTAGTTTACGTTCCGAACAGAGTCAGAACGCATAACGAAAGGATATTCTACAACGTCGACGCGATCCACCGCGCGATATCCGAAAACAAGATGATATGCTTCCGCTATTCCGAGTGGACGCTCGACTTCGGCGGCGCGAGCCGCGTGAAGCGCACCCTCCGCCGGAACGGCAAAAACTACGCGATAACCCCCTGCGAGCTCGTCTGGGACGACGAATACTACTATCTCATCGGCTACGACGCCGAAGAAGACCTGATAAAGCACTTCCGCGTCGACAAAATGGAGCAGCCGCAGGTCTCGGAACTTCCGGCGCAGCGCTCCGACAAGGTCGCGAAGTTCGACGTCGCCGCGTATATGGGGAGCACCTTCCGCATGTTCAGCGGTCCGGAAGCGGACGTCGTGCTTTTGTTCGATAACTCGCTCATCGGGCTCGTCGTCGACCGCTACGGCGAAAACTGCCGCATTTCGCGCCACGACGAAAACAGCTTCGAGCTGCGCGTGAAGGCGAAGATAAGCCCGCAGTTCTTCGCGTTCCTTTTCGGCTGCGGCGCCGGAGTCAAGGTGCTCGCGCCGGAGTCTCTGAAGAAGGAATACGCCGAGAAGATAAAGCAGGTCGCGGAGCTTTACTGAAGCCCGTGACGCCGCGATTTATATTGAAATATCATATCTCCGGTGTTATAATAAACAGATAAGGTGAAACACAGAATGGCTTTTCGCAAAAAGCTGACGGCGCTGCTGCTTGCCGCGCTGCTGATAATGACCGCTTCGGGATGTTCCTTCATAAACAGGGGCGCTGCTTTCCTGCGCAAAGTTACGGCGGAACACGGCGAAACGGTCGTCGACAGCTCCGGCACCCGCAAGTTCTATTACGATCAGCTTTCCGAGGAAGAGCAGAAGGATTACCGGCTTCTGCTCGCCGCGTATCAGCGCATGGATACCGAGGTCCGCGGACTTTCGCTTTCAGTCAAGCAGATGATACGGCTCAACAAGCTCCTGCTGCTCGATTGCCCCGAGCTTTTCTGGGTCGCGAACTCCGGCGTCTATTACGACGAGGATTTTGCCCCGTTCGTGTGCCTCGGCGGCAGATACACGCCGCGCTACCGTTACACGCGCGAGGAGGCCGAAGAGCTTACCGCGAAGATCAACGCGGTCTGCGACGACTTCGCGAAGCGGCACGAGGGCGAGGACGATTTCACAAAGGCGCTCGCCGCCTACGAATACATCATCAGAACGACGGAGTACGATACCGAAACCGCCGACGTCATCATCGAAAAGAAGGATTACGATCCGCTGACCGACGACAGCCAGTGCATCGTCAGCGTTTTCGTGAACAACAAATCCGTCTGCGCCGGCTATTCGGCGGCGTATCAGTACCTGCTCCGGCGCATGGGGATATTCGCGACGTCGATAATCGGCACGGTCAAAAACGATGAGACCGACACCACCTATAACCACGAATGGAGTCTGCTGGAGCTCGACGGCGAATATTACTACACCGACATAACTTGGGGCGAGCCGGAAGCGGAAAGCGTGATCGCGGAATACAGCTATTTCTGCATAACGAGCAGCGAGATGGGCGCCACGCACAAGCCGAACGACTGGGCGGAATACCCGGAAAGCTCGGCGGTGAAATGCAATTACTTCTTCCGCACGGGAGGATACTTCCCGGAGCTCGATATCCCGCTGATAGGCGTGTATATCACCGCCTCGGTCGAGGAAAAGCAGGAATACCTGACGATGAAGTTCGGCAACAAACGCGACTACGCCGCCGTAAAGGAATACCTGCAATACGCCACCGGAAAAGCGGTGAACATCTCGAAATACCTGCGCTTCGCGGCGTCGAAATACAGCTATATGGCGCTTGAAAAAACGACGTTCAGCGCGGTGGACGATCTGCGGATCATCAGACTGCATTTTGCTTACGATAACGGAGAGGTTGAGTAAATGGAAAGAGTTGACGTACTGCTTGCGACGTATAACGGAGAACGGTTTTTAAGGCCGCTGCTTGACAGCGTCCTCGGTCAGTCGCACTCCGATATATCCCTGATAATCAGCGACGACGCCTCCTCCGACGGAACGAAGGAGATACTGCGCGACTACGCCGCAAAGGATAAGCGCATAAAGCTTTTCGAGCAGGAGCGCAACCTCGGCTTCGTCAGAAACTTCGAGTTCCTGCTGAACAAGAGCGACGCGCCTTACGTTGCCTTCGCCGACCAGGACGATATCTGGGCGCCGGGCAAGCTCGAAATAATGCTTTCGGTGCTCAAAACGTCCGGCAAGAGTTTGGCGTATACCGATATGCGCCGTATCGACGCGGACGGGAAGGTCATCGCCGAGAGCTGGTTCAAGGAGAAGGGGTACCCGAAGATCTCCGGCACCGCGATAAAGGCGTGCGCCGTGCGCCATTTCTGCGCCGGCTGTTCGCAGCTTATGACGGCGTCGGTCAAGCGCAAGATGCTTCCGTTCAAAAACGACGTTTTCGCGCACGACTGGGTGAGCGTCTTCTGCGCCTCCGAGCTGATGGGCATAATCTACATGCCCGCCGCGCTGACGAACTACCGCGCCCACGAGGGTAACGTCTACGGCACGACCGTCGACTACGCCGGCAACGTCGTCAGACAGAGCCACGGCAACGCGACTTATAAGGGCTATCTTGAATACAGACGCGCGCTGATAGAGCAGAACCACCTGCGCGGAGCGCGTATGTGCCGCGGTTATTCCGCGCTCGGCGGAGGGTTGAACTCCTCGATCGAATACCTCGAAAAGTGCAAGAACGTCAGGTTCTTCTCGCCTCTGCTGCATAAGTATTTCATGAATATGCGTCCGGGCGGAATGGTAAGGCGTATGCTTTACGAGCTGCTTTACCTGCATTTCCCGATACTGCACTACCCGGTTTACAGAAGAATATTGAAAAGGAGCGCAAAATGAAAGGTATAATTCTTGCCGGCGGAAGCGGCACGCGGCTTTATCCGATAACGATGGTGACGAGCAAGCAGCTTTTGCCCGTTTACGACAAGCCGATGGTGTTTTATCCGCTTTCCACACTGATGCTCGCGGGTATCCGCGACATCCTGATCATCTCGACTCCGATCGATCTGCCGAACTATAAAAAGCTTTTCGGCGACGGGAGCAGCTACGGCGTGCGCCTCAGCTACAAGGAGCAGCCGTCTCCGGACGGACTCGCGCAGGCGTTCATTCTCGGCAAAGAGTTCATCGGCGACGATACCTGCGCGATGATCCTCGGCGATAACATCTTCTACGGCAACGGCCTCGCGGAGCTGCTGAAAAAGGCGGCCTCGCGCACCGAGGGCGCGACGATTTTCGGCTACTACGTCGAGGATCCGGAGCGCTTCGGCGTCGCCGGCTTCGACGAAAACGGCAAGGTCGTTTCGCTCGTCGAGAAACCGAAGGACCCGCCCTCGAACTACGCCGTCACGGGCCTTTATTTCTACGATAACAAGGTCGCGGAATACGCGTCCTCGCTCAAGCCGAGCGCCCGCGGCGAGCTCGAGATAACCGACCTTAACCGCATCTACCTCGAAAAAGGCAACCTCAACGTTGAGCTGCTCGGCAGAGGTTACGCCTGGCTCGACACCGGCACCGTCGATTCGCTGCTCGAGGCGTCCTCATACGTTTCCGTCATCGAGAACCGCCAGGGCACGAAGATCGCGGCGCTCGAGGAAATCGCGTACAACAACGGCTGGATTGACGCTCAGACGCTTCGCGCCGCAGCGCAGAAATACGGAAAATCCCCCTACGGCAAGCACCTGATGAACGTTGCCGAGGGCAAGATAAAGGACTGAGGGGAATAATATGCAAATCGTAAAAACCGAGCTTGAAGGCGTGCTCATCATCGAGCCGAAGGTCTTCGGCGACAACCGCGGCTGGTTTACCGAGACCTACTCGAAAAAGGCGCTCGCGGAAGCGGGGATAGAGGTCGAGTTCGTGCAGGACAATCACTCCTATTCCGCGCAGAAGGGGACGCTCCGCGGCCTCCACTTCCAGATGAATCCCATGGCGCAGACGAAGCTCGTCCGCTGCACGCGCGGCAGGATAATCGACGTCGCCGTCGACTTCCGCAAGGGCTCGCCGAACTATAAGAAGTATATCGGCGTCGAGCTTTCGGAGGAGAACCACCGCCAGCTCCTGCTGCCCAAGGGCTTCGGCCACGCGTTCCTGACGCTTACGCCGGACGTCGAGGTGCAGTATAAGGTCGACGCGTATTACGCGCCCGACTGCGACCGTTCCGTCAAGTTCGACGACCCCGATATAGGCATAAACTGGCGGCAGTGGGTCGACTGCGACCCGATTATTTCGGAAAAAGACAGAAAAGCGCCGCTGCTCAAAGACAGCGACTGCAATTTCGTTTATAACAAGTGATTAAGGCAGGAAGGAGAAGCGTATGAATATTCTCGTCACCGGAGGCGCCGGCTTTATCGGCTCAAATTTCGTTTATTACATGCTCCGCGAGCATCCCGATTACCGCATCGTATGTATTGATAAGCTGACCTACGCCGGCAACCTCGAAACGCTCGAGGAAGCGCTGAAAAACCCGAACTTCGCCTTCGTCAAGGCGGACATCGCGGATCGCGAAGCGGTCTACGCGCTCTTTGAAAAAGAGGGCTTCGACGTAGTCGTCAACTTCGCCGCGGAGTCACACGTCGACCGCTCGATAGAAACGCCGGAGCTGTTCCTTTCCACCAACGTAATGGGGACGCAGGTGCTGCTCGACGCTTCGCGCAAATACGGCGTCAAGCGCTATCACCAGGTTTCCACCGACGAGGTCTACGGCGACCTGCCGCTCGACAGAAAGGACCTTTTCTTCACCGAGACGACGCCTATCCACACCTCCAGCCCGTACTCCGCGTCCAAGGCGGCGGCGGACCTGCTCGTGCTGGCGTACCACCGCACCTACAAGCTGCCGGTGACGATTTCGCGCTGCTCGAACAACTACGGCCCCTATCACTTCCCGGAGAAGCTGATACCGCTCGTCATTTCCCGCGCGCTCGCCGACGAGCCGCTGCCCATCTACGGTAAGGGCGAAAACGTCCGCGACTGGCTCTTTGTCGAAGACCACTGCTCCGCGATCGACCTTATCATTCACAAGGGCAGGGTAGGCGAGGTCTACAACATCGGCGGCCACAACGAAAAGACCAACCTCGAGGTCGTCAAGGAGATACTGAAGCAGCTCGGCAAGCCGGAATCCCTGATCACCTACGTCACCGACCGCCCCGGCCACGACATGCGCTACGCCATCGACCCGACCAAGATCGTGACGGAACTCGGCTGGAAGCCGGCGCACGATTTCGAGAGCGGCATAAAGTACACGGTGCAGTGGTATCTCGATAACCGCAAGTGGTGGGAGAACATCGTCAACGGCGAATATAAAAACTACTACGAAAAGATGTATTCCGGCAGATAAGGAAGCGATATAATGAAGGTTTTAGTCACCGGCGTCAAGGGCCAGCTCGGCTACGACGTCGTAAAGGAGCTTGAAAAGCGCGGCATAGAAGCGCGCGGAGTCGATATCGAGGATTTCGACCTCACGAAAGCGGAGCAGGTCATAGACTACGTCACCGCTTACGCGCCGGACGCCGTAGTGCACTGCGCGGCGTTCACCGCCGTCGACAGGGCGGAGGAGGCGACGGAGCTCTGCTTCGCCGTCAACGCCGAAGGCACCGGCAATATTGCCCGCGCCTGCAAAGCCGTCGGCGCCAAGCTCGTCTATATCAGCACCGATTACGTTTACGACGGGCAGGGCAGCGAACCCTTCGCGCCCGACAGCCCGAAGGCGCCGATCAACAAATACGGCGAGAGCAAATACCTCGGCGAGCTCCGCGCCGCCGCGCAGACGGATAAGCTCTTCATCGTCCGCATCTCGTGGGTGTTCGGCGTCAACGGCGGCAACTTCGTCCGCACGATGCTGAAGCTCGGCGAAACGCACAAGGAGTTGACCGTCGTCGACGACCAGATCGGCTCCCCGACCTACACCGCCGACCTCGCGGTGCTCCTCGCCGACATGGTGCAGACCGAGAAATACGGCGCTTACTGCGCCACGAACGAGGGGTACTGCAGCTGGGCGGAGTTCGCTTCCGCAATCTTCGCCGCCGCCGGCGCGGACGTGAAGGTCGTTCCGATCTCGACCGAGGATTACCTGAAAATGCGTCCGCAGCAGGCATTGCGCCCGAAAAATTCGCGCATGTCCAAGCAGGCGCTCGACGACGCGGGCTTCAAACGGCTCCCGCCGTGGCAGGACGCGCTTGAAAGATACGTCAAACTTATTCTGGGGGAATACGGCTATGCACAGAATCATTAAAAAACAACGCTTGAACGCCAACACGGTGCTGATGGAGGTCGAAGCCCCCCTCGTCGCCGCGAAGGTGAAGGCGGGGCAGTTCATCATGCTCCGCATCGACGAATACGGCGAGCGCATCCCGCTCACCGTCGCGGATCATAACGCGGAAAAGCAGTCGATAACAATCATCTTCCAGGAGGTCGGCGCGACGACGAAACGCCTCGGCGAAATGAACGAGGGCGACGCGCTCCGCGATGTCGTCGGGCCGCTCGGCAGGCCCTCCGAGCTTGAGGGCATAAAGAAAGCCGCCGTCATCGGCGGCGGACTCGGCTGCGCTATCGCGTACCCGCAGGCGAAGGCGCTCCACGAAGCGGGCGCGAAGGTCGACATCATCGCGGGCTTCCGCAGCGTCGACATCATCATTCTCGAGGACGAAATGCGCGCCGTCTGCGATAACCTCTACATAACGACCGACGACGGCTCCAACGGCAACAAGGGCTTCGTCACCGACGAACTGAAAAAGCACATCGAGGAGGGCGCGGGCTACGACGCAGTCATCGCCATCGGGCCGCTCCCGATGATGAAGTTCGTTTCCAAGCTCACCAGGGAATACGGCATAAAGACCATCGTCAGCATGAACACCGTTATGATCGACGGCACCGGAATGTGCGGCGGATGCCGCGTCACCGTCGGCGGCGAAGTCAAGTTCGCCTGCGTCGACGGCCCGGACTTCGACGGCCACCTCGTCGATTTCGACGAGGCGATGAGAAGAAACGGCTTCTATAAAGCCGAGGAAAAGGCCGCGATGGAAGCGCACGAGTGCCGTCTCGGCATGGGAGGCAAATAATGGCTAACATGACACCGAATAAATGTCCGATGCCCGTCCAGGACCCGGACGTCAGAAACAAGAACTTTGAAGAAGTCGCCCTCGGCTACACCTTCGAGATGGCGCAGGGCGAGGCGGAGCGCTGCCTTAACTGCAAAAACAGCCCCTGCGTAAGCGGCTGCCCCGTCGGCGTGCGCATTCCCGAGTTCATCGCGCTGATAAAGCAGGGCGATATCGAGGGCGCCTACGCGAAGATAAAGGAAACCAACGCGCTGCCCGCCGTCTGCGGCAGAGTCTGCCCGCAGGAGAGCCAGTGCGAGAGCAAGTGCGTGCGCGGCATAAAGGGCGAGCCGGTCGGCATCGGCCGCCTCGAGCGCTTCGCCGCCGACTACTGCTTCGGCAAGGGCGAGGCCCCCGCGAAAGCGGCTCCGAACGGCAAAAAAGTCGCCGTCGTCGGCGCCGGACCCGCGGGTCTGACCTGCGCGGGCTCGCTCGCGAAGCTCGGCTACTCCGTGACCGTCTTCGAGGCGTCCCACGTCGCGGGCGGCGTGCTCGTCTACGGCATTCCGCAGTTCCGTTTGCCCAAGGAGATCGTCAAGGCGGAGATCGACGCGCTCGAAGCCGCCGGAGTCGAAATCAAGCTCAACGCCGTCGTCGGCAGAGCCGTCACCATCGACGAACTGCTCGGCGGCGAATACGACGCCGTTTTCGTCGGCACCGGCGCCGGACTGCCGAAGTTCATGGGCATCGAGGGCGAGGCGCTCAACGGCGTCTACTCCGCCAACGAATACCTGACGCGCATCAACCTGATGAAGGCCTACAAGGAGGAATACGACACGCCCATCAAGCGCGGCGGCGGAAGCGTAGCGGTCGTCGGCGGCGGCAACGTCGCGATGGACGCCGCGCGCTGCGCGGTCCGCATGGGCAGCGAACACGTCTACATAATCTACCGCAGGAGCGAGGCGGAAATGCCCGCCCGCGTCGAGGAGGTCCACCACGCGAAGGAGGAGGGCGTCGAGTTCAAGCTCTTGACCAACCCCGTCCGCGTGCTTGACGACGGCAACGGCTGCGTCAGCGGCATAGAGTGCGTCGAGATGGAGCTCGGCGAGCCGGACGAAAGCGGACGCCGCAGCCCCGTAGAGAAGAAGGGCAGCAACTTCGTCATTCCCGTCAGCGCGGTGATAATGGCGCTCGGCACGACGCCGAACCCGCTGATCCGCAGCACGACCGAGGGACTCGAAACCAACCGCCGCGGCTGCATCATCGTCAACGAAGAGACGATGGAATCGAGCAAGCCGAACGTCTACGCCGGCGGCGACGCCGTCACCGGCGCTGCGACGGTCATTCTCGCGATGGGCGCCGGCAAAAAAGCCGCCGCCGCGATCCACGCGAAGCTGACCGCGACGCTTTAACGGCGCAGTCATCCTGAGCGGAGCGGCTGAAAGCCGCGTAGCCGAAGGATTCCACACCTTTAGCAGGCGGCAGGGGATTCCTCACTCCGTTTGGAATGACGCCGCCTTGCCGTAGGGGCGATTATCAATCGCCCGCAAAAAAGAACAAACAAAAACCGCCCTCCGATTCGGGAGGGCGGTTTGCATTATTATACGCTTATTTCGCGTCTTCTTTTCTGATGTCGACGCGGCGGATCTTGCCGCTGATGGTCTTCGGCAGCTCGTCGACGAACTCGACTATGCGCGGATACTTATACGGCGCGGTGTGCGTCTTGACGTAGTTCTGCACTTCCTTCTTGAGCTCCTCGGAGCCGGTAGTGCCCTTCGTCAGCACTATCGTCGCCTTGACGACCTGGCCGCGTATTTCGTCGGGAACGGCGGTTACGGCGCATTCGAGCACGTAGGGGAGCTCCATAATAACGCTTTCAATCTCGAACGGGCCGATGCGGTAGCCGGAGGACTTAATCAAATCGTCGATGCGCCCGACGTACCAGTAGTAGCCGTCCTCGTCGCGCCACGCGGTGTCGCCGGTGTGGTAGACGCCGTCGTGCCACGCTTCCGCGGTCTTTTCTGCGTCGCGGTAATACTCGCGGAAGAGCCCGACCGGAACGCGCTTGTCGGTGCGAATAACGATCTCGCCGATCTCGCCGACCTTGGTCGATTTGCCGTCCGGCAGTACGATGTCGACGTCGTACTGCGGGGTGGGCTTGCCCATCGAACCGGGCTTCGGCACCATGCCGATGAGGTTGCCGACGGTGAGCGTGGTCTCGGTCTGCCCGAAGCCCTCCATGATCTTCAGTCCCGTCGCCTCAAGGAAGCGGTCGAAGACCTCGGGATTCAGCGCTTCGCCCGCGACGGTCGCGTACTGCAGGGAGGAGAGGTCGTATTTCTTCAAATCCTCTTTGATGAAGAAGCGGTACATCGTCGGCGGCGCGCAGAAGGTCGTTACGTTATACTGCTTGAAAAGCGGGAGGATGTCGTCCGCCTTGAACTTGTCGAAATCGTAGGTGAAGACCGCCGCTTCGCAGAGCCACTGCCCGTAGAACTTGCCCCAGAGCGCCTTGCCCCAGCCGGTGTCCGCAATCGTGAAGTGCAGGCCGTCGGGGTTGACGTTGTGCCAGTAGTGCGCGGTGATGAAGTGCGCGAGGGGATAGGTGAACTTGTGCGCCGCAATCTTAGGATAGCCCGTCGTGCCGGAGGAGAAGAACATCAGCATGATGTCTTCCGCCTTCGTGTCGTTCAGCTCGCGCGGGTAGACGGTCGGGAACGCCGCCATCTCTTTATCGAGGCAGCGCCAGCCCTCGTATTTGCCGTCCGCGACGATCTTCAGCTTCAGCTCGGGGCAGGTTTCGGCGGCGAGGTCGACCTGGTGCGGTCCGTCGCAGTCGGCGGAGCAGATTATCGCGGAAACGCCCGCGGCGTTGAAGCGGTATTCGTAGTCCTTCTTGACGAGCAGGTGAGTCGCGGGTATCGCGATTGCGCCGATCTTGTGCAGCGCGAGCATGCAGAACCAGAAGTGATAGTTGCGCTTGAGCACCAGCATCACGCGGTCGCCCTTTTTGACGCCGAGGGAGGCGAGGTAGTTCGCCGCCTGCGACGAAAGCTCGGACATCTCCTTGAAGGTGAAGCTGCGTTCGTGCTTTAAGTGGTCGAGGTGCAGCATCGCGCGCTTGTCGGGACGGCGCTTCGCCAGCTCGTCCACGACGTCGAACGCGAAGTTGAAGTTGTCTTTATGCTTGAAGTTGATTTCCTTGAGCGCGCCGTTCTCGTCCTCGACGACGTCGATGAAGTCGCGCCAGATCTGCTCTCCTTCGGAGGCGACGCTGCGGCGGTTGACTTCGCCGACGAGGCCTTCGTGCGCGTTATATTCCTGCGCGTGCCCGGCGGGATCCATGACGATGGCGATGAATTCGCAGTCGCCGTCGCCCGCGGCGATCATGCCGTGGGGCGTTAAGCTGTCGTAAAAGACGCTGTCGCCTTCATAGAGGTAGTCGACGTGGTCGCCGATCTGCACCTTCAGGCAGCCCTTGAGGATGTAGTCGAACTCCTCGCCCGCGTGCGAAGCGAGCGGGATCGGCTTGTTCTGCGCCTGCGCGTCGTAGGGCGCGCGCACCCAGAACGGCTCGGAAAGGCGGCTTTTGAAGTTCGTCGCGAGGTGGCTGTATTTGAAGCCCTTGCGCCTCGCGATGGGGAAGCCCTCGCCTTTGCGGACGATCGCGAACGCCGAAAGCTTCGCGTTTTCGCCGGTCAGCAGGTCGGCGATATCGACGCCGAACGTCTTTGCGCATTTATGGAGGAAAGTGAAGGAAAAATCGCTTTCTCCGTTTTCGCAGCGGACGTAGTCCTCAACGGATACGCCGGTAATTATCGCCATTTCCTCCGGAGTTTTGCCGATAATTCGACGCAGCTCCTTGATTCGTTGAGCGGTGAGAGCAAGTTGGTTTTCCATTGCGTTTCCTCCTTTTTGAAGTATTATTCGTTCACGCGCGTGTAATTTGCGCATAAACTATTTTCCGATTATACTACTGCAACGGGGCGGTGTCAAGCATATTTGAGCATTTTCGGACAATCAATTGACGTCCGGGTCCTGCCGGGCGGGATATCGTCCATTTTTTCGAAAACCACTTGCGCTTTTCGCGGCTATATGGTATTATACGATTGATGATATGCCGGTGTGGCGGAATTGGCAGACGCCCGGGACTTAAAATCCCGTGGGAGAGATCCCGTATCGGTTCGAGCCCGATCACCGGCACCACAAATAAAACTCAATCGGAACGGATCTGATAAAATGAGCGAAGAAAAGAAAACCATCGGCATAATGACAAGCGGCGGCGACGCGCCCGGCATGAACGCCACCATACGCGCCGTTGTCAGAAGCGCCCTCGCGCGCGATATGCGCATCATGGGCATAATGCGCGGCTATAACGGCCTGCTGACCGGAGAAGTCAAGGAAATGCACCTTCGCAGCGTTTCCGAGATACTCCACCGCGGCGGCACTATCCTTTACACCGCGCGCTGCGACGAGTTCCGCACGCTCGAGGGGCAGATAAAAGCCGCCGAGACCTGCCGCAAGTTCGGCATGAGCGGCGTCGTCGTCATCGGCGGCGACGGCTCATTCAGAGGCGCGGTCGACCTGTCGAAGCAGGGGATAAACTGCGTCGGCATCCCCGCGACTATCGATAACGACATCGCAGCGAGCGACTACACCATCGGCTTCGATACCGCGATGAACACCGCCTGCGAAATGATCGATAAGCTCCGCGACACCTCGCAGTCTCACGAGCGCTGCTCCGTCGTCGAGGTCATGGGCCGCAACGCCGGACACCTCGCGCTCGAGGTCGGCGTCGCTTCCGGCGCGACATCCATCGTCATTCCGGAGATACCGATCGACATCGAGAACGACATAATCCACAAGATAAACAAGGTCCAGCGCAAGGGCAAAAAGCACTTCATCATCGTCGTCGCCGAGGGCACGGGGCTGACCAACGAGATCTCCCGCCGCATCGAGGAGGAGACCGGCATCCAGAGCCGCGTCACCGTCCTCGGACACGTCCAGCGCGGCGGCGCGCCTACGGTGCGCGAGCGCGTTATGGCGAGCGCGATGGGCTACCGCGCGGTCGAGCTGCTTTCCTTCGGCGTGACCAACCGCGTCGTCGTGCTGAAAAACAGCCAGATAACCGATATGGATATCAACGAAGCGCTCGAGATGAAAAAGCCGATAGACCTGAAGCTTTATAAGATTTCCAACACCATTTCGATATAAGATCAAGGAGGGACGGATATGGACAGCAAAGTCACCGATACCGCTCAGCGCCTGAAGGGCTTGCGCGAGATGGAGGACATCTCCGTTTCGCAGATGGCGTCCGCGCTCGGCATTTCCGAAGAGGTATACAACGAATACGAGGCGGGGAAGCGCGATTTTTCGATTTCCTTCCTGCATAACTGCGCCAAGCAGCTCGGCGTCGACGTCGTCGACATAATCACCGGCGAGAGCCCGAAGCTTTCCGGTTACACCGTCGTCCGCACGAACGAGAGAAAGCCCATCGAGCGCCGCAGGGGCTTCACCTATAACCACCTCAACCCGAACTTCAAGGACAAGATCGTCGAGGCGTTTGAGGTCTTCTGCCCGTACTCCGAGGCGGAGCACATAATGGGTATTCCGCTCTCCACGCACAAGGGGCAGGAGATGGATTTCGTCCTCGAGGGCGAGCTTGACGTTGTCGTCAACGGGCACGTCGAGCGGCTGCAGCCCGGCGATACGCTGTATATGGATTCCTCGATTCCGCACGGCATGAACGCCGTGCACGAGGAGGGCTGCCGCTTCCTCGCGATAGTCGCGTCGGTCGAATAAGCCATGGAAGAGCTCAGGAAGGAATGCCTCGAATGTAAGCGCTGCGAGCTTTGGAAAACGCGCCGCAACGTCGTTTTCGGCAAGGGCGACCCGCACGCCGACGTGATGTTCATCGGCGAGGGACCGGGCGAGCAGGAGGACCTGCAGGGGCTGCCGTTCGTCGGCAGGGCGGGGCAGCTGCTCGATAAGATGCTCGACGCAGCCGGTATCCCGCTTGAAAGCGTTTATATCGCGAACACCGTTAAGTGCCGCCCGCCGCACAACCGCGATCCGCTCCCGGAGGAAAAGGACGCCTGCCGCGGCTGGCTGCAGCGCCAGATCGAGCTGATAAACCCGAAGGTCATCATCGCGCTCGGGCGTATCTCCGCCGCCGACTACGTCAAAGAGGATATACGCATCATGAAGGAGCACGGCCAATGGGTCGAGCGCGACGGCAGAATGTCCATGGCGATGCTTCATCCGGCTGCGCTGCTCCGCAACCCGAACCTCAAGCCCGAGGCGTTCGCCGACATTCTCAAGGTGCGGGACTATATAGAAGAGAATAAAAAATAAACAGCAAAAAACGACCGACCGGAAGTGATTTTCCGGTCGGTTTTATTATGTTTACAATTTTTGACTGATAAGTTTACAATATCAGAAAACAGCGTGTTCGAGCCGCAGCAAAAACTCCTTCTTGCCGACGCCGCCGGCGTAACCGACGAGGTTCGCGCCCACGCCTATAACGCGGTGGCAGGGGACGATTATCGCGATGGGATTGTTATGGCACGCCATGCCGACGGCACGCGCCGCGCCGGGTTTTCCTATCGCCGCGGCGATTTCGGAATAAGTGCGGGTCGTGCCGTAGGGGATCGCGAGCATCTCGCGCCTCACCGCGAGCGCGAAATCGCTGCCTTCTTCGCTCAGCGGCAGGTCGAACTCGCGGCGCTCGCCCGAGAAATACTCCTTAAGCTGCATCTGCGTCTCTATCAGCAGGCGGCTTTCGCGCGATTCGACGCTTTCGCCCGAGAAATACGAAACGCCGCAGAGTTTTCCGCCGTTTTCGGATATAAGCAGCTTGCCGAGCGGGCTGTCAAACGTCGTTGAGTTCATTTTCCGCACCTCCCGAACCGATTATACCATAAACCTTTCCGCCGTTCAAGCGCTTTGTAGCAATCGGCGCCCGCTGCGAATAAAATGTGATATAAACAGCAGCAAACGGGGAGTGTAATCATGAACAACGGTGAAAAAAGCACGCATTATTATCTCGGCGCGAACAGCGGAGAGGGCTTCGTGTCGCATTTTGACGAGCTCGACTGTCTCGCCGGACTTAACAGAAAAATCATAATCAAAGGCGGCCCCGGAACGGGCAAATCGCGCATGATAAGGCGCGTCGCGGAGCATTACGAAAGCATGGGTAAGGGAGTCGAATATATCCACTGCTCCTCCGATCCCGATTCGCTCGACGGCATCATCGTCGGCGAACTCGGCATCTGCATCGCGGACGGCACGGCTCCGCACGTGCTCGAGCCCGACCTGCCGGGAGTACGCGACAGCATAGTGAACACCGGCGACTTCTGGGACGAAAAGGCGCTCGCGGCGTCGGCGGACGCGGTCACGGACCTGAAAAAGCGCATCAAGCACGAGTATAATTCCGTTTACCGCGCTCTGAAGGGCGCGGAACGGCTCAAAAGCGACAACTTCAACATAGTCGACGCCGCAATGAAGCGCGAGAAGCTGAGGGCGTATACGCAGCGCCTCATCCGCAGGGAAATCGCGTTTTCGGCTGATCCCGCGCCGTATTACAGCCGCAGGTACCTGAGCGGCATAACACCACTCGGAGTGCTCATATTCTGGAATACGGTCAGAACGCTCTGCGACAGAGTATACGTTATCAGCGACGAATACGGTATAGGGCGCTATATCCTCGAAGAACTGCGCACTGCCGCGGTCATGCGCAGACAAAGCGTGATCGCGTGCCTTTGCCCGCTTTACGAGGAGGAGGCGATAGAGCATCTTATCCTGCCGGACCTGAAGCTCGCTTTCGTGACCTCCAACGAATACCACGCCTTTCCCGACGAGCCGTATAAGCGCATAAACATGCAGCGCTTCTACGACGGCGAAGCCGTGCGCGCCCGCCGCAACCGCATACGCTTCAACAAGAAGACCGCCGCCGCGCTCATCGACAAAAGCTGCGAAACGCTCGCGGGGATAAAGCGCATGCACGACAAGCTCGAAGGGTACTACACGCGCAGCATGGATTTCGCCAAGCTCGAAGGGCTTACGCGCTCGGTCATCGACCGGCTCGACAGCTTCGTCGAGGTATAGAAAAAATTAACTTTTCCTATTGAGGAAACGGGAATTATATGATATAATATCATCTGTAGTATAGTAATTTGCCGTATGATGTCCAAACGGAAGTGTGAATATGTCCGTAAAGGTTGCAAAAGTGAATAAACACGCACCGGCGTACAAGGCGGGGATCCGCGCCGGTGCGCTTTTGCGCAGCATAAACGGAAATGAGATAAACGACCGCCTCGATTACGATTTCTACTCTTCCGAAGCGGACCCTTCGTTTGAGTTCGAGCAGGACGGCGAGCTCCGTACCGTGACGCTCGAAAAGGACGAATACGACGACGCGGGGTTGGAGTTCGACACCTATCTTATCGACTGCCAGCAATCCTGCAAAAACAGATGCGTTTTCTGCTTCATCGAGCAGAATCCCACCGGCATGAGGGACGCGATCTACTTCAAAGACGACGATTCGCGCATGTCCTTCCTCGCCGGCAATTACATAACCATGACCGCCGTTGACGACGCCGAGCTCGAGCGCATAATCAGATATAAGCTCAACGTCAACGTGTCGGTGCACACGACGGAGCCGGAGCTCCGCGTGAAGATGATGAAAAACCCCGCCGCCGCGAAGATAAACGACCAGCTCAGGCGGCTTGCCGAAGGCGGCGTGAAGATGAATTGCCAGATAGTGCTCTGCCCGGAGATTAACGACGGAGAGCACCTGAAGCGCACGGTTTCCGACCTTGCGGCGCTTTATCCGGCGGTGCAGAGTATCGCCGTCGTTCCGGTCGGGTTGACCGGGCACCGAGACGGGCTCGAGCCGCTCCGGCTCAATACGCCGGAGGAATGCGCCTCCGTCATCGACTTCGTCGAGGACTTCGGCAGGCGCTTCAAAGCGGAGCATGAGACAGGCCTCGTCTTCGCCGCGGACGAGTTCTATATCAACGCGGGCAGGGCGATACCGCCCGCGGAGTATTACGAGGACTATCCGCAGTACGAAAACGGCGTCGGGATGCTCGCGTCGCTTCTCGACGAGTCCGCGGAGCTCATCGCTTCGCTTTCCGTCGGTAACAAAAAAGCGACGGTCAGCGTCATCACCGGCAAAGCCGCGGCGCCTTATCTCAGGCGCGTGCTCGAGGAGCTTAAGACGAAATGCCCTCGCCTTGAATACGAGGTCTATCCCGTCAGAAACGACTTTTTCGGCAGCAGCGTTACGGTCGCGGGGCTCGTGACCGGCACGGATATCTGCGGTCAGCTCGAAAAACTGAAGCTCAGAGGGAACGTCTATATCCCCGATACGATGCTTCGTTACGAAAACGATATGTTCCTGGACAGCATGACGCTCAAGGAAGTGTCAAAGCGGCTCGGAGTCAAGCTGCGTCCCGTTCCGGCGGCAGGCGCGGCGCTTGTGCGTGAAATTGCGGAGGTGTGCGGATGCGAAAGAATACGGTAGCCGTCGTAGGCAGGCCCAACGTGGGCAAATCCACGCTGTTCAATAAGCTTACGGGCAAGCGTATCTCCATAGTCGAGGACACGCCCGGCGTTACCCGCGACCGTATTTACGGCGAATGCGAGTGGCGCGGAGTGGTGTTCGACCTTATCGACACCGGCGGCATCGAGCCGTCGGCGGAGGACGTCATACTCTCGAATATGCGCGCGCAGGCGCTGATCGCGATAGATTCTGCGGACGTTATCATCTTCATGACCGACGTGCGCACCGGAGTTACCGCCGCGGACGCCGAGATCGCCTCGATGATAAAGAAGGCGGGCAAAAACGTAGTCCTCTGCGTCAACAAAGTCGATTCCGTCGGCTCCGTTCCGCCTGAGGTGTACGAGTTTTACTCGCTCGGGCTGGGCGATCCGTACCCCGTTTCGTCCGTCCACGGCTCCGGTACGGGAGACCTGCTCGACGCGGTCTTTTCGTATTTCCCGACGCTCGAGGGCGAGTCGGACGAGGACGATACGATAAAGGTTGCGCTCATCGGCAAGCCGAACGTCGGCAAATCCTCGCTGCTCAACCGCCTCGCGGGCGAGGAGCGCGCGATAGTTTCCGACATCGCCGGCACGACTCGCGACGCCATTGACTCGCGCGTTGAGAACGAATACGGCAAATACCTCTTCGTCGACACCGCCGGCCTTCGCCGTAAGTCGAAGGTCGAGGAGGATATCGAAAAATACAGCGTGATGCGCACTCAGCTCGCCGTCGAGCGCGCCGACGTCTGCGTCATCATGATAGACGCCGAGACCGGTTTCGCCGAGCAGGACGCAAAAGTCGCCGGAGTCGCCGTCGAAGCGGGCAGGGGACTCATCGTCGCCGTCAACAAATGGGACGCCGTCGAAAAGCAAACCGGCACAATGAAGGAATACGACAAAAAGCTCGCCGAAGGCCTTTCATTCATGCCTTACGCGCCGTATATCTACATATCCGCGAAGACCGGACAGCGCTGCGATTCGCTCTTCCCGCTGATAAACGAGGTCGCCGCCGAAAACTCCCGCCGCATCACGACGGGGCGGCTCAACGAAGTCCTGGCGGACGCGACGACGCGCGTCCAGCCGCCGACCGACAAGGGCAAGCGCCTGAAGGTCATGTATATGACGCAGGCGGGCACAAAACCGCCGACCTTCGTCATCTTCGTAAACTCAAAGGAGCTATTCCATTTTTCATACCAGAGATACATAGAAAACCGGCTTCGTGAGGTGTTCGGATTCAAGGGAACGCCCATCAAGTTCATTGTCAGGGAACGTGAAAAGGAGCAGTACTGATGTTTTATCTTAAGCTCGCGGGAGTTGTTGTGCTTGCGTATCTTCTCGGCAGTCTTTCCTTCTCGATAATCGCCTCGGACGTTTTCGGCGAGGAGGACATTCGCAAAAAGGGGAGCGGCAACGCGGGACTTACCAACGCGATACGCACCGGCGGAACGTGGGTCGCCATCCTTACGCTCATCGGCGATTCGCTGAAGGGCGTCGGCGCCGTCTACGCCGCGAAGTGGATAATGTCCTCGGACGCGACTCCGGACGCGGTGAACTGGGGAATGTACGTCGCGGCTGTCGCGGTCGTGATCGGGCATATCTATCCGGTGTTTTTCCGCTTCCGCGGCGGCAAGGGAGTGCTTACCTCCGCGGCAGTCATGGCGGTGCTTGACTGGCGTGCGCTTCTCGTTTTGCTCGGAGTATTTCTTATCGTGTTCGTGATAAGCGGCATCGTTTCGCTTTCGTCGATAATCGCCGCGATGCTTATGCCGGGCACCGCGATCGCCTTTACCTATAACGATTTTCCTTACGCGGCGATATTCGTCACCGCGCTCGCGATCATAATAATCGTCGGCCACAAGAAGAATATAGACCGCATAATCAACGGTACCGAAAAGAAGCTTTTCTACAAGAAGAAGGAGAAGGAATAATATGGCAAGGATAACTGTCCTCGGCGCAGGCGGCTGGGGTATCGCCTTCGGCATAATGTGCCTGAAAAGCGGAAATGAAGTTACCATATGGACGCCTTTCGAAGACGAAAAAAACGCCATACTCGCCGAGCGCGAGCATAAGGCGTTGCTTGAAGGCGTGAAGATACCAGAAGCGATTGAGATAACGAGCGGGCTTTCGTCTGTTCCCGAGGCGGACATCGTCGTTATCGCGGTGCCTTCGTCAGCGGTCAGCCAGACCGCCGGAAGGATAAAGGGGATGCTCCGTCAGGATGCTGTCGTGATATGCCTTTCTAAAGGTCTCGACGGCGAGCGTTTCATGCTTATGAACGAGGTCATCGAGGAGCAGCTTCCGGGCTGCCGCCTTTGCGTCGTTTCCGGACCTTCTCACGCGGAGGAGGTCGCCCGCGACCTGCCGACCGCGGTCGTCGCCGCTTCGCGCGATGAGGAAATAGCGAAATACGTTCAGCGGCAGGTGTCGTGCGATACCTTCCGCATCTACACGAGCACCGACGTCACCGGCGTCGAGACCGCGGGCGCGATAAAAAACGTCGTCGCGCTCTGCGCCGGCGTGCTCGACGGCATGGGCTACGAGGATAACACCAAAGCGGCGCTCATGACGCGCGGCATGAAAGAGATATCCGACCTCGGCGTCGCGATGGGCGGCAAAAAGACGACCTTCCTCGGCCTCGCCGGATTCGGCGACCTTATCGTTACCTGCACGAGTATGCACAGCCGCAACCGCCGCGCGGGTATCCTTATCGGAAAGGGTTTTTCCGCCGAGGAAACGCTGAAAAAGATAGGCATGACCGTCGAGGGCTACGCGACGACGAAGGCGGCGTACAACTTCGCCCGCGAAAAGCATATCGAAATGCCCATCGTCACCGAGATGTACCGCGTGCTTTACGAGGGGAAGGATCCGCGCGTCGCGCTTGCCGACCTGCTCAACCGCCCGATGAAGCCCGAATAAACGCGGGCATAATAAAAAATCCAACCGCGTGAGCGATCGGATTTTTATCTTGTGCTTTTCAGTAAACGTCAGATTCTCTCGACCTTGCCGGAACGCAGGCAGCGGGTGCAGGCGTAAACGTGGGTCGGAGTGCCGTTCACCATGGCCTTTACTCGTCTGATGTTGGGCTTCCAGGTCCTGTTGGATCTGCGGTGAGAATGGGAAACTTTAATCCCGAACGTAACGCCCTTATCGCAAAAATCGCATTTAGCCATCGAAAACACCTCCTAAAGAATTGCAGCAACGGCTATTATAACAAAGCTGTCGGAAAAAAGCAAGAGTTTTTTTCAAAAAAATCGACTATTTTGCTTTTTT
>JAFZXI010000002.1 GCA_017616855.1 Clostridia bacterium | reverse complement strand
CCCGCGACGGGGTGCTGGAAGCGGGTCGGGTTGGTGGAGTTGCCGGTGATGGAAACGCCGACCTTCTCCATCTTCATGATCGCGACGCCCTCGGGGACGTTGTCCGCGCCGTAGCAGCGGACCGCCGCGCGCGGGCCCTTCGAGAAGGGCTTTTCGCTGACGATCTTCACCGTCTCGCTGTAGGGGTCGAACTCGGTCTCGACGAAGGTGAAGCCGTTGATGCGGCTGATGATGTAGGCGGCGTCCTTGCCCAGGCCGTTGAGAATGACGCGCAGGGGCTGCGTCCTGACCTTGTTGGCGTTCAGCGCGATCTTGATTGCGCCCTCGGCGGCGGCGAAGGACTCGTGGCCGGCGAGGAAGCAGAAGCACTCGGTCTCTTCGGAAAGGAGCATCTTGCCGAGGTTGCCGTGGCCGAGGCCGACCTTGCGGTTATCCGCGACGGAGCCGGGGATGCAGAAGGACTGCAGGCCGACGCCGATATCGGCGGCGGCGTCCGCGGCCTTCTTATCGCCCTTCTTTATGGCGATGGCGCAGCCGACGGTGTAAGCCCATTTCGCGTTCTCGAAGCATATCGGCTGGGTCTCCTGGACTATCGTATAGGCGTCGACGCCCTTTTCGTCGCAGATTTTCTTGCATTCGTCGATGGAAGAGATGCCGTATTCGGCGAGCACGCCGAGGATCTTGGATTCGCGTCTTTCGTATCCTTCAAAAGTTGCCATAGTTCTCTCCTCCTTATTCCTTGCGCGGGTCGATATACTTGACCGCGCCGTCCTCGACCGAGAAGCGTCCGTAATGTCCGGTCGCCTTCTTGTACGCTTCGGCGGGATCCATGCCGCCCTTGATGAAATCGGTCATCTTGCCGATGGAAACGAACTCGTAGCCGATGACTTCGTCGTTTTCGTCGAGCGCCATTCTGGTGCAGTAGCCCTCGGTCATTTCGAGGTAGCGGACGCCCTTCGCCTTCGTGCCGTACATGGTGCCGACCATCGAGCGCGCGCCCTTGCCGAGGTCCTCGAGCCCGGCGCCGATGACGAGACCGCCTTCGGAGAACGCGGACTGCGAGCGGCCGTAAACTATCTGCAGGAACAGCTCGCGCATCGCGGTGTTTATCGCGTCGCAGACGAGGTCGGTATTCAGCGCCTCGAGAATGGTCTTGCCCGGGAGGATCTCCGCCGCCATCGCCGCGGAGTGAGTCATGCCGGAGCAGCCGATGGTCTCGACGAGCGCTTCTTCGATTATGCCGTCCTTGACGTTCAGCGAAAGCTTGCAGGCGCCCTGCTGAGGCGCGCACCAGCCGACGCCGTGGGTATAGGCGGAAATGTCGCCTATCTGCTTGGCCATTACCCATTTGCCCTCTTCGGGAATGGGCGCGGGGCCGTGGTGCGGTCCTTTGGTGACCGGGCACATATTCTCGACCTCGCGGGAGAATTGACAATTGCTCATAGTTATCCTACTCCTTGCTTTTGATTTTACCGATTAATTATAAACGAAACGGCGCGGTTTTGCAAGGGGTATTTTGCAATTCCGCGCCGGTGAAAACCGAAATATTTGTGAAAACCGTCAGCGCTCGAAGCGCTTGAGCAGCTTCATCTTCTTTTCGCCCGCGGCGCCGGAATAGGGGTGCTCGCGCAGCGGCAGGTTGAAGCGCGTCCTGCCGGTCAGCACGGTCTGCGGGTGCGTGAACTCGCGGAAGCCCCATTCGCCGTGGTAGGCGCCCATGCCGGAATGCCCGGTGCCGTTAAACGGGACGCCCTTGACCATCATGTGAATGCAGACCTCGTTTATGCAGCCGCCGCCGAACTGCTGCGTCGACATCACGCGCCGCGCCCACTTCTTATCCGAGGTGAAAACGTACATCGAGAGTGGATGCTCCCGCTCCGCGATAACGCCGAGCAGCGCTTCGACCTCCGCGTCCTTGTACGGGACGACGGGCAGAATCGGGCAGAACAGCTCGTGTTTGACTATATCCTCGTCGGCGCTGACAGGGTATATCACCGTCGGCGCGAAGCGGACGGCTTCCCTGTTCCCCGTGCCGCCGAAGACGACGCGGTCTTTGTATTCCTCCGTCAGCCGCTCGCACTTTTCGTAGACGGCGGCGGTGATGAGCTTCGGGTATTCGGGGTTGTCCTCCGGCTTCTCGCCTATCTGGCGGACGAACTCCCTTTTCAGCTCCGCGAGGAAGGGCTCCGCGACCTCCTCCGCGACGGCTATCTGGTTGATGTTTATGCAGATCTGCCCCGCGTTGCAGAGCTTGAAGAAGGCGATCTTGCGCGCCGCGTCCTTCAGGTCCGCGTCCTTGCGGATAACGCACCAGTTGCCCGTTTCGCCGCCGAGCTCGAGCGCGACCGAGGTCAGATTGCGCGACGCCTTCTCCAGCACGTGCTTCGCCACGGCGGGCGAGCCGGTATAGAATATCTTGTCGAAGCGCTCGTCGAGGCACATATCCGCGACGTCGTGCCCGCCGTCGACGACGGTGACGAACTCCGGCGGGAAGGTATCGGCGATGAGCTTTTTCAGCGCGCGGGTGCTTGCCGCGGACTTCGAGCTCGTTTTCAGCACCGCGGTGTTGCCGCCGGAAATGCCCGCCGCGAGCACGCCGAGCGTCAGCAGGACGGGAAAGTTGAAGGGGCTGATTATCAGCGACACGCCGTAAGGCATTTTATAAACGCGCGTCGAAGTGCTCGGGAAGCACATCAGGCCGCTGAAATGCTTTTCCGGCTTCGCCCACTTTTTCAGCCCGTGCAGTATCTCGTTGACCTCGACGATTATCGGCCCGATATCGCAAAGATACGCCTCGAGCGGGCTTTTGCCGAGGTCCTCGTAAAGCGCCTCCTGAAGCATCCGTTTGTTATCGAGCACCGCCCGCTTCAGCTTTTTGAGCTGCGCGATGCGCCATTTGACGTCGAGCGTCGCGCCGGTGCGGAAGAACGCTCTTTGTTTTTCAACTGTCTCATGCACGCTTTCCTGCGTAAAGGCCATTCTCAATACCCCCTCCTGATGCGGTCGAGCATTATTCTTATCTCGGCGTCGCCGAAGGTGCGCGACGGCGAATAGTTTATCGAATCGGCGTCTATCATGCCGACGAGCTTATCGTAATCCTTCTCGCGTATCATGCCGCAGCCGCTTTCGAGTCCGCAGCGTTCGAGCAGGCGCCCGAGCGCGAGAATGAGCTTGTCGGAGGCGTCCTCCTTCGGCTCGCCTTCGTCCGCGAGCCCGCAATGGACGGCGAGCGCCGCCATCGCGTCGTAGCGGATATTCTCCTGCGCCTCGATTATCGGGATAAGGCACCAGGCGATCGCCTTGCCGTGCGGAATGTGATACATCGCGCCTATCGAATGCGCGAAGGCGTGGACGTAGCCCGCGAGCTGCGTGTTTATGGCGTTTCCGCCGTAATGCGCCGCGAGCAGCGTCGCCTGCCGCGCCTCGATATTCTTCGGGTCTTCGAGCAGGACGGGGAGGTTTTCGAGTATGAGCCGCACGCACTCGCGGCTCTTGAAAATATCCTCGTCCGTCGATTTGACGTCCGCGAGCAGCCCTTCGAGCCCGTGGCTCAGCGCGTCTATCGCGCACCAGGTCGTAACGCTCTGCGGCGCGCCGATAAGCAGTTCGCTGTCGAGTATGACCGCGGGGACCTCCATGCCGATGATGACGGTGGAGCACTTCGCGCCGCGCCTGTTTTTGACGACGGCGCCGACGGTGCATTCCGCGCCGGTGCCCGCGGTGCTCGGGACGTTTATCATCGGCAGCACGCCGCGCTTGGCGAAGGCGAACTTATGCAGGTAATGCTTTATCGACCTGCGCGGATGCCGCGCGCCGACGGCGATTATCTTGCCGCTGTCGAGCACCGAGCCGCCGCCGAGCGCGACGACGCAGTCCGCGCCGCATTCGTGCGCCGCCTTCCTGCCCGCTTCCACGATGTCAACGGTCGGCTCCGAGTCGATGCCGCTGAACAGCGAGTATGCGACGCCGTGCGCCTCGAGGGAGGCGGTTATCTTCTCGTGCAGGCCGAGCCCGAAAAGCGTGCGGTCGGTCACGACGAGCGCGGTTTTGAAGCCCGCTTTTTCGCAGACGGCGCCGACTTCCTCCCGCTTCCCGAAGCCCTCGATGAGCTCCGGCTTCGGCAGCGGCGCGGCTTTTATCACCGCGCCGGGCACCCTGCGTATCGTTTTTCTTCCCAAATAAAACGCCATTGCGTTTCCTCCTTACCGGCGTGACGCCGCTTCCCGCGCGTCACGCGTCGATGTCGGGCACGATCATAAGCGAATAATCCGGATACAGCGCCTCGACTTCTTCCGTCAGTACGCGCAGCGCCTCCGACCTTTCGATATCAAAGCTGATGACGACGTCGAAGCGCAGCGTCTTATTGACCGTGTCGGCGTAGAAGCCGTGAATCTGCAGCGCCCATTCGTGCGCCATGACTTTGTCGCGGACGGCGTCGCGCATCTTCGCGGATTCGTCGTCCGAGGTGTTATGCGAATAAACGCCGATGCCTGTCAGTATGACGCCGGTCTCGGTGTAGACCTTCGTCTGCACGCGCCGCGTCAGCTTATCCACCTCGTCCACCGTCATCGTATCCGGCAGCTCGAGGTGGACGCTGGCGTAGTTTCTGTTCGGCCCGTAGTTGAAAAGCAGCAGGTCGTAAGCGCCGCGCACGTCGGGCTCTTCGCAGATGAGCTTTTTGACGGCTTCGACCTCTTCTCTTTCGTTACGCTTGCCGAGGATGTCGTTGACGGTCTCGATCATCATTTCGATACCCGCCTTTATGATGAAGACGGAGATAACGACGCCGACGTACGCCTCAAGCGACACGCCCCAGACCATATAAACTATCGCCGAAGCGAGCACCGAAGCCGAAAGCACCGCGTCGAACAGCGCGTCCGCGCCGGACGCGACGAGCGCGCCGGAATTGTGTTTCTTACCCTGCTTTTTCACGTATTGCCCGAGTATCAGCTTGACGACGATCGCGACGGATATGATAACGAGCGACAGGGTGTTATAATCCGCGGCCTCGGGCGTGATTATCTTCTTGACCGACTCCACCATCGAGGTAATGCCGGCGTAAAGCACGATCGCGGCGACGATCATCGAGCTCAAATACTCGATCCTGCCGTAGCCGAGCGGGTGCTTTTTGTTCGGCGCCTTGGAGCCGAGCTTCGCGCCGATTATCGTCACGACGGACGAAAGCGCGTCGGAGAGGTTATTCACCGCGTCGAGCGTTACCGCGATGGAGTTCGCGATAATGCCGACCGCCGCCTTGAAGCCGGCGAGGAAGACGTTGGTTATTATCCCGATTACGCTCGTTTTGACTATCGCTTTTTCTCTTTTCGCCGCGAGGGCTTCCATATCGGTTTCCGCCATTTATATCGATCCTTTCGCATTTTCTTTGGCGCCGCGCGCTCATCTGTGAATATACATCCTTGACTTATACGGCTCGCCGTCTCCCTGCGCCATGCAGAAAAACTCCCAGCCGTAGCGCTCGTAAAACCCCGTGTGATCCGTCAGAAGATACAACGGCGAGATCCCTTTCGACCTCATATCCTCCACGGCCATGTTCAACAGCCGCCCGGCGACGCCTTTGCGGCGGTGCTCCGGTTCGGTATAGACCGCGCACACGTTCGGAGAAAGATCCTTGCGGTCGTGAAAGTCGTTTTCTATCACGCCGAGCCCGCCGACGACGCGCCCCGAATAAAGGCACAGATACCAGCCGTATTCGGTCGCGCGCGTCAGGTATTGCTCCATGCACTCGAGGTAGGCCTCCTCCGGCGCGCTCCATTTGCTATGGAACCACTTCGCGGCGGTCTCCTTCAGATCGGGCATTTCGCGAAGGGTAACGAAGCAGTATCCGTCCGCCGGCAGGCGGGCGAAGAAGCGCGCTTTCAGCAGCTCGTACCGCAGGCGCTTCTCCTCTTTTTGAAAATGCACTTCGCGCAGCTGCACGGGGCAGTCGCTATAATCGAGCGCTTCGCCGAACTGCGCGCTCGTCAGGTCGAAGACGCATTCGCCGACGGCGTTGAAACAGTGGAAGCCGCCGTCTCCGAGCGGCACGCCGCGCACCTCGCCGCCGAAAATATCCTGCATCAGAAACGCCGTCACCGAGCACTGCCCGAGCGTTTTGTTCGCGGGCGACCATTCGGCGCGCATACGCGGCGCGCAGGTATCGGCGCTCCATATTTCCGAAAGTATGTTGTAGCAGTCGCGCGGCGTCAGCCCGCGGCAGTCCTTTATATCGGCGGTCTCCCAACCGTAAAAGTTATACTTTTCCATTCGCTCACCCTTTGGCCGCGCCGAACGTGACGTCGGATATGACGCCGCCGCCGAGCAGGCGGCCTTCGTCGTCGTAAAACACGGCGGACTGGCCGGGCGCGGCGGACTTCACCGGCTCATCGAAGGTAACGGCGAGCATGTCTCCGCTCTTTTCCAGCAGCGCGTGCTGCCCGGGGTGGCGGTAGCGCACCTTCACGAGGCAGCGCAGCTTTTCCCCTTCGCGCAGGTCGGGTATCGCGGTGAAGTTCAGGTCCCCGCAGGTTATCGCGGCGCAGACGGTCTCGTCCGCGTAGCCGAGCACGATATCGTTCGTATCCGCGCATATCTTTTTGACGTAAGCCGGGCGGCCGAGCGCGATCCCGAGCCCCTTGCGCTGCCCGACGGTGTAGTGTATTATCCCCTTGTGCCTGCCGAGGACTGCGCCCGCCTCGTCGACGAAGTTGCCTTCGGCGGGAAGCTCCGCTTCCGCGCGGCCGGCGATGAAGTCGGCGTAGTCGCCGTCGGTGACGAAGCATATCTCCTGCGAATCCGGCTTCGACGCGACCTTGATGCCGGCGCTTTCGGCGATGGCGCGCACCTCCCGCTTCGAGTATTCCCCGAGCGGCATAAGCGTTTTCGCGAGCTGCTCCTGCGTCAGGCGGTAGAGCATATAGGTCTGGTCCTTCTCGGCGTGGAGCGCCTTGCGGACGGTATACCTCCCGTTATCGAGCCGCACGACCGAGGCGTAATGCCCCGTCGCGACGAAGTCGGCTTCCAGCACCTGCGCGTAACGGAGCAGGCGCTCCCATTTTATCTCGCGGTTGCATACGACGCAGGGGTTCGGCGTCAGCCCGTGGATATAATCGGAGACGAACGGCTTGACCACCTTTTCGTCGAAATCGTGAACGCAGTTGAAGACGTGATAAGGTATGCCGATGACGCGCGCGGTCTCCCTCGCGTCGTCGATCTCGCAGCAGCGGCCTTCTTCGCCGTCCGCGCCGATCCATGTCCGCAGCGTCACGCCGACGACGTCGTATCCCGCTTCTTTGAGCAGATACGCGGCAACGGCGCTGTCGACTCCGCCGGACAGTCCGACTATGACTTTCGGCATAATATCACCTCCCGACTCTTACTTCAATTATACAGGAAAAACGCGGAGATTTCAACCGGATAATAAAAAAGAACGCCCCGCGGCGTTCTTTTTTATTCATTCGTTAAATTCAAAGTCTGCGGCGTTCTTCGCCCCGGTTCTCGTAATAGGCGCGCTTGTCGTCGTACATCGCCGTATCGGCGCGCTTGAAGACCGAGCGGAAGCCGTCGTCCCGCTCCGGATCGTAGATCGCGGCGCCCTTCGATATCGCAAGCGGGAAAACGTACTGCTTCTGCGTCCC
Source organism: Clostridia bacterium (assembly GCA_017616855.1). GTDB lineage: Bacteria > Bacillota > Clostridia > Oscillospirales > RGIG8002 > RGIG8002. The sequence goes on along the minus strand of JAFZXI010000002.1, from coordinate 3,776 downwards.
GTTTTCGGCTTCGAGCTCGCTGTCGAAGCGGCCGAAGAGCCCGCTGACGATCTCCGCGGTGGCGCGCTCGATTATCACGAAGAACTCGTCGCCGCCGATGCGGTAGACGTGCTCCTCGCCGAAGACGTTTTTCAGCACCTTCGCCGCGTCGGAAAGCGCGAGGTCGCCGCATTCGTGGCCGAAGTTGTCGTTTATCTGCTTGAGTCCGTTGAGGTCCATGACGACGACGGCGAAGTCGGCCTTCTTTTCTCTTATCAGCGCGTCGTAGGCCTTGACGGCCTCGAAATACGCCGCCTTGTTGCCGACGCCCGTCAGCGTATCCGTATACGCCTTGTCGCGTATGCGTTCGATATGCTCGCGGATATCGTCCTGCATCGAAAGTATCTTTGCGCCGATATCGTCGGCGTCGTCGAGGTCGCGCTGCCGCGCCGTTTCGGAGGCGCCGCGCGCTCCGGCAGGCGGTTCGCCCGCGCTCTCGATCTCTTGCATGAGGTCCCCGACCTTGCCGCCGAGCTCGGTTATCTGCGCGCTGAGCGTCCGGTTGCGGAGGCGTATCCTGCGCGTTATCGCCGCGAAGATGAGTATGCCCGCGACCAGCGAGGACATGCCGACGATGACGACCATCCTGACGAGCTTCGCCACCTGCGAGTCGTACCATTCCGCGCCGACGTCGACGGCGACGATGCCGGCGACCCTGCCGTCCGAGGTGAAGACCGGGCTGTAGGCGCTGTAGAAGGTGCCCCACTCGTCCGAATACGATTCCTCGTCGACCGCGGCGACGCCTTTGCTCGCCGTGTAGAGCGCGTCGGTATAGACTATCGGCGAGCCGAACTCGCCCGGATCCCCGACCGTCGGATCGACGGAGAAGACGAAGTTGCCGTCTCCGGCGTCCGTGATGCAGTAGATGTATCGCAGATTCATGTTATCCTGGAAATGCGCGAGGGTCTTCATTATGGTCTGATATCCCTCGGTGTCCTTATCCTCTTTTTTCAGACCGATAAGAACGTCGCCGTCCACCATGGAGGCGGCGGTGTTCGAGATATCGAGCATATGCTCCCTTATCGACGAAGTCAGCGACCTGCCCGCCTGCCGTGTCATAACGAACCCGAGGGTGCCGTTCACTACCAGCAGGAAAGCGATCGCCGCGATCAGCAATCCGTTTTTGCGCATGAATCTCTTCATTTAACAGATACCTTCCGAAAGCCGAATTAACTATCGGCAAATAATGGTTACAGTCAGTATAGCATAAGCGCGATAAAAAAGCAAGATATAAAAAGGCGCCCGCGGCGCGGTCTGTCCGGAGCGCTTTTATTTACAGAAGCCGGTCCCAGCCCTCGAGGAGCACGGGGTGGCCGTCCACGTAGCGGTTGCGGAAAACCTCCGCTTTTTTGCGGTTCGCCGTGATCTCCGCCGGGTACTTCGCGTTGATTTCGTCAAATTCGCTTTCGCTGATCTCGGCGGTCGTCATGTAGTCGCTGTTGCGGTCGGGATACCCGTGCCACGCGAAGTATTGCCTTTTCCCGTCTACCGTTCTGTAGCCGCAGCCGAACCTGACCTGATTCGAGATCACCCGAAAAAAGTAATCCTTGCTTTTATCCATGCGTTTCCTCCGCAAAAGTGCGTCCGTCAGTCCGTCGCCGAAGCCGTGATCACAACGAAACGGTCGAGCGTTTTGTCATAAACCGTCAGGCAGAGCGCGCCCCACCATTCGCGTCCCTCGTCGAAGTATTCCGACCAGTCGGTCGTCCAGCGGCAGACCTCCAGGCAGTCCGCTCCGCCCGGGAACAAAACGGCGTTTACCCGCTCGAAATCGGCGTCGGTGTATGAGTTCTCATGCGGCGGATAAAGAAACGCCCTGCGGTAATTCAGCCGGCTGTCCGAACCGGCGGGGGCGAACAGCGCTTTGCCGCTGAGCTTTCTGCATCTCGCGCCTTTGATATCGTAAGACCACTCCGCTTCAAACAGCTCGCGCGCGGCGCACTCCAGAGCGAGGCGGTGCGAATCGACTCCGCGGTAAGGGAAAACGCCGCTCGCTTCCGCATATTTGTTTGCGGCGTTCACGATGCAATAATCGCATACGACGTCGGGGTATTCCGCGATCATGCGGTAAAACCCGTCATCCGAACAGGCGGCTCCCGCGTTCCTGTAATACTCCAGCGTTTCGCGCACGATGGCGTTTACCAGATCTTTACGGCCGCCGGTCCCCGGCGGCGTCGCGATCACCGTGTACCATTGCCCCGGATAGTCCCAGACCTCGTCAAAATAAGCGTCCGCGGGATACCTGTCGACAACGTGATCGGCACGGGGACAGACCGCTCTGACCTTCGCCAAAGCTTCCTCGTGTATCTCCGCGCGGAACTCCGCCGCTTTTTTCAGGTCCTGTTCACTGTGCATTTTCCGTCTCCGTGCCGTTTTCGGGCGCGCGGCTTTTTCTGCGGTCGATGCCGTTCGTTTTGTAATAGTTCGCCTTGTCCTCGTACATCAGGCGGTCGGACTCGCTGATCGCGGCGCTCAGGTCGCGGTCGCTGCCGCAAACGGCGTATCCGACGGAAATGCCGTAGCCGCCGGCGGCGACCTTCTCTTTTATCTTATTTACGAGCGCGGCGATCTCCTCCTCGTCGTCGCGGAAGAACAGTATCGCGAACTCGTCTCCGCCGATCCTGTAAGCCGACGACTTGCGGTCCGCGCAGTCGCGCAGGCACCGGCCGATCATTTTCAGCGCTTCGTCGCCCGCCTGGTGCCCGCGGGAGTCGTTCAGGTCCTTGAGCCCGTTCATGTCGAGCGACGCGACGGCCTTTATGCTTTTGTTCAGCGCGGCGCAGTCGTCGTAACACGCCCGACGGTTGAGCAATCCGGTCAGCGGATCCAGACGGTTATCGTGAGAGTATAGCACGATATAGAAGAATATGCTGCTGATTATTATCGCCGCGGTCAGATCGTCCCCGCTGAAGAACACGCCTTTGACGGTCGCCGCGATGCAGAACAGAACGCAGCAGGGAATTATGAATCTTTCCGCGCCGCTTTTCTCCGCCCGGCGGCTGAAGGAGAAAATCAGGATCATCAGGATATAAAAGAGCGGGACGATGAAGGAGACGAGGCCGAGCGGTCCGCGGTAAAAAGCGTAATCCGCGTCAAATCCGAACGCCGCGTCGCTGAAAAACGCCGTGCAGTTGATGAGGAAGGTGAGCGCGCAGGGGATCCACCAGAGGACGGAGCGGTTTTTTCGCGAAACAATCACGAGCAGCAGCCCGAGCGCCGCCGTGGAGCGAAGCGTATAGCCGAGGATCGAGAGAACGGTCCGCCAGAAGCGCAAAGCGGGGTCCTGAGCCGCCGCCGCTTCGAGAACGTTCTCAAACACGAGAAGCAGACAGCTGACGAGCGTCAGCCAGAAATACTTCGTTTCGGCGTTTTGAAAAGACTTTTTATCCAGCAGTCTGATCCCGAAAAGCAGGATCAGAAACAGCGGGACAAGATCTTGTAAAAGCATTTCAGTTATCATAGCGGTATCCCTTTGGTTTTTTCTTATTATCAATTATACTCGGTATGCGTGGGATTTTCAATAGTGAAGTTTGCGCCGCAGGCGCAAGTGAAGTCGTTCGCTTCGCTCGCTTGTGAAGTATTGCGGCTCTGCCGCAAAGTGAAGTTAAGTGTTCCGCTTATCGTGCCGGAGGCACACTTCACACGCGAAGCGTACTTCACGCGCGTCAGCGCACTTAACGTTCCGCGTCAGCGGAACACTTAGTTCCGCCAGAAAAAAAGCAGCCAATCGGCTGCTT
>JAFZXI010000103.1 GCA_017616855.1 Clostridia bacterium | reverse complement strand
GCCGCGTTTTAATACCGCTTATTTATTATTAATGAAAGAAAGCGCCTCCGGCAAGGATTCGGGAGAAACTGACGGAGTATGTTGTTCTTACAAATAATTATTATTTTTCAAAAATAAGTGTTGTAAATGCGAAAAATGTGTGTTATAATCAATCTGTAGTGTCAGAAGTGATACTGTCAAAAGGACTATAATACACAGGAGGAGAACTCATGAAAAAAGTATTCAGTTCATTGCTTGCTTTTGTAATGGTACTGGCGCTCTTCAGCGGAGTCGTTATTTTCAACGCTTCCGCCGAGACGGTTGAACATCACCTCGATTTCATTAACCAGTACACCGCCGCTCAGGCGTCAAAAATGGGCAAGGGCAACGGCTGGTGGAGCGCAGAGCTCAACGGTACCGCCATTTCATTCAGCAAGGATGCTCAGGGCAGAACCGTTATCACCGGCACGACCGCTCAGACGGCCGACTGGGGTAGCTATTATATCTACTTCGGTTCCGGCGACGGCGCGACCCCGTGGACTAAGCATAAGCTCATCGACGGCATCAATCCTTTCGGTGACGCCGAGCTTTCCAACAAGAAGGGCATCGCCATCAAGTGGGGCGGCGACGATGCCTTCCAGAGCGCCTTCCAGACCAGCAAGGGCGGCGCCAGAGTCTACCTTAACGGCAGCGACCAGACTCTTTCCATCTGGATCGACGGCGTTAAGAGAGGCGACTACTTCTACTATGACTTTTATAAAGCGGACGGCACCCCGAATTACACCGCGACGAACTACGACCAGGTAGGTTCGATCGTCAATTGCTTCGACGGTGTTGCCAACTCGCTGACCTTCGCGACCAGATTCAGCTCCGGCAGCACGACTGTCAACTTCTGGATTGAAGACTTTATCGTTTATGAAGACGTCGATACCCTCGAGCTCCATAAGGCGATCAGAGAGGGCAAAGATGCGGGCGTCAACGCCGCTCTCATCACCGCCGCTGAAAACATCTATAAAGACGGCGCCGCCACGCAGTCTCAGATTGACGCCGCCGCGCAGGCGATCAACGACGCTCTCGACGAGGTCAAGTTCGGCTATGAGAAGGTCAAGAACGACCTCAACGAACTGCTGAACGTCGCCGACGACCTCGGCTTCTTCGACAGCACCTACGCGCGTTACGAAGAGATTTCCCTCGCGGATTCCGTCTACACCGACGCCAATGCGACCTTCGACGATCTCACGAATCAGGTAAGAATCGTCAGAGACTGCGTCGCCGAGACACTGCTTGACGCCAACGGCTACGCGCTGTTCGCCAAGTGCAACAACGCGTGGAAATACAACTACACCGACAAGAGCTTCAAGGCGCTTTCCGCCGCGATTGACGAAGCTTTCGCGATTTTCCAGACCGACCTCGAGAGCGCCGGCGAGATTCTCCTCGCCGCTTACAACGCGCTTGAGCCCGCTGCCGTCGAGACCGTGACCGGCAACTTCTTCGACGGATGGACCACCACGATGGTCAACGACGTCGTCGACGCCAACAGCGGCAAGCTGTGCGACTCCATCGGCAACGGCCTTAACTACAATAACGTCTGGAACAGCGGCGACTTCACCAATAACACCACCTTTGAAGCCGAAAACAACTTCTCGATGACCGCTCTCAGTGCGTTCGTCTCGGGATCGATGGGCTGGAAGAACATGGACCGCAGCGGCACGCTCGCAGCTGCCGGCGCGAACTACGGCTATCCTGCCATCGACGTTACCGGACTTACCGCGGCCGACGGCATCCGTCTCAAGATTGAAGTTACCGGCGGAAACGTACAGCGTCTCCTTATCGGTCTCTCCAACTGCGCGAATATGACCAGAGAGCAGTACGCGCTCAACGTTAATCCCGACTGCGTAGACGAAGAGGGCTACATCAACATCCCCTTCAGCTATTTCAAGAATGCCTGGTGGTGCAACGCTTTCTCGCAGAACGAACTCGAAAACGTGATCGTCCTCATCTTTGAAGCTTACGGCGTTGATGAAGACACCAAGATCACCCTTTCCGACATGCGCGGATACAAGGCGCTCAGCGCTTCGACCGCCGCGGACGCCGAGAAACTCGCGCCCGCGCTCGCGAACCTGATTGCTTTTGATATCGACGGCAGATACGCCGACCTCATCGCGGAAGCGAGCAACCTGGTCGTGGGCGTCAACTACACCTCCGAATTCGAAGAGGCCTATCAGGACATCATGGCGGTCCTCAAGGATTATAAGGATCCCGATTCCGCGATCGTCGACGTCCCCGGCTTCAGCATCTACACTCAGGAAGAGCTCGATATGATGGACAGTCTTGACGGCGAGAGCTCGCTGACCAAGACCGATAGAGGCGTTATCTACAACCTGCCCAAGACGAGCGGCGACTACGCCTTCGTCAACGGCATTTACGTGCCGGATTCCGGATTCGAAATCGGCGGCACTAACGCCGGCCAACATTTGAAGGACCCCTTCTACGGAAAGACTCTTCCGATAAACGGCAAGACCTTCATCGATATGCTCGGCGGCTACAAGCTTAGCGACATTATCGCTTACCGCTACCAGGTCGAAGGCGCGAATCCGGGCAAGGGCAACGCCATCCACTACAGCAACGGCGCCGGCCTCTGGCACTCGATGCTTACCAAGAAGCACGACGTGACGCCCGACGCTGACAATTGGTTCACCTATTACATCGACGAGACCCCGATCGACACCGGCGACTGGTACTACAACGATTTCGATCTGCAGAGGGTCAAGGAAGAGACCGTCTTCGCCGTTTTCGAAATTTTCGATCAGCGCGGCAAGGAAATGTATAACTGGCAGGTAATCCTGTTCGAGTCTCTTGACCGCAGCGCGCTCAAGGAAGCGCTCCTCGCTTACAAGGGCCTCGGTATTGCCGGTTACGACGACGCCATGGAGGTCTACTACGACAAGAACGCCACCGAGGCGCAGATCGCCGACGCTGCCGCGGCGCTGAACAAGGCCGCGACTCCGGAAGCTCCCGCAGCTCCGACCGCTGACAAAGTTACCTATAACAGCATCACCCTGACGCTCGGACCCGACAACATCGAATACAGAATGGGCGAGAACGGCGAGTGGAGCGGCAATACCGAATACACCGGTCTTGAGCCCAACACCGAATACAAGTTCTACGCGAGAGTCGCTTCCATCGGCGGCCTGCCCGCGTCCGAACCCTCCGAAGCGCTCGTCATCAAGACCGCGAAGGCCCCGATTGAAGGCGAAGTCGCTGTTGAAGGCGAAGCCGTCTACGGCGCGACCCTTACCGCGACCGCGAACGTTACCACCGCCAACCCCGGCGACCTGACCTACACCTGGTCCAGAGGCGAAACTGAAGTCGGCACCGGCGCCGAGTACGTGCTCGGCAAGGACGACATCGGCGCGACGCTGACCGTTTCCGTCTCCGCCGCGAACCTCGAAGGCGTCATCACCGGTGAGCCCACCGCCGAGGTCGTTAAGGCGACTCCGGAAATCACCGTCGTTCCCGTCGACACCGCCATCATGATTGGCGACAAGCTCGGCAACGCCTCCATCACCGGCGGCGAAGCCAGCGTACCCGGCAAGTGGAGCTGGGCGGATCCGGAACTCGTTCCCGCGCTGGGTCAGTCCGGCACCGCGTTCCCGGTCATCTTCACTCCGGAAGACACCGATTGCTACAACGCTGTTACCGCTTACGTTGTCGTTAACATCACCAGCGACACCGAGGAAAAGACCATTGTTGACGACGCTACCGGCATCAAGCTGACCGGCGATTTCATTGCCGGCTCCAACCCCGTCCCGCACATTGAGGATATCAAGGCCGGCGATCCCGCTTACCTCGCGCTGCTCCGCGCCGCGAGAGCGAACCAGACCGCGAAGAGCTTGATCCTCTTCAAGAGCGTGACCTTCGATTCCGTCTGCTACGTCGGCACCCTCAAGCTGGGCGCCAACATCGGACCCGCCCGCGCCGGCCAGGCGTACACCGTATGGTTCTTTGCCAACGGTGAAGTCTGCAGCGCTCAGGCGACCGTAGACACCGAGGGCGAAATCGTTGTCGACGGCTTCATCGCCGACGTCGCGTAAGCGAAACGCAAAACCGAATAAAGCGCAAAGCTTTGGCAGCCGCCTCAATTCGAGGCGGCTGCTTTTTCTGCAAATTGAAAATTGCAAATTGCAAATTGCAAATTGAGGTTCCGTAGGGGCGATTATCAATCGCCCGCCTTGGCTCCCCTGTGTAAGGGGAGCTGTCGCCGCAGGCGACTGAGGGGTTGTCTGCGTCGTAGGGATGATTATCAATCGCCCGCGCAGTTACGCAGTCGAATTGTGTTTATATTTGCGGGCGAATAGTATTCGCCCCTACGATAACCCGTCCGTCATCCTGAGCGGAGCGGCGGAACGCCGCGCAGTCGAAGGACCTCCTTTCCTTTTACAGCCGGTCGTAAAGGGCAGGGGGTTTCTCGTCGGCTGTTGCCTCCTTGGAATGACGGGACACACACTCATTTTTCCCGCATTTCCTCATAAAACCTCCATTTGTGAAAGCTTAATGAAAAATAATTATAAAAAAATCCAAATTTTCTATTGCCAAATTGAAATAAATATGCTAATATAGCGGTATGTAGACAGAAAATGTGAGTTAGTATACCCATTTGCATTTTCGCTCAGGTTTACAAACGCGGCGGAAAGCCGCTTCTTGGGGCTGAAAAACCCGGCCCTATTACAAAAAGGAGGAGAAAGGATGAAGCACGGCTGACGGTGGACCCGTCAACACCCGACGGGGATCCCGTCACAAAAAACCAAGGAATGAATGATTAAACTCGCGCAAAAATATTCTAAAAGAAATGAGGAAGCAATTATGAAAAAAATCCTTAGTTCTCTGCTTGCTTTCGCAATGGTACTGGCTCTGTTCAGCGGCGTTATAGTTTTTAACGCTTCTGCTGAAGCGAAGGAAATCCATATTCCGTTCATTAACCAGTACACGCTTGCGCAGGCGCAGCAGATGAAGACGGACGGCACCGACGTCAGCTTTGCCAAGACTGACGACGGCAAAACCGTAGTCATCGGTACGACAACCGCCACGGCGAGTTACGGAAACTACTATTTCCGTTTCGACACCGCGAAGGGTATCGATCAGTGGGCTAAGAACAAGCTGGTCGACGGCATCAATATCTTTGACGGCGCGGATTTCTCCAACAAGACCGCTATTGCCGTTAAATTTACCGATGTCGACGGTTACGGTGCTACCGGCAGCGTATCCGGCTTGACTAAACCGTTCCTTACCCTCGGCAGTTCCAAGAAGGCCGTCGCCGTCGACTTCAAAAACCCGGTCAAGAAGGACGGTTATTACTACTATGCCTTCACCGGCGCTCAGTTCGTCGGCGCGGGCTGGTATCAGGATTGCCCGACCTTCCAGTCGATGTTCTTCCAGACTGTCGACCAGGTCAAGGTCCAGGTAAACCACGGCACCGGCTCCACGAAGCTCGCGTTCATCATTGAGGACGTCTATTTTGTCGGCGTCAATGATACCGACGCGCTCGGCAGAAAGATAGTCGAAGCCGAAGCGGCCGGTGTTGATTGCACCGACGCGAGAGAAGTGTACTTCAGCGACACCGCCGCGCAGGCCGATGTCGACGCGATGGTCGCCACCCTCGAAGGCAAGCTCGCGGAGATCGCTGCGATTAACGCTCTTATCGGCAACCTTTGGCAGCCCAACTACAGCGAAAAGACCTGGAACGAGCTGCTTGATGCCGCGGCGACTCACGATGCTGCCGCTGTTAACACCGCTATTTCCAAGCTCGAGCCCCTCGCTATCGACCTCACCACGAGCAACATGATGAAGGGCTGGACCACCGATAACGTCAACGCGCCTGTCGAGCTCAACGACGACAGACTCTGCGACTCCATCGGCGACGGTCTCAACACCCAGAACGTCTGGAACGGCGGCGACTTCTCCAAGAACACCACCTTCGCCGCGAACAATAACTTCTCCATGACCGCGAATGTCGATTTCACCGGCAAGTCCATGGGATGGAAGAACCTCGACCGTACCACGATGAACACCGCTACCGCCGGTGCTTATCCGGCTCTCGATTCCGAAGGCATTGAGAACAGCTACGGTATCCGCTTCAAGCTCGGTGTTTCCGGCGGCACCTTTGAGAGACTGCTCATCGGTCTTTCCAACTGTGCTTCGCCCTCTCAGTTCGCCGCCGGCGGCAACAGAGAGATGTACGCCCTCAAGCTGATCCCCGAATACTTCGATGAAGAAGGTTACATCAACATCCCCTTCTCCAAGTTCGAGAAGGCCTGGTGGTCCAAGGCGTTTGCCGAGGATGAACTCGGTCTCATCAAAGTCTTCATCGTTGAAGCTTACGGCGTGACCGACGGAACCACGCTCACCATCTCCGACCTCACCGGATACAAACTGTTCAATCCGGCCGAGTTCGTCGGCGACCTTTGGGAGTACAACTACACCGCTGACAGCTGGGCTGCTGTTGAGGCCGCTGTTGAGGCGGGCGATAAGACTGCCCTTTATGCCGCGGTCGACGCTCTCAAGTCTCCCTATATTGAGTATACTACCGACAGCTTCTTCAAGGACTGGACCAAGAAGGACGTCAACGACGTCGTTACCGCGAACAGCGGCAAGCTGTGCGACTCCATCGGCGACGGCCTGAACGCCAATAACGTTTGGAACGCCGGCGACTTCTCCAACAACACCACGTTTGACGCCGGTGACGGCTGGTTCTCCATGATGGCGACCGGCGACTTCACCGATAAGTCCATGGGTTGGAAGAACATGGACCGCAGCAAGACCCTGCAGTCTGCCGACAACGGCGCCTTCCCGGCGCTGACCGTTGCCGGACTCTCCAAGGCCGACGGTATCCGCTTCAAGCTGGAAGTCGAAGACGGCACTGTTGAAAGACTGCTCATCGGTCTCTCCAACTGCTCCAAGTTCGTCCGCGAGCAGTACGCGCTCTCCGTCAAGCCCGGATACGCTGACGCTGAAGGTTACATCAACCTCCCGTTCAGCTACTTCGAGAACGCTTGGTGGTGCTCCGCGTTCGCTCAGAGCGAACTCGAAGACGTCATCGTCTTCATCGTTGAAGCTTACAACGTTTCCAAGTTCACTACCATTAAGATCTCCGACGTCCGCGGCTACATAGCCAGAGACTTCGACATCAACGATGCCGCTATCACCAATCTGTGGCAGTACAACTACACCGCCGACAGCTGGACCGCTTATGAAACGGCCATCGCTGCCGCGAGAACCGCTGACGAGCGCGACGCCGCGATTGCCAAGCTCGTTCCTTACGAGACCATCGCGACCACCGGCAACTTCTTCGAGGGCTGGACCACCGAGAAGGTCAACGCTGTCGTCACCGCGAACAGCGACAGACTCTGCGACTCCATCGGCGAAGGCCTTAACATCAACAACGCCTGGAACGCCGGCGACTTCTCCAACAACACCACCTTTGCTATCGATGATAACGGCGCGTTCGTTATGACCTCGACCGCCGACTTCACCGGCAAGGCGATGGGCTGGAAGAACATGGACCGCAGCCAGACCCTGCAGCCCGATAACAACGGCGCTTATCCGGCGCTGAACGTTGCCGGACTTTCCGAGGCCGAAGGTATCCGCTTCAAGCTCGAAGCCAACAAGCCCGTTGAGAGAATCCTCATCGGTCTCTCCAACTGCTCCAAGTTCACCCGCGAAATGTACGCGATGAAGATTAAGCCCGAGTACGTTGGTGCCGACGGCTACATCAACATCCCGTTCAGCTACTTCGAGAAGGCGTTCTGGTGCAAGGCGTTTGCGCAGAGCGAGCTCGAAGACGTCATCGTCTTCATCGTTGAAGCTTACGGCGAAGCTGAAGGCACGAAGATCGCCATCTCCGATGTCCACGGTTACAGAGCTCTCACCGCCGAAGACATCGTTGCCGACCTGTGGGAGTACAACTACACCTCCGACAGCTGGGCCGCGCTGCAGACCGCCGTCAACAGCGGCGACCTCGCTGCCACCAGAGAAGCTATCACCAAGCTCGTTGCTCTGCCCACCAAGGCCGTCACCGGTAACTTCTTCGAGGGCTGGACCGACGAGAAGGTCAACGCTGTCGTCACCGCGAACAGCGGCAAGCTCTGCGACTCCATCGGCGAAGGCCTGAACATCAACAACGCCTGGAACGCCGGCGACTTCTCCAAGAACACCACCTTCGCGGCTAATGACAACTTCTCCATGACCTCGACCGCCGACTTCACCGGCAAGGCCATGGGCTGGAAGAACATGGACCGCAGCCAGACCCTGCAGCCCGATAACAACGGCGCTTATCCGGCGCTGAACGTTGCCGGACTTTCCAAGGCCGACGGTATCCGCTTCAAGCTCGAAGCGAACAAGCCCGTTGAGAGAATCCTCATCGGTCTCTCCAACTGCTCCAAGTTCGTCCGCGAGATGTACGCGATGAAGATTAAGCCCGAATACGTTGCTGAAGACGGCTACATCAACATCCCGTTCAGCTACTTCGAGAAGGCCTTCTGGTGCAGCGCGTTCGCGCAGGATGAACTCGAAGACGTCATCGTCTTCATCATCGAAGCTTACGGCGAAGCCGAGGGCACCACGATCACCGTCTCCGACATGAAGGGCTACAGAGAGATCGTTGCTCCTTCCGACGAAGACAAGGCCGCTCTTGACGCTGTTGTCACGAAGCTCCAGGGCTACGACTTCAACGAAGTCTACGCTGCCGACATCACCGCCGCTCAGGCGACCAAGGACTCCGTCGACCGCGACGACGTCTATGACGCCACCGCCGCCCTCCAGGCGATAGTCGACAAGTTCGAAGCTGTCGACCGCGCGACCCTGAAGGCGAACATCGCCGCCGTCAAGGCGATCGATGCCACCAAGTGGGCGACCGAGATAGCTGACGGAACCACCGTCTACTACAACCTCGACGCGACTAAGGACGAGATCGACGCCGCTGCCAAGGTTCTCCAGAGAATCATCGACAAGCCCGCGGCCCCGACCGTCACCTACGAATCCACCGACAGCACCATTACTGTCACTCCTATCGAAGGCGCTGAATACAAGCTCGGCGACGACGCCTGGCAGGACAGCAACGTCTTCGAAGGCCTCGGCGCTGACGCTGAGTATCAGCTCTCCGCCCGCATCAAGGCGAACGACGATCACATCGAGTCCGATGCGACCACCGTCGCTGCGAAGACCCAGAAGACCTCCTTCGGCACCGCCACCGTCACCATCAGCGGCACCGAGAGATATCTCGAGACCCTGACCGCCACCGCGGCTGACGTTCCCGCCCTCATCGGCACGAACTATGAGATTACGTGGTACAACGGCGACGGCGACAAGCTCGGCACCGGCGAGACCTACGTCCTCACCGCTGACGAGATCGGCAAGACGGTCTATGCGGAGCTCTCCTCCCCGGTCGCTTCCGACACCGTCAAGAGTGACGCCACTGCCGCTATCGGCAAGGCCGTCATCACCGGTTACACGCTGCCGACCGCTGCTGCGATCAGCTATCCGCAGACTCTGGCTGACTCCGCCCTTACCGGCGGCGACACCGGCACCGTGACCGGCACCTGGACCTGGGTCGCTCCCGAAACGAGACCTCTCGCTTCCCAAAGCGGCAGCACGTTCGACGTGGTCTTCACTCCGGACGCCGCGTTCGTTGACCTCTACGAAGTCATCGAAGAGAAGGTAACTCTCGAGATTAACGAGGCCAATTATGTCATGACCACCTTCACGGCTCCGTCCGGACTCGAAGTCACCGGCGCCTTCATGGAAACCGTCAATCCTGACGATATCCAGATGGTTGTTACCGACATAACCTACAGAGATCCCGCGTATCAGGCCCTGCTCCGTGCTTCCAGCAAGGACACCTCCACTCTGAAGAAGCTCGTCCTCTTCAAGATCTTCACCTTCACCTACAAGGGCGAAGAGATCGATGAACTGTATCAGGGCGAACTGACCGTGACGTCCTTCGTCGGCCTTGACCGTGCCGGCGAGAGCTACAGCGCGTGGTTCTTCATCGCCGACAAGCCCGCCAACCATCAGGGCACTGTCGACGCGACCGGTTACCTCAATGTTGAGCACGTCGTCCTGTAAGGACTGACCTAAAAACCGCAAAGGGACGCCGGAGCGCGAGTCCGGCAGCCCGATGCGAAAGGTTAATACCGCTGAACGCGGAGCCGAGAATTCTCGGCTCCGCGTTTTTGTATGCGTTGTTTGGCTTCCCCTTGAGGGGAAGCTGTCACGGACGGCGTATCCGTCCGTGACTGATGAGGTGTCTCCGCGCCGCAACGCCGTAGGGGCGATTATCAATCGCCTGCGTGCCTCCCCTGTGCAAGGGGAGGTGTCTGGGTGCCGCTTTGCGGCAGCAGGAGGGAGGGGTTGTCGCT
>JAFZXI010000102.1 GCA_017616855.1 Clostridia bacterium | reverse complement strand
GCGGGGTCGCCGCGCTGAACGTGCTCTGCGAGCTCTGCCTGCCGTTCGTGCGCGCCGGCGGCGTCTTCATCGCGTATAAGGGCAGGGGAGCGGATGAGGAGATCGCCGCGGCGAAGAACGCGATCGCCGTCCTCGGCGGAAAGCTCGCGCGGGTCGAGCGCGCTCCGCTCGGCGACGCCGAACGCGCGCTCGTCGTGATAGAAAAGGTCAAACCCGCGCCCGAAGCGTATCCCCGCGCGTTCGCCCGCATAAAGAAAAAACCGCTCTGAGCGGCCGCGGCATTATAAACATAACCATTAACGTCTGAGGGGGACGGATAATGACAGACTCCTTGTATCTCTACAAAAAAACCGACGAAACTTCCAACAAGTTCAACCTGAAAACGCTGCTGTTCATAACGGTGATATTCGTTTTCATATGGGTTATGAACCTGCTCGGGATTTTCATCAACGATACCCAGCTTTTCTGGAAGGCGGGCATCATCGTCGGCGCGATAATCCTCGCGGATCTCATTTATTTCCGCGTAGCGGGCTTCAGCCGGCCGGAGGGTAAATACGTCGTACTGACGTCGCTGATAATCGCGATTAACGTTACCTACGTCTTCCTGACCTACCACATCGTGCTCGTGCTGCTTTTCCCGCTTATCTCCGCCGCGCTTTACCGCAAGAAAAAGGTGCTCTACATAACCTACGCCGTCAACTTCGTGGCGGTCTTCATCTCGACGCCGCTTTCCTACAGTCTCGGCCTCTGCGACGCGAACGCCGTGCTGACGACGACTTCGACCGTCGCGAACTTCATCCGCGATTTCCCGATGCTGCAGCCGATAGTTGAAACTCCGGTGCTCAATCTCGAACTGTTTTACGCGCTCCCGCGCTGCCTGATAATGATAGGCGTCATTCCGCTGCTGACCCACATCACCGTCGTCATCGACAACCAGACGAAGAAGCTTATCGAGACTCAGGCGAACAACCTCCGGCTCAGCCAGGAGCAGCAGCAGATACAGCAGAAGATAATCTACTCTCTCTCCTCCGTCATCGAGAGCCGCGACGCGATAACCGGCGACCATATTCACAACACCTCCGGCTACGTCTCCTTCCTCATCGATAAGCTGATAGATAAGGGCGCTTTCGCGGATACGCTTACTCCGAAATACATCGACCTGCTCGTGCGCGCCGCGCCGCTGCACGACGTCGGCAAGATAAAGATAAAAGATTCCCTCCTCTGCAAGCCGGGCAAGCTCACGCCCGAGGAGTTCGACATGATCAAGCTCCACACGGTCTACGGCAAGGACATCATGGCGGACATCGTCGGCGATATCGAAGACACCGAATACCTCTCGATCGCGACCGAGATGGCTTACTGCCACCACGAGAGATACGACGGCACGGGCTATCCGCAGGGGCTTAAGGGAGAGGATATACCGCTCTGCGCGCGCATAATGGCGGTCGCCGACGTGCTCGACGCGCTGCTCTCCAAGCGCCACTACAAGGACGCCTATTCGCTCGAAAAGTCGTACGAAATCATGAGCGCGGAGAGCGGAAAGCAGTTCGACCCCGTCGTCCTCGCCGCGCTGCTCGACAACTGGGACGAATTCGTGGAAATGTATAACAGAAACAAAGCGGCGGCACAGCCGGCGGCACAGCCGCTTTCGTAGGGACGGCGAAGCCGCGCGTAGGGACGAGCATCGCTCGTCCAGGCTCCCCTGTGCAAGGGGAGCTGTCTTTCGCCGAAGGCGAAAGACTGAGGGGTTGTTGGTCTCTCTTTCGGCAAGCGCTTCCGTAGGGATGGCGGCACAGCCGCTTTCGTAACGGCGTCATCCTGAGCGAGCGAAGCGAGCCGAAGGATCCCCCGCCTTATGCAGCCGCGCGGAAACGGCAGGGGATTTCCCGTCGCCTTACAGCTTCCCGGAATGACGGGGCCCGCGTTTTTCCCTCTTGCTTTCACACGCGCGAATATGCTATAATATACCCATAAAATAACGGGAGGTAACGATAATGGAAATGAAGTTTTACAGATGCTCCGTCTGCGGACAGATAATCGCGATCGTCAAAAAGACCGGCGCGCCCGTCGTCTGCTGCGGCAAGCCGATGGAGGAGATAATCCCCGGCTCGGTCGACGCTTCGGCCGAAAAGCACGTGCCGGTGATCGAGCGCGACGGCAGCAAGGTCGTCGTGACCGTCGGCAGCGTCGCGCATCCGATGGCGGAGGAGCATTACATAGAGTGGATCGCGCTCAAGACGAAGAAGGGCAACCAGCGCAAGGCGCTCAAGCCCGGCGACGAGCCGAAGGTCTGCTTCCGCATCTGCGACAACGACGAGGTCGAAGCCGCGTTCGCCTACTGCAACCTGCACGGGCTCTGGAAGGCGTAAGAATAAATTGCAAATTGAAAATTGCAAATTGCAAATTAAGAACGGGGATCCGTAGGGGCGATTATCAATCGCCCGCGCATTTGCGCAGAAGCGTTGTCATCCTGAGCGGAGCAACCGAAGGTTGCGGAGTCGAAGGATCTCACGTTTCCTTTTGTCATCCTGAGCGCAGCGAAGGATCTTAAAGAAAACGGCATTGTAAAAGAAAAAGTGTGTATCCGGAGCGTTACCGCCTGCCCCGGATACACACTTTGCTTTTTGCTTGCAATATTCACACACTTGTGATATACTAACCTTTATAATAGATAACTATGCGCCGAGTGCGCAAAACGAAGGTGATACCATGGAATACAGGTTTTCCGAAAAGTTCGCGTCCCTCAAGCCGTCCGCGGTCAGAGAGATACTGAAATCCGACGCGGGCAAGAACAATATCCCGTTCTCCGCGGGCAATCCCGCCGCGGAGTCGTTCCCGTCGGACTTCGTCCGCCGCGCCGCCGAGCAGATACTCGAATCCCGCCCGGTCGAAGCGCTGCAGTACGGCATCAGCGAGGGCTGGGGCCCGCTGCGTGAAACGCTGAAAGCGTGGTGCGCGGAGCGCTGCGGCATCGACATGACGAAGAACGAAGTCATCGTCGTCAGCGGCGCGCAGCAGGGGATAGAGCTGACCGCGCAGGTCCTTTGCAACGAGGGCGATACCGTTATCGCCGAGGATCCGAGTTTCATCGGCGCGCTGAACGCCTTCCGCGCCAGCGGCCTGAAGCTGACCGGCATTCCGCTTGATTCCGACGGCGCCGACCCCGAAGCGCTCGACCGCGCGCTCGCGAACGACCCGAAGGCGAAGCTGATATACCTGATCCCGACCTTCCAGAACCCGACCGGCATAACCGCCTCCGCGGAGCGCCGCGCGGCGCTCTACGCCGTCGCGAAGAAGCACGACGCGATAATCCTCGAGGACGACCCCTACCGCGAAACGCGTTTCGACGGCGCCGACGTCCCGACGATAAAGAGCATGGACGAAGACGGCCGCG